>NZ_JASBQZ010000057.1:0-26032 GCF_029960685.1 Pseudomonas sp. AL10
ATCACAAGCAGATCAAGAGCAAGATCAAGAGCGGCTCGCTTCGCATCGTGGTTACCGGTGGCTGCGGCGAACTGCACAGTTGTGTAGATACCTATGGCTATCGCAGGCAAGCCAGCTCCCACAGTAGTCCTGCGTATATTCAGTCTAATCCGCGGGGGAGTTGCAGGGTGACACGCAGGCCGCCTTCGCGCAGGTTCTGCAAACTCACTTCGCCCCCATGGCTGTGGGCAATGTTGCGCGCAATCCCCAACCCCAACCCGTAACCCTGCTGCTGGCCGGCCAGGCGAAAGTGCGGTTCAAACACTTGCTCCAGTCGCTGCTGCGGCACACCAGGCCCTTCGTCATCCACATGCAGGATGAACTGCACGCCATCGTCCTCGATATGCAAATGCGCGTTCTGCCCGTACTTGAGCGCGTTGTCGATCAGGTTGCCGATGCAACGCTTGAGCGCCAGCGGCTTGCCTGGGTAGGCTGACAGCGCCGTGCCATCGAGGGTCACTCGGCCATTGCCATGGGGTGCCAGGTACGGCTCCACCAGGCATTCGAGGACGTGGTTGAGGTCCACCGGCTGGATGTTTTCGTGGATGTCGGTGTCTTTCACACATTGCAGCGCGCCCTTGACCAGCAATTCCAGCTCATCCAGGTCACGGCCGAATTTGTTTTGCAGGTTCTCGTCTTCCAGCAATTCCACGCGCAGGCGCAGGCGGGTGATGGGCGTGCGCAGGTCATGGGAAATCGCGCTGAACAACTGGCTGCGCTCGGTCAGGTAACGGCTGATGCGTTCACGCATGGCATTGAACGCACGGCCCACTTCCACCACTTCACTGCCGCCGCCTTCCGCCACCGGCTCCACATCGGCGCCCAGGGACATGTCCCGCGCCGCTCGCGCCAGGCGCTTGAGCGGCCTGCTTTGCCAGTGCACCAGCAGGCCGATGAACAGCAGCAGAAAACCGCTGGTGAGCACGATGAACCACACCTGCTGGGACGGCAGGCCTTGCTCTTCCAGGCTGGTGTAGGGCTCGGGCAATAGCGAGGCGATGTACAGCCATTCACCGGGTGCCAGTTGGATCTGGGTGACCAGCACCGGCGGGTTCACCGGTTCCAGGGTCAGCGCGTAATGGGCCCAGGAGCGTGGCAGTTCGTCGAGCTTCAGGCCAGCATTGAAGATGCGCAGGTCTTCGGCGCTGACGAACTCAACCGAGATGTGCACGTCGGCACCCAGGGTCTGGCGCAGCACTTCATCCACCGCCACCAGTACCGCTTGCTTGCGCGGGGTTTCGGGCAGTATTTGCATGTCCAGCGGGCGATCATTGAGGGTCACCACAAAACGCGTGCCGCCCATGCTGCGCAATTGGTCCAGCACCAACGGGCGATAGGCCACCGGCAGCGACCGGAAGTAACTCACGCTGGCGGTCATTGAATGCGCCAAGCTGCGGGCGCTGGTGACCAGGCCCTCAAGCTGGGTGGCGCGCAGTTGCGACACCCAGATCACGCTGGACAGCGCTTGGGCGAACAGCACCGCCAGCAAGGTCAGGAGTAACATGCGCCCCAGCAGCGAGCGGGGTACCGGGAAGCGGCGACGGCGTTCGTTCAGCGGTTCAGTGGGCATTGCCGGCAACCACGCTGGCTGCCAGTTGATAGCCGCTGCCGCGCACGGTGCGGATCAGCCGCGGTGGTTTCTCGGTGTCGCGCAGGCGCTGGCGCAAGCGGCTGACGGCCATGTCGACGATACGGTCCAAGGGCATCAGGTCGCGGCCACGGGTGGCGTTGCCGATGGTGTCGCGGTCGAGGATCTGCTGCGGGTGGTCGAGAAACAACTTGAGCAAGGCGAAATCGGCACCGGAGAGAATTACCTCTTCACCATCCACATGAAACAAACGGTGGCTGATCATATCCAGGCGCCATTCATCGAACACCCACACATCGCCGCCACTGCTGCGCTCCTGGCCGAATTGGCAGCGGCGCAGCAGTGCCTTGATGCGCGCCTGCAACTCGCGGGGGCTGAACGGCTTGCCGATATAGTCATCGGCGCCCAGCTCCAGGCCGATCACGCGGTCGGCTTCGTCGGAACTGGCGGTGAGCATGATGATCGGCACCTGCGCCTGGCGCGGGTGCTGGCGGATCCAGCGGCACAGGCTGAAGCCGTCTTCGTCCGGCAACATCACATCGAGGATGACCAGGTCGCACGGCGCCTCGTTCATCGCCTGACGGAACCCCGCGCCATCGGACACGCCACGGACCTGGAAGCCGGCGCGACTGAGGTAGGTTTGCAGCAATTCGCGGATTTCCTGGTCGTCGTCGACGAGGAGAATGGATTTACTGATTACGCTCACGGGGGCCTCCTTGTTGTTATGGCCTGGCTTAAATCATCGGGTGCCCTTTAGGCCGTCATCGCAGGCAAGCCAGCTCCCACACTTGGAATGCATTCCAGACTGTGGGAGCTGGCTTGCCTGCGATGGCGCCATTATGACCTATGCAAAAGCTTGCTCAAGCGCCACACCCGCCCCAGTCAGCCCGGAATACGGCGCCGTCACCAGCCACACTGGAATACCCTTGAAGTAGTCGCTCATGCAGCCTTTATCCGCAAAGCTTTTAGCGAAACCACTAGTGATAAAGAAGTCGGCAAACCTCGGTATCACCCCGCCCACGATATACACGCCACCCCGCCCACCGGTGGTCAAGACGTTATTGCCCGCCACCCGGCCCAGCCAGATGCTGAACTGGTCCAATACTTCCATGGCCACCGGATCGCCGGCCAGGCCCGCCGCCGTGATGGCTTCGGGGGTGTCCAGCACAGGCTCATGCCCATCCACCGTACAAATAGCCCGGTACAGCCGCGGCAAGCCGCCACCGCTTAACGCGGTTTCGGCGCTGACATGCCCGATCTCGCTGTAGATGTGTTGCCACAGCTGGGTTTCCCGTGGGCTGCTCAGGGGCAGGTCGACATGCCCACCCTCCCCCGGCAATGCTACCCAGCGGCCTGCGCCGAGGTCCAGCAAGGTGCCGACGCCAAGACCGGTGCCCGGGCCGATCACCACGGCCGGGCGCAAGGGCTCTGGCGTGCCTTCGCAGACCACGCGAAATTCGTCGGGCTTGAGCCGGGTCATGCCCAAGGCCATGGCCGAGAAATCGTTGACCAGCAACAGCTCATCCACCTGCAGGGCCTGACAAAACGCGGTTTTGCTCAGGCGCCAGTGGTTGTTGGTGAACTTGAATTCATCGCCGCTCACCGGCCCGGCCACCGACAGGCACACCGCACCGATGTCGCCGATTTGCAGGCCTTCTTCTTTGAGGTAGAGCTTGATCGCCTCTTCAGGGCTGCCGTGATCCGCCGTGGCATGCACGCGGATCGAATGCAGTTCCTGATCCCGCCATAACGCAAAACGGGCGTTAGTACCCCCGATGTCACCGACCAGCGCAAGCTTCACTTAAGCGTCTCCAAGGCAGAGGTAAAGGCGCTGGCGCCCTGCTCTGCGGAGCTTGCGGCCAAGCGCATGAATGCAAACAGCTCGCGACCGGCCCCCACGTTATTGCCCAACAGGCCCGTGGCAGGCGTGCGCGCTGCAAATACTTCGGCGTCCACCTTAAGCTCCAGGGTGCCGGTAACGCCATCCACACGGATGATATCGCCATCCTGGACCCGCGCCAGCGGCCCGCCGCTCTGGGCTTCGGGATTGACGTGGATCGCGGCAGGGATCTTACCCGACGCGCCGGACATTCGCCCATCTGTCACCAGCGCCACTTTGAAACCACGGTCCTGCAACACGCCCAGGAACGGTGTCATCTTGTGCAGTTCCGGCATGCCGTTGGAGCGCGGCCCCTGGAAGCGCATCACCGCGACGAAGTCTTTTTCCAACAAGCCGGCCTTGAAGGCATCGGCCAGGTCCTGCTGGTCCTGGAACACCACCGCCGGCGCTTCGACAACCTGATGCTCCGGGGCTACCGCCGAAACCTTCATCACGCCACGGCCGAGGTTGCCTTCCATCACGCGCAAGCCGCCTTCCGGCGAGAACGCACGGGCCACCGGGCGCAGGATGGTTTCGTCGAGGCTTTCGATCGGGCCGTCGCGCCAGACCAGTTCGCCATCCACCAGGAAAGGTTCCTGGATATAGCGGCTCAGGCCCTTGCCGGCCACGGTGTTGACGTCTTCGTGGAGCAGGCCGGCTTCCAGCAGTTCGCGGATCAGGAACGACATACCGCCCGCCGCCTGGAAGTGGTTGATGTCAGCCTTGCCGTTTGGATACACGTGGGACAGGGTTGGGACTACCTCGGAGAGGTCGGCCATGTCCTGCCAGGTCAGGATGATGCCTGCCGACATGGCGATGGCCGGCATGTGCAGGGTGTGGTTGGTGGAGCCGCCGGTGGCGTTGAGCGCAACGATGGAGTTGACGATGGACTTCTCGTCGACAATCTCGCCAATCGGCGTGAAGTTGCCATTGGCCTTGGTCAAACGCGTGACCTGGTGGGCGGCTTCGCGGGTCAACGCATCCCGCAGCGGCGTGTACGGGTTGACGAAAGAAGCGCCGGGCAAGTGCAGGCCCATGACTTCCATCAGCAACTGGTTGGTGTTGGCAGTGCCGTAGAAAGTGCAGGTGCCGGGGCTGTGGTAGGACTTCATCTCCGATTCCAGCAGCTCTTCGCGGCTGGCCTTGCCTTCGGCGTAGCGCTGGCGCACATCAGCCTTCTGCTTGTTGGAGATGCCCGACGGCATCGGCCCGCCAGGCACGAAAATCATCGGCAGGTGGCCGTAGCGCAATGCGCCCATCATCAGGCCAGGGACGATCTTGTCGCAGATGCCCAGCATCAGCGCGGCGTCGAACATGTTGTGGGACAGCGCTACCGCCGTAGACATGGCGATGACTTCACGGCTGAGCAGGCTCAGCTCCATGCCCGGCTCGCCCTGGGTGACGCCGTCGCACATGGCGGGGGTGCCGCCGGCGAACTGGCCGACCGAGCCGACTTCGCGCAGGGCCTTTTTGATTTGTTCGGGGAAATGCTCGTAGGGCTGATGCGCCGAGAGCATGTCGTTATAAGAAGAAACAATTGCCACGTTGGCGGCATTCATCATGCGCAGGCTGTTTTTGTCTTCGGTGCCGCAACCGGCCACGCCGTGGGCGAAGTTGGCGCATTGCAGCTTGCCGCGCATCGGACCGTCGCTGGCTGCGCCGCGAATGAGCGCAAGGTAAGCCTCGCGGGTGGCGCGGCTGCGGGCGATAAGCCGTTCGGTGACCTCAAGAACGCGGGGATGCATGTATAGAACTCCAGGCTAACGGATGTGGCGACCTGAGAGTCTATGCTGATCAAACGCCCACGGCTCATGGGATGGCAGGGGGTCGTTTGGATCATCGGACCAGTTGATTCAGGTCACTCGTTGTAGATTGAACAAAATATTGCCACTAAAAAGGCTTGTTTTCTATTTTTATGCGAATAATCTTGTAATTCTTACAACAAATCGACGACAGGCACTTTCCGATGACTCTTCGAATCGCAATCAATGGTTTTGGCCGTATCGGCCGTAATGTCCTGCGCGCACTGTATACCCAAGGCTATCGCCAGGATTTGCAGATCGTCGCCATCAATGATCTGGGCGACAGCTCGATCAATGCCCACCTGCTCAAGTACGACACCGTACACGGCACTTTCGATGCAGAGGTTGCCCACGATCAGGAAAGCCTGACCGTCAATGGTGACCGGATTGCCGTCAGTGCCATTCGCAACCCCGCCGACCTGCCGTGGGCTGCACACAAGATCGACGTGGTATTCGAATGCACCGGTCTGTTCACCGACCGTGACAAGGCTGCCGCGCATATTAGCGCTGGCGCGCGCAAGGTGATCATTTCGGCCCCGGCCAAAGGCGCTGACGCCACTGTGGTTTACGGCGTAAACCATGACATTTTGCGTCAATCCCACCAGATCATTTCCAACGCATCGTGCACCACCAACTGCCTGGCGCCGGTGGCCCAGGTGCTGCACCGCGAGCTGGGTATCGAAAGCGGCCTGATGACCACCATTCACGCCTACACCAACGACCAGAACCTCACCGACGTCTACCACACCGACCCGTACCGCGCGCGTTCGGCCACCCAGAACATGATCCCGAGCAAGACCGGCGCCGCTGAAGCGGTGGGCCTGGTGCTGCCGGAACTGGCAGGCAAGCTGACCGGCATGGCGGTGCGTGTACCGGTGATCAACGTGTCGCTGGTGGACCTCACCGTGCAGCTGAAGAAAGAAGCCACGGCCGATGAGGTCAACGCCCTGCTCAAACACGCCAGCCAGCATTCGAAGATCCTCGGCTACAACACCCTGCCGCTGGTTTCCAGTGACTTCAACCATAACCCGCTGTCGTCGATCTTCGACGCCAATCACACCAAGGTCAGTGGCAAATTGCTCAAAGTATTAGCGTGGTATGACAACGAGTGGGGCTTCTCCAACCGTATGCTGGATAACTGCCTGGCGTTGTGTAACGCCGAGTAACTCCACAAGATCGACCAGATCGTTCCCACGCTCTGCGTGGGAATGCCACCCTGGACGCTCCGCGTCCTGCTCTTAAAGTTGTGACGCGGAGCGTCACAGGATGTGTTCCCACGCAGAGCATGGGAACGAGCGGCACAATCTCCAAGGCATCTCAAAGTGCCACTTGCCATTTCAGTTGATGATAAGCATTATCATTCACTGCAAATCGGTCTGGTATCACTGTGAGCCAATCTCGCTTCAACCACGTCTTCCTCACCCAACGGGTGATCCTGCTACGAACCCTGCAACGCATGGTGCACAACCACAGCACTGCCGAGGACCTGTTGCAGGAAACCTACCTGCGCGTGACTCGGGCCCTGAGCGAGCGGCCAATCGACCACCTTGAACCTTTTGTCTACAAGACAGCCCGCAACCTGGCGCTGGATCACTTGCGCTCGCGCAGAATTCAGGCGCGCACCCTGCAGGAGGATGTCCCGCTGGATGTCCTGCAAAGTGTCGCAGCGCCCGCTAGCACGCCGGAGGAAGCCACCCAGGCCGAGCAACTGCTGGAGCACTTGAGTGTCAGCCTCGGCCAGTTGAGCGCCCGCCAGCAGCGGATTTTCATCCTCAGCCGCTTGCACGGTTGCAGCTATCAGGAGATTGCCGATCAGTTGGGTGTGTCCTTGAGCACAGTGCAAAAGGAACTCAAATTGATCATGGCTATCTGTGTGGGTGTGGCCGAACGGCTGGATCAGCCTTAAGCTTCACCCGACAGAGGTGTCGATCCAAGCTGTAGGAAAAATGAATAGAACGTGGCGAAGACCCGAGGAACACCGTGACGGACCCGAATAAACTGCGCCCCCATGCGTTGGCTCATGAGGTGTTGCAAGACGCGGCCATGGACCAAGCCCTCGATTGGCTGATCGCCTTGCAGTGCCCGCAACCTGGGCAGCAGGCCGCGTTCGACGCCTGGCTGGCCCAGGACCCGGCGCATGTCCACGCTTTCAGCAAGGCCCAGGCCGCCTGGGGTGACGCACCGGTGCACAGCGCCGCCGTGGCCCTCGCCGCACCGCGCAAGCCCAGCGGCTGGCGCCGGATCAAACCGCACTGGAAACCCTTGGCCACCGCCGCCGTGCTGCTGATCGGCCTGTTCAGTTTCAGCAACCTGCCGGTGCGTTTGCAGGCCGACCATCTGACGGTGGTGGGCGAGCGCCAGCGCCTGCAGCTGGATGATGGCTCCAAGGTGCTGCTGAACACCAACTCGGCATTTTCCAGCACCATCAAGGACCACCAGCGCATTGCCCGCCTGTACCAGGGCGAAGCGTTCTTCGAAATAGCGCCCTCCCGTGGCCTGCCCCTGGAGATCGACGCCGGCCCGGTGCGCGCCAGCGTGCGTGATACCGCCTTTGCCGTGCGCTACCTCAATGGCGAAGCCCAGGTTCAAGTGCAGCGCGGCGATGTCGACCTGAGCAATACTTTCGACGATGCCCGTGTGCGCCTGAGCGCCGGTGAAAGCATCCGCATCGGCCCCAAGGGTTTCGGCCAACCGGCCAAGCTCGATGCCAGCAAAGACCTGGCCTGGGTCCAGGGCCGTCTGGTGTTCGAAAACTGCCCGCTGAGCGAAGTGCTGGCTGAGCTGCGCCGCTATTACCCCGGCTGGATCGTCAACAACAACGAGCAGTTGGCCAGCGTCGCCGTCACCGGCAACTACCGCCTGGACCAACCCCTGGACGTGGTGCGCTCCCTGGCTCACATCACCTCGGCCAAGCTGTCGGAGTACCCGGCGCTGGTGATCCTGAACTAAATGAGAATTATTTTTACTCGATGTTAACCGGCGATACGTCTCGTTATAGCCAATGCAACTGATTCCTATTTGGTTCGGTTCGCAACTATAAGATTCGTCTCCCGGAGCGCTCTCGATGTCCTCTCGTTTCAACCGCCGGTCTGCTTCGCCCGTTTTGTCCTTGCTGACCGCCGCGATCCTGCTGGCTGGCGTGCCCGTCATGAGCGCCAGCGCCGCCGAACCTGCCGCTCGCAGCCACGCCAATTACACCTTCAGCATTGAACAGCAGCCACTGGTGTCGGCGCTTAACGCCTTCACCGCAGTGACCGGCTGGCAAGTCGGCCTGCCGGCCGAACTGGGCCAGGGCGTTTCGTCCCCGGGCGTGCGTGGCCCGCTACCAGCGGAAAAAGCCCTGGAGCGGCTGTTGGTGGGGACCAACCTGAGCTATCGCAAACTGGGCACCAACAACATCGTGCTGGAAAAACGTAGCGCCGGCAGCGCCCTCGCCCTGCAACAGGTGACCATCAGCGCCACCCGTAACGAACAGGATGTGAACAGCGTACCGAGCACCGTCAGCGTGCACGACCGCCAGGAACTGGACCGCCAGAACGTCAACAACATCCGTGAACTGGTGCGCTACGAACCCGGCGTCTCCGTCGGCGGCGCTGGTAGCCGCTCGGGTAACGCGGGCTACAACATTCGAGGCATCGATGGCGACCGCGTGCTCACTCAGGTGGATGGCGTCGAAGTGCCCGACAATTTCTTCAACGGCCCCTACGCCAAGACCCGCCGCAATTACGTCGACCCCGAAATCGTCAAGCGCGTGGAGATCCTGCGCGGCCCGGCCTCGGCCCTGTATGGCAGCAGCGCCATCGGCGGCGCGGTGAGTTATTTCACCCTCGACCCGGACGACATCATCAAGCCAGGCCAGGACGTCGGCGCCCGCCTGAAGACCGGCTACAGCTCCGCCGACGAGAGCTGGCTGACCTCCGGCACCTTCGCCGGGCGTGTGCAGGACTTCGACGGTTTGCTGCACCTGAGCCAGCGCAATGGCCATGAAACCGAGTCCTACGATGGCAATAACGCCACCGGCCTGGCCCGCACCGGCGCCAACCCGGAAGATGCACGCACCACCAACGTGCTGGCCAAGCTGGGCTGGAACTATGGCGATGACAACCGTTTGGGCCTGACCTACGAGAAGTTCAAGGATGACCGCGACGTCAATCTGAAAAACGCAGTGGGCGGCCCGTTCATCGGTGGCCGGGGCATGAACCTGTACCGCGACCGTCGCGGTAACGACACCATTACCCGCGAGCGCTTCGGCCTGGAAAACACCTTCGCCCTGGAGTCGCCGATTGCCGACCGCATCAAGACCAGCCTCAACTACCAGATCGCCAAGACCGACCAGACCACGGCGGAAATCTACCAGGCCGGCCGTCGCGTACTGCGCACCCGCGACACGCTTTACGAAGAAAAACAGTGGGTCTTCGACGCTCAGTTAGACAAGGCTTTCAGCCTGGGTGAAACCGAGCACCAGGTGACCTACGGCACCACCCTCAAGCAGCAGAAAGTCACCGGCTCACGCGAAGGCTCGGCCTCGTGCCTGGCCATTGGCGCCGGCTGCACCGCCATTGGCGGGCCAAGCCCATCAGCCGGCGACAGCGTGAAGAAGGCCAGCGACTTCCCCGACCCGACCATCAACACCTACTCGCTGTTCGCCCAGGACCAGATCACTTGGGACAAATGGACCTTCCTGCCCGCCGTGCGTTATGACTACACCCGGCTCAAGCCCAAGCTGACCCAGGAGTTCCTCAACACCGTCAACCCGACCGGTGCCTATGCCGTCGATGGCAAAGACAAGACCTGGAACCGCGTAACACCCAAGTTCGGCCTCACCTATGCCCTGACCGACAACTACACCTGGTTCGGCCAGTACGCCGAGGGCTTCCGCACGCCGTCCGCCAAGGCCCTGTACGGTCGCTTCGAAAACCTGAACCTGGGCTACACCGTCGAACCCAACCCCGACCTCAAGCCGGAAACCAGCAAAGGCATCGAAACCGGGATTCGCGGCAAATTCGACGAAGGCTCCTTCGATATTGCGGTGTACTACAACAAGTACCGTGACTTTATCGACGAAGACAACGCCGTGGTCGGCGGCACCGTGGAACAGTTCCAGGCGGTCAACATCAAGCGCGCCACCATCAAGGGCGTGGAAGCCAAGGGCCGCCTGAACCTGGATACCTTCGGCGCGCCGAAGGGCCTGTATACCCAGGGCTCGGTTGCCTACACCCACGGTCGCAATGACGACAATGGCGAGCCGTTGAACAGCGTCAACCCGCTCAAGGGCGTGTTTGGCCTGGGCTACGACCAGGACACTTACGGTGGCCTGCTGAGCTGGACCTTGGTGAAAAAACAGAACCGCGTCGACAGCACGACCTTCCACGCGCCCGACGGCGGCACCGACGGCCCGTTCAAGACCCCGGGCTTCGGCATCCTCGACCTGACCGCTTACTACAAGGTGAGCAAAGACGTGACCGTCAACGGTGGCCTCTACAACCTCACCGACAAGAAGTACTGGAACTGGGATGACGTGCGCAGCTACGACAGCGTCGGCGAAGCCGGTGTCACCGGCCCGGCCAACCTCGACCGCCTGACCCAGCCCGGTCGCAACTTCGCGATCAACGTGATCTGGGACATCTGACCCATGCGCCCCACCTCGCCGCCCATGCATCTGCGGCGAGGTGAGGATTTTTTACTGTGCCGCGTCTTCTTGTTCGTCTAGTTGATAACAGCTCTCTTTAAGGGCACCCAGGCGCTTCTCTTCTCAAGGACTTTTTTCATGACCGCTTCTTCCACCGCAGAACGCCCAAGCCTGCGCTCCCAACGCCTGAACCAAATCACCAACGAGCCGCACACCAAGCTCGACGCATTGGTGAAGGCTCACGCGCCGTTCGAAACCCAGGCCAACTTCGCCCGCTTCGTCGTGGCCCAATACCTGTTCCAATCGGAACTGGTAGCCCTGTACAACGATGCCGAGCTGAACCAGATCATCCCTGACCTGGCCGCCCGCTGCCGCGCCGAAGCGGCCAAGCTCGACCTGGCAGACTTGGACACCGAAATCCCGGCCCCGGTTGCCGGCGCGGTGAACAACCCCAGCAAAGCTGAAGCTTTGGGCTGGCTGTTCGTCTCCGAAGGCTCCAAGCTGGGCGCTGCATTCCTGATCAAGCGCGCCGTGGGCCTGGGCCTGAGTGAAACCTTCGGTGCGCGCCACCTGGGCGAGCCGGCCGGCGGTCGCGCCGAGGGCTGGAAGAGTTTCACCCGCACCCTCGACGGCCTGACATTCAGTGCCGAAGAAGAAGCTGCCGTGGAAAAAGGCGCGATTGATGCGTTTGTGCGCTTCACCGTGTTGCTGGAACAGGCGTACGCTAGCGCCCCAGAACTGGCGTAAGTGTTCCGGTAGACGGCGGTTCAATGTGGGAGCTGGCTTGCCTGCGATGGCGGGGGGTCAGCTCCAGATGTTTAACCTGATGCACCGCTATCGCAGGCAAGCCAGCTCCCACATTTGAGTGCGTTTCATCGCTGACAATGTGTAAACCCTCCCACCAGAAAACTGCAGCATGACCGGCAAACCCCAATCCTCCTCCAAAATCGCCCAAATCCTCTTCGGCCTGCTGGCCTACGTGAGCCTGGGCATCGGCTTGGTGGCGATTGTGATACCGGGGTTGCCCACCACCGAATTCATCCTGCTCGCCGCCTGGGCCGCCACCAAAAGCTCGCCGCGCCTCAGCGCCTGGCTGGAAAACCACCGCCTGTTCGGGCCGATCCTGTCCAACTGGCGCAATGGCAAGATCATCGCCCGTCGCGCCAAGGTCAGCGCCACCGTGAGCATGTTGCTGTGCGCCGTGTTGATGCTGGTGATGCTCGATCACGGCTGGCCGGTGTACCTGGCGATTGCCGGGATGAGCCTGGGCAACCTGTGGATCTGGTCCCGCCCCGAACAGCTGGCACGTCCCGTCTAAGGCGGCCTGTAGGCGTTTTCCTACCGCTCATCGCCTCTTCCTCATGAATTGATTTGTGACGCCGATGTTTCAGGCATGACGCCGAAGGGACTTGGCGCGTTTGCGTGCATTCCAACAAGTCCATTCGTGAGTGAACCTATGTTCGACACCCTCTCCATCCGCTTGAAAATCGTGTTGCTGTCCGGCCTGTGTCTGCTGGGTGTGATTGCACTGGTGGTCGGCATCAATATCTACAACACCAACCAGAACGATCGGTTGGTCAGTGATTCAAGCTCACGAATGCTCACCGCCAGCGTGGAGCAGTTGCTGCAATCCAAAGCGGCCGAACAGGCCGGCCACTTACAGCAGACCTTCGGCGAAAACCTGCTGGTAATCACCGCCCTTGCCGACCAGATCAAAGACCTGCGTCAGTTGGGCACCCAGCGTTCCCTGGAAGCCGGTGCCCTGCGTGAAGAACTCAACCGCAGCGTCAAAACCGCGTTCGAGCGCAACACCAAGGTGCTAGGCATCTGGTTGTCGTTCGAACCCAACGGGCTGGATGGCAAGGACAGCGAATTCATCGACGACAAGGCGCGCGTTTCCAATGAAAAAGGTCGGTTTTCCAGCTACTGGAGCCGGGCTGGCGGCGAAGGCCAGAACACCATCATGGTCGAAGATGACCTGACCAAGACCACCCTCAACCTTAGCGGTACGCCCTACAACATCTGGTACACCTGCCCACGGGACACGCGCAGCACTTGCCTGCTGGACCCGTACGAAGACACAGTGGCCGGCAAACCGGTACTGATGACCACCATTTCTCTTCCGCTGATCGTCGACGGCAAAGTCATCGGCGTCGTCGGTGTGGACATTGCCCTGACCGCCCTGCAAGCGACCACCGATGCGGCACAAAAAGACCTGTTCAACGGTGCCGCCCACCTGGAGATTCTGTCCAGCACCGGCCTGATCGCCGCCTACAGTGGTGAGCCGGCCAAAGTCGGCAAGAACCTGATCGACAGCATCGGCGCCGAAGGCAAGGAGATCGTGCAACTGCTGGCCAATGACCGTCCTGTTATCCGTGAGCAGGACGACACCATTCGTGCCGTATATCCGCTCAAGCCGATTGCCGGTGCCAAATCCTGGGGTGTGGTGATCAAGCTGCCCAAAGCGGTGATGCTGGCCGACAACGAAAAACTCCAAGCCGTACTCGACGAGGCCCAGGCAACGGGCACGCTCAAAGCCCTGCTGGTGGCCGCCGCCGCCGGCCTGCTGGGCTTGCTGCTGATCTGGCTGACCGCTACTGGCGTGACCCGCCCTATCAATAGCGTGGCCGCCATGCTCAAGGACATCGCCAGCGGTGACGGCGACCTCACCCAGCGCCTGGCCTACGCCAAGAAGGACGAATTGGGCGAGCTGGTGAACTGGTTCAATCGTTTCCTCGACAAGCTGCAGCCGACCATTGCGCAGATCAAGCAAAGCATCACCGAAGCCCGTGGGACGGCCGATCAATCGTCCGCCATTGCGCGCCAGACCAGCGAAGGCATGCAGGTGCAGTTCCGTGAAATCGACCAGGTCGCCACCGCGTCGAACGAAATGAGCGCCACCGCCCACGACGTGGCCAACAGCGCCTCCAATGCCGCCAGCGCGGCACGCGGCGCCGACCAGTCGGCACGCGAAGGCATGTCGATCATCGAGCAGAGCACCCGCGATATCACCACTCTGGCCGACGAAGTCAGCAAAGCCGTGGGCGAAGTCGAAGCCCTGGCGGTCAACAGCGAGCAAATCGGTTCAGTGTTGGAGGTGATCCGCAGCATTGCCGAACAGACCAACCTGCTGGCATTGAACGCCGCGATTGAAGCGGCACGCGCCGGCGAAAGCGGGCGTGGTTTTGCGGTGGTGGCCGACGAAGTGCGCAACCTGGCCAAGCGCACCCAGGACTCAGTCGAGGAAATCCGCCTGGTGATCGAGCGTATCCAGAGCGGCACCCGTGGCGTAGTGGCGACCATGCACTCCAGCCAGCACCAGGCGCAGAGCAATGCCGGGCAGATCCATCAAGCCGTGCAAGCCCTGGGCAAGATCAGCGACGCGGTCACGGTGATCAGCGACATGAACCTGCAAATCGCCAGCGCTGCCGAACAGCAGAGCGCGGTGGCCGAAGAGGTCAACCGCAACGTCTCGGCGATTCGCACCGTGACTGAAACCCTCACGGGTCAGGCCACCGAGTCGGCGGCGATCAGCAGCCAGCTCAATGCGCTGGCCAGCCAGCAGATGAAGTTGATGGATCAGTTCAGGGTCTGATTCGGTTCTGAAAACATTGCCTCCTGTAGGAGCGAGCTTGCTCGCGAAAAACGTCAACGATAACGCGTGCTTCCTGAATAAACGCGGCGCCTGTGAGTTTTTCGCGAGCAAGCTCGCTCCTACATATAGAGCAGGATGGTGGTGAATTACAGGCCGGGCCAGGCCTGGACGAACGGCGTCAGGTCTTCCTTCGGCGCCGTGCGTGGCGGGTTCTGCGGTGTGCCCAGGTAGAGAAAGCCAATCACTTCTTCATTCGCCGCCAGCCCCAGGCCTTTGGCGACATGGGCCGAGTAGGACAATTCGCCAGTACGCCACACCGCGCCAATACCCTGGGCATACGCCGCCAGCAGAATGCCGTGGGCCGCACAGGCGGCGGCCAGCAATTGCTCGGACTTGGGCACTTTGAAATGCTCTTGCAAACGTGCAATCACCACCACCACCAGCGGCGCACGCAGCGGGCCGTTCTGGGCCTTGTCGATGGCGGCTTGCGGTGCGTCGGCATCCTGCAGGCGGGCGGCTTCGGCCAACAGGGTGCCCATCTGTTCACGGGCTGCACCTTCCACGGTAAGGAAACGCCACGGGCGCAGTTGGCCGTGATCGGGCGCGCGCATGGCGGCGGCGAACAGCAGGTCGCGCTGCTCCTGGGTCGGTGCCGGGTCGAGCAAACGGGGCACGGAAACACGGTTGAGCAAAGCGTCGAGAGCCTGCATTGGCCACCTCCATAAAAAAATGTGCGGTCATTCTAACGGGAAAGAATCGGGATGCCACCAAACGATAATTGCTCTTATTCAATCTGCCCTGCCCTGTTAGACTTTGCGCCTTAATTTTCTGCCCTCGTCCAGGAATCTTGATGTTCCGTGCGCTTTTATACCTGCCAGCAGCGTTGATGGCTTTAAGCCTGACTGCGTGCGATGACGCCCCTCGCTTCACAAAAGCAGAGCCGGGTGAATCGCGGGCCGGTGGCGCGGCGACGGTAAACAAGCGCGACCAGAACGCCTTTTCCCTGCCCTCGGCCAACCTGGCGCCCACGCGGCGCCTGGACTTCAGCGTCGGCAACAGCTTCTTTCGCAACCCTTGGGTGATTGCGCCGTCCACCACCACGGCGCGCGATGGCCTAGGCCCGCTGTTCAATACCAACGCCTGCCAGAACTGCCATATCAAGGATGGCCGTGGCCACCCGCCGCTGCCTGACGCGCCCAATGCCGTGTCGATGCTGGTGCGCCTGTCCATCCCGGATGCTCAGCCTTACGCTAAGCTCATCGAACAGATCGGCGTGGTGCCCGAGCCGGTCTACGGCGGGCAACTCCAGGACATGGCGGTGCCAGGCGTTGCGCCGGAAGGCAAGGTGCGGGTTGACTACACACCGGTCAACGTCAGGTTCAAGGACGGTACGGTGGTTGAATTGCGCAAGCCCGACCTGCAGATCACCCAACTCGGCTACGGCCCGATGCACCCCGACACACGCTTCTCGGCGCGTATCGCCCCGCCGATGATCGGCCTGGGCCTGCTCGAAGCGATCAGCGATGCCGATATCCTGCGCAACACTAACCCCAAGACCGCCGACAAAGAGGCCATCGTGGGCCGCGTCAATTGGGTCTGGGATGACGCCCAGAACAAAACTGTCCTCGGGCGTTTTGGCTGGAAAGCCGGGCAGCCCAACCTCAATCAACAAAACGTTCACGCGTTTTCGGGTGATATGGGCCTCACCACGTCCCTGAGACCCTTCGATGACTGCACCGACGCCCAAGTGGCCTGCAAACAGGCGCCCAACGGCAATGGCCCCGAGGGTGAGCCGGAAGTCAGCGATAACATCCTGCGCCTGGTGCTGTTCTACACCCGCAACCTCGCAGTGCCCGCACGTCGGGACGTTGATACGCCGCAAGTGCTGGCCGGCAAGAACCTGTTCTACCAGGCCGGTTGCCAGGGCTGTCACAAACCTACGTTCACCACGGCCGCCAACGCCGCCGAACCTGAACTGGCCAACCAGTTGATCCGCCCTTACAGCGACCTGCTGCTGCACGATATGGGCGAAGGCCTGGCCGACAACCGTAGCGAATTCAAAGCCACCGGCCGCGACTGGCGCACTCCGCCGCTGTGGGGCATCGGCCTGACGCAAACCGTGAGTGGCCACACCCAGTTCCTGCATGACGGCCGCGCCCGCAACCTGCTTGAAGCCGTGCTGTGGCATGGCGGTGAAGCCCAAGCGGCGCAGCAACATGTGTTGTCGTTCAATGCCGAGCAGCGTGCCGCGTTGCTGGCGTTCCTGAATTCTTTATAAGCTTTGCCCCACTTACAGAAGGGAGCTCGACATGTTTCGTCCCAAGTTGTTGTTCACCAGCCTCGCCGCCCTGGCCTTGGGCGCCTGCTCGCCCCAAGACCCGCAAGCCGTGACCTCGGCGGCCATCGCCAAGCAAGTGATCCTGCCAACCTACAGCCGCTGGGTTGAGGCCGACCGTCAGTTGGCCGTCAGCGCCCTGGCTTACTGCCAAGGCAAGGAAAGCCTGGACACCGCCCGCGCCGACTTCCTGCACGCGCAAAAAGCCTGGGCCGAGCTGCAACCGCTGCTGATCGGCCCGCTGGCCGAAGGCAACCGGGCGTGGCAGGTGCAGTTCTGGCCAGACAAGAAGAACCTGGTCGGCCGTCAGGTCGAACAACTGGTCAGCGCCCAGCCGCAGATCGACGCCGCGGCCCTGGCGAAATCCAGCGTGGTGGTACAGGGCCTGTCGGCGTACGAATACATCCTTTACGACGCCAAGCCTGACGTCGCCGACGACGCCCAGAAAGCGCGCTATTGCCCGCTGCTGATGGCGATCGGTGAACGCCAGAAAGTCCTGGCCGAAGAGATCCTGGCCAGTTGGAACAGCACCGACGGCATGCTCGCGCAGATGACCAAGTTTCCGAACCAGCGCTACGCTGATTCCCACGAAGCCATCGCCGACCTGCTGCGCGTGCAAGTGACCGCCCTGGACACCCTGAAGAAAAAACTCGGCACCCCGATGGGCCGCCAGACCAAGGGCATCCCGCAACCGTTCCAGGCCGATGCCTGGCGCAGCCAGTCGTCCCTGCAAAGCCTGGAAGCCAGCCTCGCCGCGGCTCAGATCGTGTGGGTGGGCGTCGATAACAAAGGCCTGCGTGGCCTGCTGCCGGCGGACCAGAAGCCACTGGCCGAGAAAATCGACGCCGCCTACGCAGCGTCCCTGAAACTGTTCGCCAGCAACCAGCGCACCCTCAACGAACTGTTGAATGACGACGCCGGGCGCCAGCAACTCAACGACATTTACGACAGCCTCAACGTGGTCCACCGCCTGCATGAAGGCGAACTGGCCAAGGCGCTGGGCGTACAACTGGGCTTTAACGCCAACGACGGTGACTGATGATGCTCAGGCGACAGGCTTTGGCGGTGGGCAGCGTGCTGCTCAGCGCTATCACCTTGGGTGGCTGGACGCTGTTCAAGCACAAAGACAAAGGCCCGCTGCTGCTGTCGGCGCGCGATGATGCCGACGGCAAGCACTACGCTGTCGGCTATCGCCTGGACGGCAAGCCGGTATTTGCCACCCAGGTCGGCCAGCGCTGCCATGACATCATCAACCACCCGACCTTGCCGATTGCACTGTTCGTCGCCCGTCGCCCAGGCACCGAGAGCTACCTGATCGACCTGCGCGACGGCAGGCTGCTGCAAACCATCACCTCGAACGCCAACCGCCATTTCTATGGCCATGCGGTGATCCACAAGAGCGGTGACTGGCTGTACGCCACCGAGAACGACACCTCCGACCCCGGTCGGGGCCTGTTGGGGGTGTATAAGTTCGAAGGTGAGCGGCTGGTGCACAGCGGCGAGATATCCACCCACGGCATCGGCCCGCATCAAGTCGCGTGGATGCCCGACGGCGAGACGCTGATCGTGGCCAACGGTGGCATTCGCACCGAAGCCGAAAGCCGGGTAGAGATGAACCTCAACGCCATGGAGCCAAGCCTGGTGCTGATGCGGCGCGATGGCAGCCTGATCAGCAAGGAAACCCTGGCCCAGCAGATGAACAGCGTGCGGCACATGGGTATCGCCAGCGATGGCACCATCCTCACCGGGCAGCAGTTCATGGGCCCGTCCCAGGAGCGTTCCGAGTTGCTCGCGATCAAGCGCCCGGGGCAGCCGTTCGTGGCGTTCCCGGTGGCGGATGAACAGTTGCAGGCGATGGGGCATTACACCGCCAGCGTGGCGGTGCACAGCGAACTGCGCCTGGTGGCGTTGACGGCACCGCGGGGCAACCGCTTTTTTATCTGGGACATGGACACCGCCGAACTGCGCCTGGATGGGCCCTTGCCGGACTGTGCGGGGGTGGGCGCTGTGGCGGATGGGTTTGTGGTGACATCCGGTCAGGGGCGTTGCCGCTTCTATGACTGCCGCCAGAAAAACCTGGTCGCACAACCGCTGCAACTACCGGCGGGGCTTTGGGACAATCACCTGCACCTGATCTGAAATTACCCTTCTGTGGCTGATCGTTCCCACGCTCTGCGTGGGAATGCAACCCGTGACGCTCTGCGTCACTGGCGCTAACGGACGAGACGCAGAGCGTCTCAAGAGGCATTCCCACGCAGAGCGTGGGAATGATCATGCCTGGCGCACCATAAAAAAAGGGCCTCGCATGGCAAGGCCCTTTTCGGGGTCAATCGTTTCAACTTTGCGGCCTCATCGCTTGAGACATGCCGAACATGAATAACAGCAATTCATGGTCGGGCTTGGCCGCCACACTCGTCTTGGCAATGCGTGGCAGCAGGCATTGCCCGCCACCGTCTACCGCACTCAACACTTGTGTACGAGGTTGTTCCCATACCGCCAGGGCCAGGGCTGCAACACCCAATGCCCCGACCAGAAACAAACCTCGTGCTATTTCTAGCTTCATCTGGTTAAACCCTTGATAGCGCTGCCAAACGCCGTCTCGTAAAAGTAGCTGAGTTTTTTCCAGTCGGTATCATTCCACGACGAATGGCGGCGCAATTGCAGCATATCGTGGGACGCGGCCCGATAAGCGGTCAGGCGCTGGCGGCATTTCTCGAAATCCAGCAGGGCCACTTCCACTGTCGCCGCATCAGGCTCACCGGTCACCCGCACGAAGATGTGCTTGATATACAGGCAACCGTGTTGCCATCGGCCTTTGTGCATACGGGCCAAGGTGCCGGCCAACTCTTGCAGCAGGCGCTCGTGGACCGCCTCGCCATACTGTTGGCGGCCACCGGCGGCGTACCAGTTTTCGATCTCGTCGAAACCGTCCAGGGACGCGGTCACCAACAGGGCTTTCCATTGGTGCTCCGGGTCGCGACGCGCCTCGCAAAACACCAGTTCCGGCACACGCACATCCAGCAAACGCAGGCCTTTGAGGGCATCACGCTCACGCAGCACGGTCGGACGCCCAAAGGGGTGCAGCCAACTGCGGTAAATGTGGCCGGTCTGGCGCTTGCAATAGAGCAAGCGACCGTTAGGGCTGATCACCCGCTGCACGCCACTTTCACCACCCCGGCGACGGTTGGGTTCTTCCACCCATTCACCTTGCTGACGCCAGAAAAAATCAAATCGTTCTTCGGGAGCTACATGACTGCCTACTACGCACTCAACTGCCATCCTGTTACCTCTTGCGCAATACATACACTCGCCACATGGCGTAGAGCGGTATGAAGTCCAGGGATTCCTGAACACGGAAACCGGCCTGCTCGAATTCTGCCTCGACAGTAGCAGCCGGTAACACAAACCGGTTTTGGTAACCTTCCTGCTCACCTTTTTTGCGACGACGCACTTCGCTGCGCTTGCGCTTCCAGGCCTTGAAATTGCCGTCCACCCACAGCGAAATAATCACGCTGTCGCGGGTAACACGTTGAAACTCGCGCAGTATTGTCAGCCTGTGCTCCGGCTCACCAATGTGGTGCATCAAGCGCATGCAAAAAATACTGTCGACGGAGTTATCTGGCAAATCGATATCAAAGGCAGACGTCTGCAAAGGGCGTACCCGTTTCACCACCTCTGCCGGCTGGGCAGCGGTGGCGATCTTCAACATCGACGCCGAATTGTCAGCTCCGATAATCACACGGTTGGGTTTTTCGGCCAGTAACGGCCAGAAGCGTCCAGCGCCACACGGCAGGTCCAACACCAGGCCCGGCTCACCGGCCATGGCCAATGCGCCGCGCGCCAGTTGCTCGTCGCGTTTGTGGGACAACCGGCGAGCCAGATTGTCCTGATGCTTGAGCAAATATTTCTGCGCGTGTTGATCGTCGTACTTGTCAGAAAATTCCAGCTTGATCGGGGAAGGCATCTTACGTCTCCAGTAACTGATGCCTACGACCTTAAGCAGCGAACTGTGATCAACAGGTCAACTCGTTGTGAAAATCTTGTCCTGTCCAACTGCATACATTTCAAGACTTTACAGAAACATTCAGTAGCACCGGGCCATCTTCGCCGAAAAGCAGGCAGTCTGCATCAGCAAAACGACAGACTGAAGGGTCAGGTTTTGACTGGGTTGAGCTCCACATGAAAACGGCAGCCATTGGGCTCCATGGTGCTCAGGCTTACGCTCCAGCCCTGGCTTTCGCAGATCCGTTGCACCAGCGACAGGCCGA
Source organism: Pseudomonas sp. AL10 (assembly GCF_029960685.1). Lineage (NCBI taxonomy): Bacteria > Pseudomonadati > Pseudomonadota > Gammaproteobacteria > Pseudomonadales > Pseudomonadaceae > Pseudomonas > Pseudomonas sp. AL10. Next base: position 21,136 of record NZ_JASBQZ010000057.1, read on the forward strand.
GGCCGAGGCCCTCGCCACGTTTCTCGCTACCGCGCACGAACGGCTCGAACATCGCTTCGCGCTTCTCTTCGGGGATGCCGACACCGGAGTCCTCCACCACGAAGCCACTGGGCTCCAGCGTCAGGCGGATAAACCCGTGTTCGGTGTAATGCAGGGCATTGCGCAGCAAGTTGCCCATCACCGCATGCAAGAAGGTGGTGTTGTAGCGGGTGTCCAGGGGGTTGCCTGGCAGGTAGATCAACGCCAGGCCTTTTTTCTCGATGGGCTCGCGCCAGATGCCGAGCAGGTCTTCGGCCACCTGGGTGAGGTTGCCCTGGGGCGAACTGGCGGCGTCGTCGTGTTTGGCGCGGGCCAGCATCAGGAAGGTCTGTACGAGCTCGCGCATTTCTTCACAGGCACGAGCAATGCGCTCCACCTGGTTGCGACCTCGTTGATCGATGGCTGGGTTTTCGCGCAGCAGTTCGCAGGAACTGGCCAGGACCATCAAGGGCGTGCGCAACTCATGGCTCACATCGCTGGTAAACAGCTGCTCGCGCGACAACGCCTGGCGCAAGCGGCCGAGGGTGGCGTCGAACGCCACCGCCAGTTCGCCCACTTCATCGGCGGCGTAATCCGGCGCCAGGGGCGGTGCCAGGCCCAACAGTTGGTCACGATGACGGACCTGGCGGGCCAGGCGTACCACCGGCGCCATCACCTTGCGGGCCAGCACCCAGCCGAGGAACGCCGCCAGTGCCAGGCTGAGCACGAAGCCCACCAGCACCACCGCAAACAGCACGCGCTCACGCTCTTCGAAATCGCTCTGGTCTTGCAGCAACACATAACGCCGACCATCGACCACTTCAACCATGGCGTGGTACGACAGCGCCTCACGAAACACCTCATGAAACCCAGGGTCCAGATGGCGCAGGTCCTTGGGCAGTTCAAAATCGCCACGCCCGCCGCTGAAATAAAACAGCTGGTCCGGCTCCGGCCGGTGGCTCCAGTCTTCGACGCTGTCCATCAACAGCAGGCGCTGCAGGTCACCGCCCAGGCCCGCCGAGATCAACTTCTCTTCCACCAGGTGCACCGTCGCAATGATGCCCACGGCGAAGGCCCCCGCCACCAACGCACTCATCAAGGCGAAAGCGATGATGATCCGCTGGGCAAGGCTTTGCTTAAACTCCATCACGACCCTCGGCCAGGCGATAACCCACACCGTGCACGGTTTGCAGTAGCGGTTTGGCGAAAGGCTTGTCGATCACTTGGCGCAGTTGATGAACGTGGCTGCGCAGGCTGTCGCTGTCCGGGCAGTCGTCGCCCCACAGGGCTTCTTCGAGAACTTCCCGGCGCAAAACATGCGGGCTTTTCTGCATCAGCACGGCGAGCAGTTTCAGGCCCACCGGGTTGAGCTTGAGCAGGCGCCCTTCGCGGGTGACTTCCAGCGTATCGAGGTCGTAGTTCAGGTCACCCACTTGCAGGGCACGACGCCCGCCGCCCTGGGCACGGCGCAACACTGCTTCGATACGCGCGGCCAGTTCCGACAAGGCGAACGGCTTGAGCAGGTAATCATCAGCGCCAGACTTGAAGCCCTGCAGCCGGTCATCCAGTTGGTCGCGCGCGGTGAGCATGATCACCGGCGTATCACGGCGCGCGTCTTCACGCAGGCGTTTGCACAAGGTGTAACCATCGATGCCGGGCAACATGATGTCGAGCACGATCAGGTCGTAATGCTCGGTGGCCGCCAGGTGCAGGCCCGACAAACCGTCCTGCGCACAGTCCACTGTGTAGCCTTTGAGCCCCAGGTAATCGGCCAGGTTGGCGAGGATATCGCGGTTGTCTTCAACCAATAGAATTCGCATGGGCAGTGTCTCCGTACGCGGTAACGGCCGTGTTGGCTCGCGCAGCTTAAGGCCAAGCGAGGCTCAGGGATAGAGCGCAGAGCCCCGCCGATAAAGGTTTTCAACTGTTTGTAGAGCCGAACAAGTTTTTCACTATAGCTTCACAAACTGACTACAGCCTCAGGAAGAAGATCGCCCCCCATTGATCTAAGGAACATAGACATGGGTTTTTTCAAAACAGCGCCAATGCGCTATTTGCTGTTGATCACCGGTGCCTGGTTAGTGGTTTTCCTGCTCACCCGCAGCGTGCTGCTCATTACCCACCTGGATGAAGTCAGCGGCAACCTGTTGCCGGTGTTTGGCGTGGGTTTGCTCTACGACTTGGGTTTCCTGGCCTATGCAGCCTTGCCGCTTGGCCTGTATCTGCTGCTCTGCCCGCCTGCCTTGTGGCGCCGCCGTGGCCATCGCTGGTTCCTGCAAGCGGTGCTGACCGTCAGCCTGTTCGCCATGCTGTTCACCTCGGTGGCCGAATGGCTGTTCTGGGATGAGTTTGGCGTGCGCTTCAACTTTATCGCCGTCGATTACCTGGTGTACTCCGATGAGGTACTGAACAACCTGCTGGAGTCTTACCCGATCGGCAAGCTGCTGAGCCTGCTGGCGATGCTGGCACTGATTCTGAGCGTGGCTCTGCGCAAACCCTTCAATGCCGCGATGGCAGCGCCCTTGCCTGCGCTGCGTGGCCGTTTGGTCAACGCCCTGGGCCTGCTGGTGCTCGCCGGCCTCAGCCTGCAACTGGTCAGCCAAGACAGCCCACGCACCCAAGGCGGTAACGCGTATAACAACGAATTGGCCAGCAACGGCCCCTATCAGTTCTTTGCCGCGTTCCGTAACAACGAATTGGACTACACACAGTTTTACAAAAGCCTGCCGACCGACATCGTCGCCAAGCAGTTGCGCGCCGAACTGAGTGAGCCCAACGCCCGCTTTATCGACCCGGACCCGCTGGATATTCGCCGTGCCATCACCAACCCCGGCACACTGCGCAAACCCAACATCGTACTGGTGACCATCGAGAGCTTCAGCGCCAAGTACATGGGCAGCAATGGCGATGCGCGCAACCTCACGCCCAACCTGGATGCGTTGCGCCAACAGAGCCTGTACTTCAATAACTTCTATGCCACCGGTACGCGCACCGACCGCGGCCTGGAAGCCATTACCCTGGCAATTCCACCGACACCAGGGCGTTCGATCGTCAAGCGCATCGGCCGCGAAAGCGGGTTCGCCAGCCTGGGTCAACAGCTCTCGGCCATCGGTTATGACAGCGTGTTTGTCTATGGAGGGCGCGGTTACTTCGACAATATGAACGCGTTCTTCAGCGGCAACGGTTATCGGGTGGTGGACCAGAGCAGCGTGCCCGAAGCAGAAATCTCATTCAAAAACGCCTGGGGCATGGCCGACGAAGACCTGTTCAAACAGACCTTGAAACTGGCCGACGCCGATTACGCCAAGCAACAGCCGTTCTTGCTGCAACTGATGACCACCTCCAACCATCGCCCCTACACCTACCCGGACGGGCGTATCGACATCAAGTCCGGCAAAGGCCGCGACGGTGCGGTGAAATACACCGACTACGCCATCGGCCAGTTCCTTGAGGCAGCGCGCCAGAAGCCGTGGTTCGATAACACGATCTTCGTGTTCGTCGCCGACCACACCGCCGGCAGCGCAGGCAAGGAAGACCTGCCGATCACCAACTACCAGATTCCGCTGTTTATCTACGCGCCCAAGCTGATCGACGCACGGGAGTCCGCTCAACTGTCCAGCCAGATCGACCTGGCGCCGACCTTGCTGGGCCTGCTCAACCTGAGCTACGAATCGACATTCTTTGGCCGCAACCTGCTGCAGGACAACCCATTGCCTGCACGGGTGGTGGTGGGCAATTACCAGCACCTGGGTCTGTTTGATGGCAAGGACTTGGCAATCCTCAGCCCGCGCCAAGGCTTGCGTCGCCACGACCAGGCCCTGGGCGAGAGCCAGGAGCTGCGCGTCGGTAGCGATGACCCCTTGATCCAACGGGCGATCACCTACTACCAGGCCGCCAGTTACGACTACAAACAGCAACTGCTGAGCTGGAAAGCGCCCAAGGAAGAAGCTCCAGTCTTAAGCAAACGCTAATCAAAAAGCCCCGTGCAGGTAGCACGGGGCTTTTTCACCAAGGTTCGTGATGAAATCCCCTTCTTCTTTACCGGTTTCCAAACCGCTTAATTTTTGGCTGTGCCTGGGCCTGCCTGCCAGCGCTGCAGTGGCGTTGCTGTTGCTGGAACTGACGTCCCTGGACATGGACCTGGCCAGGCATTTCTACAGCGCAGAGGCGGGCGGCTTCATTGGCCGCTATAGCTTCTTTCTTGAAGACATCCTGCATGACCGTGCCAAGCAACTGGTGATCCTGTTTTCGGTACTGGCGATTCTCGGCCTGGTCGGCAGCTTCATCCTGCAGCGGCTCAAACCGTACCGCCGTGAGCTGGTGTGCCTGGTGCTATCGCTGGGCATGGCGACGGCGTTCGTGTCGCCATTGAAAACCATCACCGCCGTGCAATGCCCCTGGAGTCTCAAGGAGTTCGGCGGCCAGGAAACCTACAGCGAACTGCTCAGCCCGCGCCCGCCTACCGATAAACCCGGCCGCTGCTGGCCCGGCGGGCATGCCGCCACCGGGTTTGCCTTGTTCGCCTGGTTCTTCGCCCTGCGGGATCGACGGCCACGCCTGGCGCGCTACGCGTTCATCTTTGCTGTCAGCCTGGGCAGCGTGTTTTCCGTCAGCCGTATGCTGCAAGGGGCGCACTTTTTTTCCCACAATGTTTGGACAGCGATTTTTTGCTGGCTGATCTGCCTGGGGTTGTATTGCTTGTTGCTGTACCGGCCTGCACGGCAACGGTCGTAGCTTTCTGTAAGAGCGAGCTTGCTCGCTCCTACAAAAAAGCCATTAGGGCTGCCTGCGAAAGCCAACGGTAACCACGATGCGAAGCGAGTCGCTCTTGATCTGCTTGTGATCTTGATCTCAGGCGCCCCGTTAAACCACGCTGGCC
>NZ_JASBQZ010000058.1:0-25652 GCF_029960685.1 Pseudomonas sp. AL10
GCGTGCGCAAGACCTTCGTACAGGTCAAGCAACGCCATGGGCAGGTGTTTGTCGGTGGCTTGTCCATGGGCGCGGTGATGTCGATGTATGTGGCGTCCGAACACCCGGGGCAAGTTGCCGGGTTGCTGATGTATTCCACCACCTTGAAGTACGACGGCTGGAGCATCAACAAACTGGCGTTTCTCACGCCCTTGCTGATGAAAATTCCGTTCGGCGTACACATTTGCAGCTTCGAAGAGAAGCCGCCCTACGGCATCAAGAACGAGCGCCTGCGGGCCATCGTCGAGCGGCAGATGAAGGAAGGCGAAAGCAGCGAGGCGGGGTTGCTGACCATGGAAGGCATCACCGTGCGCGAGCTGCACCGTATGAACGCCGTGGTCAGGAAGCGCATGCCCCAGATCAAAGTGCCGGCGCTGGTGCTGCATTCCATCGAGGACGACATCACCAGCCGCTGGAACGCCGATTACGTGGAGCGCCACCTCGGCGGGCCGGTGACCAAGATCCTGTTGGACAACTGCTACCACATGATCACGGTCGATTTGCAGTACCGCCGCGTGATCGAGTTGAGTGCCAGGTTTGTCGAGCAGCACGCAGTTCTAAAATCAACGCAGGCCCCTGTGGGAGCTGGCTTGCCTGCGATGGCATCACTGAGGTCTGCCTGACGTACCGAGGCGCCTGCATCGCAGGCAAGCCAGCTCCCACATTGGATCGAGAAATAAGGGCAATCTGTGATAACCACCCAAGCCTACCCGACCATCCGGGCTATCCAGCGCGATGCCTGGAACGATTGTTTTTCCGGTGCCCTGGAGGATTGGGACTATTACCTGGCCGTGGAAAACGCCGCGATCGATGACTTCCAGTGGCGTTACCTGGCGGTCTTTGAGGATCAAACGCTGGTGGCGGTGGCGGCCGCGTTCGTCACCCATTATCGCCTCGACACCACCGTGTCGGGGGCCGGCAAGCGCTTGACCGAGCGCCTGGAGCGGCTGTGGCCGGGGGTTTTGCAACTGGCGTTGTACGCCATCGGTTCGCCGGTGGCTGAACGCTGTGATGCCGGTGTCGCCAGCCATGTGCCCGAATCCCAGCGCCCGTTGCTGTTGCAGCAATTACTGGCGGCTGCGCGCAGCGATGCCGACGCGCTCGGTATCGGCTTGCTGGCGGTCAAGGATGCGCCCACCAATGACCCGCATTGGGCCCAGAGCTGCATTGCCGCAGGTTTTCAAAGCATGCCCAGCTTGCCCACGGGGGTGTTGCCGCTGCCTTATGGCTCGGTGGATGCCTACCTGGGGTCGCTGGGCAAATCCACGCGCAAGGACCTGCGCCGCAAACTGCGCGCACCAGGGCCGCGGGTCGAGTGGCGGCGCAATATCGATGACGTGCTGCCCGAGGTCATGCGCCTATATGAAGCCACGCTTGCGCGCGCAGACTTGCAGTTCGAACGCCTGCCCGCCGGTTACTTCACGGGGGTACTCGAACACCTGCACGAGCGGGCGGTCTGTGTTCTGTACTGGGTGGACGAGCGCCTGGTGGCGTTCAACCTGATCCTGCTGGATGAGCATCGGCTGGTGGACAAGTTCTTTGGTCATGACCTTGAGTTCAGCCGCGAGTACAACCTGTACTTCCGTAGCTGGTTGACCAATGTCGACTACTGTATTGAACACTGTATTCCGGTGTACGAGTGCGGCCAGGCCGGGTATGCCAGTAAACTGCGCCTGGGGTGCGAGTTCGAGGGCAACAGCCTGTTCTTCCGCCACCGCAACCGGCTGGTCAACGGCCTGCTCAAGCTTGTAAAACTGTTTATTCGACCGGATCGTTCCGACCCTGCCATGGCTGCTGCGATAAGCGAAACCTGATGATTACCAAGACCCGCCAGAAAGCCCGCCCCTTTGCCATCTCGCGTTGGAGCGTCCAGCGCAAGCTGGTGCTGGCGTTCTGGCTGGTCAGCGTGATCCCCACCATGATCGCGGCTGAACTGGCCGCCACCACGCTGTCGCAGATTTTCGACAGTAACGTGCGGATCTGGCTGCAAGAGTCGACCAAGATCGTCAAGGACGAAATCGGCGACATCCTTCACGACAACGCACGCATGGCCAAGCTGTTCCTGCGCTACACCAGCCCGCCATCGTCCAAAAATGCCGAGCGGCATGACCGGCTCACCGCCGACATTGCCGATGCCACCGATATCGACGTGGTCGCGCTGATTCGCACCAGCGACCGCAAAGTGATGTTCAGCACGGCCGCCGATGACATCGTCAGGCAGATCAACCTCACCAGCAACGCGGTGCTGCAAACCGTGCAGGTCGCCGGCGTGAGCACGGGCCTGGTGGTGTCCACCTTTGAAACCAGCCGTGACGGCGTGGATTACCTGTTGCTGGTCGCCACTTACCTGGACAGCAGTTTCCTCACCAGCGTGGCCGATGTGCATTCCCTCGACCTGCGTTTGTACCTGGCCAACCCTGCAGGGTTTTCCGAAATATTTTCCACCCAGCGCTTCGCCAATCACCCCTCGCGCATCCCCAAGAATGTCGAGGCCTACCTACGTAGCACCAAGCAGCCCAGCGAACAGTTCACTAACCAATACAGCGGTTTGTACTGGCCGATTTTCAATGACGCCGGCGAGTTGCAAGGCGTGATCTTCAGCGGCCTGCTACGCCACACCAGCCTGGTGGGGTTGGTGAACCAGAGCAACCTGTTCGTGCTGATCTTCCTGGTCAGCTCGGCGCTGTCACTGGCGGCCGGGTTGTTGGTGTCGCGGCGCCTGACCAAGCCCCTGCGCGATTTGTCCCAGGGCGTGGATGCGGTGATCTCGGGCAGTTATGCGCACCGTGTGGTGGTCAGTGGCGGTGACGAACTGGCGCAATTGAGCAGCACCTTCAACCACATGACCGAACGCCTGGGCGAGTTGCACCATCTGGAAGCCCAACTGCGTCGGCGTGACCGCTTGCATGCCCTGGGTGAAGTCGCCATGGGCCTGGCTCACGAAATTCGCAACCCACTGGGCATCATCAAGACCGCCACCCAACTGTTGCATCGGCGCGCTGACCTGGCGGAAACCGACAAGCGTCACCTGGAATATGTCATCAGCGAAGTCAGCCGCATCAACGACCTGATTACCGAATTCCTCGATTTCGCCAAGCCCAACCCGCCGATACGCGTGCAGCAACCGGCACGCGCCCTGGTGGAAGAAATCCTCGGTTTCTGCGGCCCGGAGCTGAGTAGCCATCGCATTGATGCCCATATCGACGACCAGGCGCCTGGCGCGACGATCTACGCCGATGCCAAGCAGCTCAAACAGGCCTGTCTCAACCTGATTCTCAACGCCATCGACGCGATGCCCGACGGCGGGCGCCTGACCCTGGGCATTCGCAGCGTGGGCGACAACACCGTGATCAGCATCGCCGATACCGGCGAGGGCATCCCTGCGGACATGGTGGAGCGTATCTTTACGCCATTTGTCACCACCAAGGCCTCGGGCACAGGCCTGGGCCTGGCCAAAGTCTATTCGATCATGGAAAGTCACGACGGCAGCATCGAATGCGCCAGCGAGAAAGATGCCGGCGCGACCTTCAGCCTGTACATTCCGGCTGACGGTGAAGACGACGGTGAAGATGAGGACGGGCATGACGCATAACGTATTGGTGGTCGACGACGAGCCCAAGCTCTGTGATCTGCTGACCCAGGCCTTGAGCCAGAACGGCATCCAGGTGTTCAGCGCGGGCAATGGCTTGCACGCGCTCAAGGTGCTGGGGGAGGAGGACATCGACCTGGTCATCAGCGACTGGCGCATGCCGGGCATGGACGGGCCGGCGTTGCTGGCCGAGATCAAGGTGCGTTATCCGACCCTGCCGGTAATCGTGATGACGGCCTACAGCACGGTGAAAAACGCCGTGCAGTCGATGCGTAACGGCGCCTATGACTACATTGCCAAGCCGTTCGACATTGACGAGCTGGACATCACCGTGGCCAAGGCCCTGCAATTTCGCGACATCATGCGCGACAACGCGCGCATGCGTGCCGAGCTGGACGAGCATGCGCAGTTCGACAGCCTGGTGGGCGACAGCCCGGCGTTTCGCCAGGTGCTCCAGGCGGTGGATTCGGTGCGTGACAGCAACGCCACCATCCTGCTGACCGGCGAAAGCGGCACTGGCAAGGAAATGGTCGCCCGTGCCATCCACAAGCATGGCAGCCGTGCCGACCAACCCTTCGTGGCGGTCAATTGCGCGGCCATTCCGGAAGGCCTGCTGGAAAGCGAGATGTTTGGCCATCGCAAAGGCGCGTTCACCGGCGCCGTGGCTGACCGGGTAGGGCGCTTCATGCAGGCCGACAAGGGCACGCTGTTTCTGGATGAGGTGGGTGATATGCCCTTGGCGTTGCAGGCCAAGATTCTGCGCGCCTTGCAGGAGCGGGTTATCGAGCCGGTAGGCGACCCCCGCGAGCGCAAGGTGGATGTACGGGTAATTGCCGCCACCAACAAGAACCTGCTGGATGCGGTGGCGGCCAAGGAGTTTCGCGAAGACCTGTATTACCGCCTCAATGTCTTCCCGATTCCGTTGCCGTCCTTGCGCGAACGCGTGGAAGACATCGCGCCCCTGGCGCGCCACTTCGCCCACACCCTGAGCGCGACCACCGGCAAACGCATCACCGGCTTCAGCCCCGAGGCCTTGCAAGCCATGGCGGCGTATCACTGGCCGGGCAACATCCGCGAGCTGCAAAACTGCGTGGAGCGCGCAACCATCGTGGCGGCTTCATCGGTGATCGAGGATATTGATTTGCCGGGGTATCTGTTTGCTTCCAAGCCGAGCGAGGGCGATGTGACCGCGATCCTCAGCGACGGGCCGGGGTTGCCGCGGGATCTGGATGCGGCGCTGGCCGAAGTGGAGAAAGCCTACATCCTTGCGGCGCTGCAGGAGAGCAATGGGGTGCAGGCGGCAGCGGCGCAGCGGATCGGGATTTCCGAGCGCAGCTTTTGGTATCGCCTGAAGAAGCTGGGTATTCAGGTAGACAAGATCGTGCGCTGATCTGAGTGTGGGAGCTGGCTTGCCTGCGATGATCGCTCCCACGCTTCGCGTGGGAGTGCCTCTGGTGACGCTCTGCGTCACGCGCGTGGACGCGGAGCGTCGTTGGCTGCATTCCCACGCGGGAGCGTGGGAACGATCTGCCGCGTTGTGTCAGGTGTGCAGGCGTACCCACACGCTGACCAGCACCGTCGCGGCCATCAACCAGGCCACGGCAGCGACTGCCAGCGATGCCTCCAACCGCATTCGATCCACCATCACATACAGCGTCGCCAAATACACAAAGTAGGGAATGATTGACCACATCCCGAACAGGATCGTGGTCTTCAAATCCTCAATCGAACGGCCTTTGCCGACGATGTAATGGGCGATCAGCGCAAAAGTGGGAAACAGCGGCACCAAGCCTGCGATGTAATAGTTTTTGGTCTTGGCCAGCGCCGCCAGAATCAGCACCACTGCGGCGCCAAGCGCAGCCTTCAAGAACAGATCCATCAGTGACTCAACCCGTATTTCTTGACCTTGTCGAACAGGGTGGTCTTGGCCATCCCCAGTTCCTGGCTGGCCTGGGTCAGGTTGCCGCCGCTGCGTTGCAGGGCATCGTTGAGCAGGTTGCGCTCAAAGGCTTCCACCGCCTCGGTAAAGGCAACCCCTTGGCTGCCGCTGCCGGCGCCGCTTTTTTTGAAGGCGGGCAGGCCGAGGGCGAAGCGTTCGGCGACGTTGCGCAGCTCACGCACGTTGCCTGGCCAATCGTGGCTCATCAGGCTGGACAGGGTCTGGTTGTCCAGCTCCGGCACGGCGCGGTCGAAGCGTAGCGACGATTGCTGCAGGAAGTGTTCGAACAGTTGCAGGATGTCTTCACGCCGCTCGCGCAGGGGCGGCAGTTCCAGGGTGACGACGTTGAGGCGATAGTACAGGTCGCTGCGGAACTGGCTGGCGCGGCTCAACTCGTCGAGGTCGGACTTGGTAGCGGCGATCACCCGGCAATCCACCGCCACGCTCTGGTTCGAACCCAGGCGTTCCAACGTGCGTTCTTGCAGCACTCGCAGCAATTTGATCTGCAGGTTGATCGGCATGCTCTCTACTTCATCGAGGAACAGCGTGCCTTGATGGGCATGCTCGATCTTGCCGATGCGACGTTTGCCAGCGCCGGTGAAGGCGTTGGCTTCGTGGCCAAAAATCTCGCTTTCAAACAGGTTTTCCGGTAGGCCACCGCAGTTGAGGGCAACGAACTGGTGGGTGTGGCGCCGGCTGAAATCATGCAGGCAACGCGCGACCAGTTCTTTGCCGGTGCCGGTCTCGCCTTCGATCAGCACGTTGGCCGAGGTATCGGCGACATTGGCAATCAGTTCGCGCAGGTTTTGCATGGCCGGCGAGCGGCCGATGATGCGGCCTTCCAGCGAGTCGCGCTCGGCCAGTTGCCGACGTAGCGACCAGACTTCCCGCGCCAGCCCGCGTTGTTCCAGGGCGCGGCGTGCCACGTCCACCAGGCGTTCGGGCGAGAAGGGTTTTTCCATGAAGTCGTAGGCGCCGTTACGCATGGCGCCCACCGCCATGGAGATATCGCCATGGCCTGTGATCAACACCACCGGCAGGCTTTTATCCAGGGCCTTGAGGCGGGTCAGCAGTTCCAGGCCGTCGATGCCCGGCAAGCGGATGTCGCTGATGACGATGCCGGCAAAGTTTTCGCCGATGCGCTTGAGCGCTTCTTCGGCGCTGCCCACGCCGACGCTGGTAATGTCTTCCAGCGCCAGTGCTTGCTGGCAACCGAGCAGTACATGGGGGTCGTCTTCGACGATCAGGACGGTGAGGTCTTGGGCTTGTGTATTCATGTCGACTCAACTCGTTGAGCGCCCACCAATGGCAGGTTCAGGACAAAGGCGGTACCACCATTGGCCGGATGTTCCACGGCCAGGCTGCCGCCGGTGGCGGCCGCGAGGCTCGCGGAAAGGGTCAGGCCCAGGCCCAGGCCTTGTTCGCCGGGCTTGGTGGTAAAAAAGGGTTCGAACAAATGCTTGCGTGCTTCGGGATCGATGCCGTGGCCATTGTCACGCACCAACAGGCGGTATTTGCCATCGCCGCTCTGGCCTTCCAACCACAGTTGCGGCGCCGCTTGGGCCTGCATCGCATCGAGGGCGTTGCCGATCAGGTTGACCAGGATCTGCTCCAGGCGAGTCTGGTCGATCTGCAATTGGGCATTGGCAAAATCACGGTGCACGGTCAACGGCAGGCTGTCCAGGCGCGCGCCGAGCACCTGGAACGCGGCGTCCACGGCTTTGCCGAGGCTGGCCTCGCCCTGGTCGTCACCGCGTCGGGCAAAGGAACGTAGGCTGGCGGTGATGCGACCCATGCGGTCGATCAGTTCGTTGATGGTCTTGAGGTTGGTGCTGGCGGTGTCCAGGGCGCCGCGCTCAAGGAAGCGTACGGTGTTGCCCGACAGCGTGCGCAAGGCCGCCAGCGGCTGGTTCAGTTCGTGGGCGATGCTGGTGGACATCTGGCCAATGGCTGCGAGCTTGCCGGCTTGCACCAGCTCGTCCTGGGCGTGACGCAGGGTTTCTTCGGCCTGGCGTCGTTCGCGAATCTGGCCCTTGAGCCGTTCGTTGCTGGCGCGCAAGTCGGCGGTGCGCTCGGCGATCCGCCGCTCAAGCTGGCTGTTGGCTTCCTGCAAGGCTTCCCGCGCAGCGAGGCGGGTGGCGATGACCTTGCGCCGTTCGTTCCAGGCGATCAGCAGGAAGGCGACCAGGCCAAAGGCGACGGCCACCAGGATGCCCTGGTTGATCGCGGCGCGGCGCAGGTCGTTAAGTGGGGTGAGCAGGGTGAAATTCCACGGCGTGTCGTTGAGCGGGCGTGTTTGCGCCAGGTAGCTGACGGCGTGCTGGTCGTTGACCACTTCGGTGTTGGCCGGAAAGGTCAGTTTCTCGGTACCTTCGTTCAGGCGTTCACGGGCCAGGGGTTGCAGTTCATTGAGCGTCGCCCAGTAATATTGCAGGCTGTGGGCCAGGCGGTCCTTGGTGTCATCGCTCAAGGGGCGTACGGCCTTGAGGCGACGCGCCGGGTCGCTGGAAAGAATAATGATGCCGTTCTCGTCGCTTACGAAGGCTTCAAGGCGCGCACGTTGCCAGCGTTCTTCAAGGGCTTCGAGGCGCACCTTGACCACGGCGACGCCGATGATCTTGCCGTGTTCTTCCAGGCCATGCGCCAGGTAATAGCCGGGCTCGCCGTTGGTGCTGCCGATGCCGTAGAAACGGCCGGGCTGGCCGCGTACGGCGTTCTGAAAATAGGCGCGAAAAGACAGGTCCTCACCTTGGTAACTGTCGGCATCGCGCCAGTTACTGGTGGCCAGCACGCGGCCGGTGGTATCCATCACATAGATGGCGCGGCTGCGACTGCGGCGGTTCAGACCTTCGAGGTAGTCGTTGACCGTCTTGCGGGTTTCCTGGTTCGGGTCGGCGAGCAGTTGGGAAACACTGGACTCCAGTTCCAGCAGGCTGGGCAGGTAGGTGTACTTGCTCAGTTCGCTTTCGACGGTGCGGGCGTGCAGCTCCAACTGGCGTTCGCCATTGTCGCTGAGGGTGCGGATGCCGTAGTAGTCACTGACCCAGAAGCCGATATAACCCAGGCCGACCATCAGGGCGATGATCAACGGCGGCAGGAACAGTTGGCGTATCAGACGAGGCTTCACGGCAAGTGATGGCGGCGCGGCGCGATATTGATTGGGGTCGCATTTCATCACAGATGCCTTGGGTCAGCTACTTCTCGCCTGCCAACTGTAGGAGCGAGCTTGCTCGCGAAAAACTCAAGGGCAGCGCGTTAATCCTGGATACACGCGTTATCGTTTTCGTCTTTCGCGAGCAAGCTCGCTCCTACAGGGCTGGAGCGAGTTGCTTTTAGTGCTGCAGGATTTTCTCAAGGAAGTGCTGCGCACGTTCGGAGCGGGCGCTGATGTCGCCGAAGAACTCTTCTTTCGGGCAGTCTTCGATGATCTTGCCGGCGTCCATGAAGATCACGCGGTCGGCCACTTTGCGCGCAAAGCCCATCTCGTGGGTCACGCACATCATGGTCATGCCTTCGTGGGCCAGTTGCACCATCACGTCGAGCACTTCGTTGACCATTTCCGGGTCCAGCGCCGAGGTCGGTTCGTCAAACAGCATGACGATCGGGTCCATGGCCAGGGCGCGGGCAATCGCCACACGTTGTTGCTGGCCGCCGGAGAGCTGGCCAGGGTGCTTGTGGGCGTGTGCCGACAAGCCCACGCGGTCGAGCAGTTGCAGGCCCTTCTTGGTGGCTTCTTCCTTGCTGCGGCCCAGCACCTTTATCTGCGCGATGGTCAGGTTTTCGGTGATGGTCAGGTGCGGGAACAGCTCGAAGTGCTGGAACACCATGCCCACGCGCGAACGCAGTTTTGGCAGGTTGGTCTTCGGGTCGGCGATGGAGGTGCCGTCGACCACGATGTCACCTTTCTGGAACGGTTCCAGTGCGTTGACGCACTTGATCAGGGTGGATTTGCCCGAGCCGGATGGCCCGCACACCACGATCACTTCGCCTTTTTTAACCTCGGTGCTGCAATCGGTCAGCACCTGGAAGTCGCCATACCACTTGTTGATGTTCTTGATAGAGATCATACGGCAAACCTTTTTTGCAGACGCTTGACCAGCAGCGAGGCGGAAAAGCTGATGATGAAGTAGACGACACCGGCAAAGATCAGGAACTCGTTGGAGCGGCCGATGATGTCGCCGTTGGAGCGGGCGGAGTTGAGGAAGTCCACCAGGCCCACGGTGTAGACCAGGGAAGTGTCCTGGAACAGGATGATCGACTGTTGCAGCAGCAACGGTGTCATCTTGCGGAACGCCTGGGGCAGGATGATCAGGCGCATGGTCTGGCCGTAGGTCATGCCCATGGCTTGTGCCGCCGCCATCTGGCCCTTGGGAATCGACTGCACACCGGCTCGTACGATTTCGCAGAAGTACGCGGCTTCGAACATCATGAACGCCACGACGCAGGAGGTGAATGCGCCGATCGGGGTGTCTTCACCCGTGATCCAGCGCAACACGAACGGCACCGCCAGGTAGAACCAGGTGATCACCAGCAGCAAGGGGATCGAGCGGAAGTAGTTCACGTAGGCGCCGGCCACGCGGGACAGCAGTTTGTTGGACGACAAGCGCATCAGGGCCAGGATAGTCCCGATGATGATGCCGCCGACCACGCCCATGACCATCAGCTTCAATGTCATGACCATGCCGTTCCACAGGCCTGGAATGGCGGGGATGATGCCGCTGAAATCGAAGTCCATTATTTGCCCCCCACGGAGATCAGGCCGGGCACTGCGACTTTCTTCTCGACCACGCGCATCAGCAGCATCAGGCTCATGTTCAGGGTGAAGTAGATCAGCGTGGCCAGGGTGAAGGCTTCAAACAGGTTGGCCGAGAACTCGGCGGTCTGTTTGGTTTGCGCCAGCAGTTCCATCAAGCCGATCAAGGACGCCACGGAGGAGTTCTTGAACACGTTGAGGAATTCCGAGGTAAGCGGCGGAATGATGATGCGGTAAGCCTGGGGCAGCAGCACGTTCCAGTAGATCTGCGGCAGCTTGAAGCCCATGGCGCGCGCCGCGGATTCCTGGCCGCGTGGCAGCGCCTGGATACCGGTACGCACTTGTTCACACACACGGGCGGCGGTGAACAGGCCCAGGCACACCACGACGCTCAGGTAGGCCGAGGTGGTCGGGTTCAGGTCTTGTTTGTACCAGTCCTGCAGGTTCTGCGGCAGCATGTCCGGTACCAGGAAGTACCAGATGAAAAGCTGAACCAGCAGCGGCACGTTACGAAACAGTTCCACGTAGCAGGTCGCGATGCCCGATACGAGGCGGTTTGGCACAGTGCGCATGACCCCCAGAATGGAGCCCAGCAGCAAGGCGATAATCCATGCCACGATAGCGATGGCGATGGTCCAGCCCAGCCCGGAGAGGTACCAGTCGAGATAAGTCTCGCTGCCCACGCCGGTGGACTTGAAGAACACGCCCCAGTCCCAGTTGTAATTCATTAGGGTCTCCCCTCGAGATCGATCGATGTACAAGCACCCGCTTGGGGAAGATCCGTTCCCGCCTGACGTTGAACGCCAGGCACACACGATCGGCTCGAAAACCGCCAGGTCGAGTGTTCCAAGTTAAAACCAGCAGGTAATTACAGACGCCTGAGGGAGGGTTGGCTCCCTCAGGACATAAGCTTAGTCAGGTATCAGATTTTTACTTCTGGCGCTGGTTTGTCGCTAGGGTTAGCGATCAGCTCCTTGACCTTGTCGCTCATCGGGAAGTTCAGGTTCAGGCCCTTTGGTGGGATCGGGCTTTCGAACCATTTGGCGTAGATCTTGTTGATCTCGCCAGACTTGTACAGGGCGACAATGGCGTCATCCACGGCTTTCTTGAAGTCCGGGTCGCCTTTGCGAACCATGCAAGCGTAGGCTTCGAATGACTGTGGAGTACCGGTAATGACCCAGTCATCAGGCTTCTTGGCCTTGGCTTCTTCACCGGCCAGCAGGGCGTCGTCCATCATGAATGCAACGGCGCGGCCGCTTTCGAGCATCTGGAAGGATTCGCCGTGGTCTTTGGCGGAGATGACGTTCATGCCCATCTGCTTGTCGGCGTTCATCGCCTTGATGATGCGCTCCGACGTGGTGCCGGCGGTGGTCACCACGTTTTTGCCTTTCAGGTCGGCAAAGTCAGCGTAGGACGGCTTGCCTTCCTTGTCTTTCTTGACCAGCAAACGGGTGCCGATTTCGAAGATGTTGACGGTGAAATCAACTTGCTGGGCGCGTTCGGTGTTGTTGGTGGTGGAGCCGCACTCCAGATCCGCGGTGCCGTTCTGGATCAGCGGGATACGGGTTTGCGAGGTCACCAGGTTGTACTTGGCTTTGAGGTCGGGTTTGTTCAGGTCTTTTTTCAGCTGCTCGACGACGGCCAACTGGATGTCGTGGGAGTAGCCCACGGGTTTGCCCGAACCATCCGCGATGTAGGAAAACGGAATGGAGCTGTCGCGGTGAGCGAGAGTGATGGTGCCGGAGTCGTTGATTTTCTTCAGTGTGCCGGTGAGTTCGGCGGCAAAAACTGGAGTGCTGATCAGAGCAGCAGCGATAGCTGCGCCCAGGATATGGGGAACGATGCGCATCAATACTTCCTCGACATTTGTTTTTTTTATGAAGCCAGCTGAACGGCTCTCTTGTACAGCGACTGCCCGTGACGGCTCCTAAGGCGCCTCAGGCAATCGTTGAAGAGTGTAGAGCATGAGTCGTGCCATACCGAAAATAAAAGGATAACTGCATGATTTATATGGAAATTAACTTTTTGTTTCGGCGATATTTTTGGTGGCCGGTCCGGCAAACCGAATAGCGCACAGGAGCTTGTTCGGAAAACCGAATAGCCTGGAGGAGCGAGCTTGCTCGCGAAAAACGCAAAAACGCCGCGTTTAGGCTGAATAAACGCGGCGTTCTCAGGTTTTTCGCGAGCAAGCTCGCTCCTACACGGTAGGGCGGTCAGGCGGCTTCGATCTTGCTGCGGCTCTGCTCGACCTTGGACAGGTAGCGTTGCAGGTTTTCCTGCTCCTGCTCGGTGGTGAACAGGCCAAGCTTGGTGCGGCGCCACAGCACGTCCTGCGGTTGTGTCACCCACTCTTCGGCGCACAGGTAATCGACTTCGCGGGTATACAGGCCGCCACCCAGGTGATCACCCAGGTCGGCGAGCGATTGCACGCCCTCCAGCAGGCGCCAGGTGCGGCTGCCGTAAGTGGTGGACCAGCGGCGGGCGATCTCGCTCGGTACCCAGTCGAACTTGGCGCGGATGGCGTCGGCCAGGGCTTCAGGGGTGCTCATATTTTCGCCGCCGGGCAGGCTCGCCGTGGCAGTCCAACTTGGGCGCATCTGGGTGAAGTACGGCGCCAGTTGGGCCATGGCCGACTCAGCCAGTTTGCGATAGGTGGTCAGCTTGCCACCGAACACCGACAGGATCGGCGCTTCGCCGGTGCCGCCGGACAAGGCCAGGGTGTAATCGCGCGTGATGGCCGATGGGTTGTCTGACTCGTCGTTGCACAGCGGGCGCACGCCGGAGTAGGTGTGAACAATATCGTCACGGCTCAGTTGTTTCTTGAAGTGCGCGTTGACCACCTTGAGCATGTAGTCGGTTTCACCTTCGGTGATCGCCACTGCAGCCGGGTCGCCGCTGTATTCGCGGTCGGTGGTGCCGATGATAGTCAAGTGGTTCAGATACGGAATGGTGAAGACGATGCGCTGGTCTTCGTTCTGCAGGATATGCGCGTGGGCGCCTTCGTACAGGCGCGGCACGATCAGATGGCTGCCCTGAATCAGACGGATGCCGTAGGGCGAATCCAGCTTCAGGTCGTCCTTGATGAATTTGGCCACCCAAGGGCCGGCAGCATTCACCAGCGCGCGGGCGCGGATCGAGAACAGGCTGCCGTCGGCACGCTCCATGTTCATTTCCCACAGGCCGTTACTGCGATGGGCGCTGACGCAACGGGTCTGCGTGTGGATGTGCGCACCTTTCTCGCGGGCCGCCATGGCGTTGAGCACGACCAAGCGAGCATCATCGACCCAGCAGTCGGAGTATTCGAAACCTTGGGTGATTTCGCTTTTCAACGGGCTGTCAGCACCGAACTTGAGGCTTTTGGAGCCTGCCAGTTTCTCGCGCTTGCCCAAGTGGTCATACAGGAACAAGCCGGCGCGAATCATCCACGCCGGGCGCAGGTGCGGGCGATGCGGCAGTACGAAGCGCATTTGCTTGACGATGTGCGGCGCTTTGCCCAGCAGCACTTCCCGTTCTGCCAGGGCTTCACGCACCAGGCGGAATTCGTAGTGTTCCAGGTAACGCAGGCCACCATGGATCAGCTTGCTGCTAGCCGAAGAGGTGTGGCTGGCCAAGTCATCCTTTTCGCAAAGGAATACCGACAAACCGCGACCGGCTGCGTCTGCTGCAATCCCGACGCCATTGATCCCGCCACCAATTACGGCAACGTCATAGACTTCGGCAAGCGGTGGAGCAGGCAAGGTGGAAGGGTTCATCGGCTGGCCTCGCGATCTTTTCGTCTTGGAATTCGAACATGAATGTTCATTTGCGAAAATGGTAGCTGATAATTGCGGGCACAGCCACCCGACTTCGATTGAAAAAACTCATCGAAGGGTGGGGAAAGGAAGAATTATGAACAAAGGTGAATGTATTGGTGTTAGTGAGGCCGTCATCGCGGGCAAGCCCGGCTCCCACATTTGACCGCATTTCAAACTGTGGGAGCCGGGCTTGCCCGCGATGACGCCTGAACAGGCGCTACACCACTTCCAGCCGCACCTTGTGCTCATTCAGCACTTGCACCAACGCCGGCACCGGCTGTTGGTCAGTCACCAGGCAGTCCACCAGGCTGATCGGCCCCAGGCGAATCATGGCATTGCGCCCGAATTTGCTGGAGTCTGCCGCCAGAATCACCTGTCGCGCATTGGCGATGATTGCCTGGGAAACCCGCACTTCCTGGTAATCGAAGTCCAGCAGGCTACCGTCCTCGTCGATCCCGCTGATGCCCACCAGGGCAAAGTCGACCTTGAACTGGTTGATGAAGTCGACACTGGCCTGGCCGACCACGCCACCGTCACGGCGCACATTGCCGCCGGTGAGCAACACATCGAAGTCGTCCTTGGCACTGAGCATGGTGGCGACGTTGAGGTTGTTGGTGATGATTTTCAGATGGCTGTGATTGAGCAGCGCACGGGCGATGGATTCGGTGGTGGTGCCGATGTTGATGAACAGCGAGGCGTGATCGGGAATCTGTGCGGCAATGGCTTCGCCGATGCGTTGCTTCTCGTCGCGCATCTGGTCGGCACGCATGGCGTACGCGGTGTTCTCGACGCTGGAGTCATAGGCTGCGCCACCGTGGTAGCGGCGCAACAGGTTGGCGTCCGCCAACTGGTTGATATCGCGGCGGATGGTTTGCGGGGTGACAACGAATAGCTGCGCCATTTCCTCGATACTGACATAGCCGCGTTCGCGGACCAGTTCGAGGATTTGTTGTTGGCGGGGAGGCAGATTCATGGGGCGTCCTTTGGGCTGCCATACAAAAGTGGCCCATGATGACGCAGGAATCCGCTCCCTGCCAGTTACACCTTATTCAGCGCTTTCGTGCGGCTCCCAGTCACGGGTGCGGCTCACGGCTTTTTGCCAGCCGGCGTAGAGTTTCTCTTTTGCCGCTTCATCCAGCTGTGGCTCGAACTCGCGTTCGATCACTGCCTTGCCGCGCAACTCGTCCAGGCTGCCCCAGAAGCCACACGCCAGGCCTGCCAGGTAGGCCGCGCCGAGGGCAGTGGTTTCACGCATTTGCGGGCGTTCGACCTGGGTGCCGAGTATGTCGGCCTGGAACTGCATCAGGAAGTTGTTGGCAACCGCACCTCCGTCCACGCGCAGGGCCTTGAGGCGTTCGCCCGAGTCCTGCTGCATGGCGTCGAGGACGTCGCGGGTCTGGTAGGCAATCGATTCCAGGGCTGCTCGAATAATGTGGTCTACGCGTACGCCACGGGTCAGGCCGAACAGTGCGCCACGGGCATACGGGTCCCAGTAGGGCGCGCCGAGACCGGTGAAGGCGGGTACCAGGTACACGCCGTTGCTGTCCTTGACCTTGCCGGCAAAGTATTCGGTGTCGTGGGCATCGTTGATGATCTTCAGCTCGTCACGCAGCCATTGCACGGTGGAGCCGCCGTTGAAGACCGCGCCTTCCAGGGCGTAGGCCACCTCTCCGCGCGGGCCGCAGGCAATGGTGGTGAGCATGCCGTGCTTGGATTTCACCGCCTTGTCGCCGGTGTTCATCAGCAGGAAGCAGCCGGTGCCGTAGGTATTCTTGGCCTGGCCCGCTTCCACGCACATCTGGCCGAACAGGGCGGCTTGCTGGTCACCGGCAATGCCGCCGATAGCAATACCGCTCTTGGTGCGGCCATAAATTTCCGACGACGACTTCACTTCCGGGAGCATTTCCCGGGGAATGTCGAGAATCTCCAGCATCTTCGCATCCCACTCCAGAGTGTGGATGTTGAAGAGCATGGTGCGCGAGGCGTTGGTGTAGTCGGTGACGTGGGTCTTGCCGCCGGTAAATTTCCAGATCAGCCAGCTGTCGACGGTGCCGAACAGCAGTTCGCCGTTGCGTGCACGTTCGCGGCTGCCTTCGACGTTGTCGAGGATCCACTTGAGCTTGGTGCCGGAGAAGTACGGGTCGGTCACAAGGCCAGTGGTGTCGCTGATGTATTGCTCATGGCCATCGCGCTTGAGCTGCTGGCAGATCTCGGTGCTGCGGCGGCATTGCCAGACAATGGCGTTATAGATTGGGCGCCCGGTGACCTTGTCCCAGACCACTGTGGTTTCACGCTGGTTGGTGATACCGATGGCTGCAACCTGGTCATGGTGCAGGCCGGCCTGGGCCAGCGCTTCGACCATCACCGCGCTCTGGGTGGCGAAGATTTCCATTGGGTCATGTTCGACCCAGCCAGCCTGCGGGTAATGCTGGACGAATTCACGCTGGGCGGTACACACCACGTTGGCGTCACGATCGAAGATGATCGCCCGGGAACTGGTGGTGCCCTGATCAAGGGCAATGATGTAGTTCTTATTCTGAAGGTCGGTCATGTCAATTGCCTTGGACGAAATAAGGAAGTCAGAAATCAGCCTGGGCCGTGAAGGGCAGGGGACCAGGCTGGCGCTTTCAGGAAATACGAGTCTTGCCGTTGACAGCCGTGTCAGGTGTTTCTTCAGCAATAGCCGGTGCGGCGCTCGGCAGGTGGCGAGCGATCAGACCGCGATAAGCCGCAGCACCGAGGCATGCGCCGACAATCGGGGCGAAAATCGGTACAAGGAAGTAAGGAATATCGCGACCGCCAGTAAAGGCCATTTCACCCCAACCGGCGAAAAAGGTCATCAGCTTGGGTCCGAAATCCCGTGCCGGGTTCATCGCAAAGCCGGTCAGCGGGCCCATGGCGCTACCAATCACCGCGATCAGCAAGCCGATCAGCAGGGGCGCCAGCGGGCCGCGTGGCAGGCCGTTGTTGTCATCGGTAAGGGCCATGATCACGCCCATCAGGATGGCGGTGATGACCATTTCCACCAGGAACGCCTGAGCCGTGCTCAGCAGCGCATGAGGGTAGGTTGAGAACACCGAGGCCAATTCCAGGCTGGCTTGGGAGCCGCGAACCATGTGGTGGGTTTGTTCGTAATCGAAAAACAGATTGCTGTAGAGCGTGTACACCAAGGCGGCGGAGCAGAAGGCGCCGGCGACCTGGGCAAGAATATAGAAGGGCAGTTTGCGCTTTTCAAAATCGGCAAAGATGCACAGGGCGATACTGACCGCCGGGTTGAGGTGAGCCCCGGAAATACCGGCGCTCAGGTAGATCGCCATGCTCACGCCGACCCCCCAGATGATACTGATTTCCCACAAGCCAAAGCTCGCACCCGCGACCTTGAGCGCGGCGACGCATCCTGTACCGAAAAAGATCAGCAGCGCGGTGCCCAGGAATTCGGCCATGCATTGGCTCGAAAGTGAAGGCTGTTGAAGAGCAGTTGTCATGGAAAACCTCAATTGTTGTTCTTGTCTTGCGCACGGCCTCAACGGGCAGTTGCGCGATATTCACCGCGCAAGGATCCCCATCCTAGGTCACGGCTTATTGCAGGAGTACCAAAGGATTATTCCTACGGTATTCGGAAACGAAAAAATATAGACAAGAATGACCGCTGTCAAAGGTCGAAAGTGAACCATTGGTCATTTCCGAACTATTGGTGTGGTGAATGATCATGCTCAAGGCGCGTCACTTTAGCGGTAATAGGACTGTGCTAGAGCGTTTCACGTGGTCTTGGCCTAGAATTGGCCATCAGTTTGCCCGCCCGGAGCCGCTATGACCCCCGCATTGGACCTGTTGAAAAAAGTTCGCGCCGAACATCGTATCCATAGTTATGAACATGATCCCAAGGCAGCATCCTATGGGCTGGAGGCCGCGGAGAAATTGAGCTTGGACCCGGCCCAGGTATTCAAGACGCTGCTGGCGAGCAGTGAGAAGGGTGAATTGTTGGTGGCGGTGGTGCCGGTCGTCGGAAGTCTGGACTTGAAAGCCCTGGCTCACGCTGCGGGTGTGAAGAAAGTCGAAATGGCTGACCCGGCAGCGGCGCAGCGCTCAACGGGTTATCTGTTGGGCGGCATCAGTCCGTTGGGTCAGAAGAAGCGGCTGCGCACGTTTATCGATGAAACGGCGCAACCCTTTGCAACGATTTTTGTCAGCGCGGGCAGAAGAGGATTGGAAGTTGAATTGCCAGCGGCGGTGCTGGCAGAACACACCCAGGCCAAATTCGCACCGATTGGTCGGACCTGATAATCATTCTTTGAAGTCTATGAGGATCAAAATGTGGGAGCTGGCTTGCCTGCGATAGCATCAACGCGGTGTGACAGATAACCCGAGTTGTCTGCATCGCAGGCAAGCCAGCTCCCACAGTTTGACCCGGTTTCGTCAGTGGGCGACGCTGTGGCGGCGCACGCCTGACTCAACAGCAGGAATCTGCGCCGCCGTGCTGCCGGATGCCTGGAACACCACCAAATGCTCAGCCGCCACACGAATCCCCACCTCTGCGCCCACTTGGTGATCGGCATGGCTGGGGAAAATCGACTCCAACTGAGCGCCGGTCGGCAGCTGTAACCGGTACAGCGTTGAGGCGCCGAGGAAGGTCTTGCCAACGATCCGGGCTTTTAACGCGCTGCCCGGTGCGTAAACGATGTCATCCGGGCGCAGCAGCACATCCACCGCAGCACCGGTCGGCAAGGTGTAGGCTCGGTTGCCGCGCAGGTCGCCCAGTTCAGTGCTGACCGATTCCGGTGAGTTCAATCGACCACGGATGAAATACCCCTGGCCGATGAAACTGGCGACGTAAGGCGTCTGCGGTTCGTGATAGAGGTTGTAGGGCGTGTCCCACTGCTCTAGCCGGCCTTCCTTGAAGACCCCGACATGATCACTGACGGCGAAGGCCTCTTCCTGGTCATGGGTCACCAGGATCGCGCTGGTGCCGCGTGCCTTGAGGATGTCGCGCACTTCATGGCTGAGTTTGCGGCGCAGCTCACCATCGAGGTTGGAAAAGGGTTCATCCAACAACAGCAGTTGCGGCTCCGGCGCCAGGGCGCGGGCCAGAGCGACACGTTGTTGCTGACCACCGGAAAGCTCATGGGGAAAGCGTTTGCCCAGGTTCTTCAAGTTGACCAGTTCCAGCAACTCGGCGACCACGCGCTCTTTTTGCGGGTGTTTGCGAATGCCAAAGGCGATGTTGTCAGCCACGCTCAGGTGCGGAAACAACGCGTAGTCCTGGAACACCATGCCGATACGACGTTTCTCTGGTGCCAGGGTGAAGCCGGCACGGGAGATGACGTCGCCCGCCAGGCTGATTTCGCCTTCATGCACCGGCTCAAAGCCTGCAATCGCGCGCAGGGTAGTGGTCTTGCCGCAGCCCGAAGAGCCGAGCAGGCAACCGATATCGCCGGCGTTAAGGTGCAGGTTGAGGTTCTGCACCACACGTTGGTCTTGATAGCCGCATGCCAGATTGCGCAGGTTCAGCAGTAATGGCTGGCTCATGCGTGGTGGTACGACGGCGGGACGAGGAATTCGAGCAAGGCTTTTTGCGCATGCAGGCGGTTCTCGGCCTGATCCCACGCGACTGAGCGCGGATCGTCGAGCAGGTCCTGGCTGATTTCTTCGCCTCGGTGGGCGGGCAGGCAGTGCATGAACAGCACGTCCGGCGCGGCCAGGTCGAGCAACGCGCGGGTCACCTGGAACGGCGCGAATTGGGCCAGGCGTTTGGCGGTTTCGTCTTCCTGGCCCATGGAGGTCCAGACGTCGGTGCTCACCAGGTGCGCGCCGACCACTGCGTCTTTTGGATCGCGCAGCAGTTGCACACGGCCATCGGCCTTGGCCATGAACTCGGCGCTGGGCTCGTAGCCTTCAGGGCAGGCGATACGCAGGTGGAAGTCGAACTGGATCGCCGCTTCTATATAGCTGTTGCACATATTGTTGCCGTCGCCGATCCAGGCCACGGTCTTGCCTTGGATCGAGCCACGATGTTCGAGAAAGGTTTGCATGTCGGCCAGCAACTGGCAGGGGTGCAGGTCATCGGACAGGCCGTTGATCACGGGCACGCGGGAGTTGGCGGCAAATTCGGTCAGGGTGCTGTGGGCGAAGGTACGGATCATCACGGCGTCGAGCATGCGCGACATCACGATGGCGCAATCGCTGATCGGCTCACCACGGCCCAACTGGGTGTCGCGCGGTGACAGGAAGATGGCCTGGCCACCCAGCTGGATCATGCCGGCTTCGAACGACAGGCGTGTGCGGGTCGAGGACTTTTCGAAAATCATCCCCAGTACACGGTTTTTCAAAGGCTCAAACAGTACGCCGCGGTTACGCAGGTCTTTAAGCTCAATGCCTCGACGGATCACGCTGACCAGCTCTTCGGGCGTGCAATCCATCAGGGAGAGAAAGTGCCTTGCGCTCATCATTAACTACCTTTTGCAACAGACCGCAGATACTCAAAGCCTTGTTTATTGCGACAACGGGCGAGACCTGCGGCGAAAGCCGCACGGGGCGACGAAATAGGGGAAGACGCGATATTGACATTAAATGTCGCGTTTTACCAATAGGGCTACGGCTTTAGGGGTGTTCAAGCAGGGCACTGACGCGCGTTTGAAGACGATTTCCTGACAGCAGCGAGCCATTTGTACACTGGCGTCCAGGCCTTTTGCAATGCGCGGGGGCGGGCTTGGGCCAGGTCGCGTCGGTTTCAGCGCCTGTGGGCAAGGTTTTTGAAACATTTGCTCATGCTTAGTCATGGCCTGGCCTATGCCCGTCGATTCACAACGCGAAGGTTGCTGGCGCCTCAAGGGGTCGCGGCCCATAGTTGAGCCAAAGCCCCTATAAAAGAGACTGGCCATGACCACGACTCTCCACCACCGTGCCTGCCACCTGTGCGAAGCTATCTGCGGCCTCACCCTGGAAACTACCCAAGCCCAAGACGGTAGCCTGGCGATCACCTCGATCAAGGGCGACCCCTTGGACAGTTTCAGTCGCGGCCATATCTGCCCCAAGGCCGTGGCCCTGCAGGACATCCAGAACGACCCGGACCGCCTGCACCAACCCATGCGGCGGGTGGGCAGCCAATGGCAGCCGATTGCCTGGGATGAAGCCTTTGCCCTGGTGGCCGAGCGGCTCGCGGGCATCCAGGCCCGGCACGGCCAGAACGCGGTGGCGGTGTATCAGGGCAACCCCAGTGTGCATAACTATGGGTTGATGACCCACAGCAACTACTTTCTAGGGCTGTTGAAGACGCGCAATCGGTTTTCCGCGACCTCGGTAGACCAGCTGCCTCATCACCTCACCAGCCACCTTATGTACGGCCACGGCCTGTTGTTGCCCATTCCCGACATCGACCAGACCGATTTCATGTTGATCCTCGGCGGCAACCCGCTGGCCTCCAATGGCAGCATCATGACCGTGCCCGATGTGGAAAAACGCCTCAAGGCCATCCAGGCGCGAGGCGGAAAAGTGGTGGTGGTCGACCCTCGGCGCAGCGAGACGGCGGCCATTGCTGACCAGCACTTGTTCGTACGCCCCGGCGGCGATGCGGCGTTGTTGTTTGGGGTGCTCAACACTTTGTTCACCGAAGGGCTGACACGCGATAGTCATTTGCCGGTGGAGGGCCTGGACGAGGTGCGCAGGGCGATCGCCGGCTTTCATGCCGAGGCCATGAGCCGCCAGTGTGCTGTGCCTGCCGAGCAGATTCGGCAGTTGGCCAGGGACTTCGCCGGCGCTGACAAGGCCGTTTGTTATGGCCGCATGGGCGTCTCGACCCAAGCGTTTGGCACGCTGTGCCATTGGCTGGTGCAACTGATCAACCTGGTGACCGGCAATCTGGACCGCGTCGGCGGCGCGCTCTGCACCAGCCCCGCGGTGGACCTGGTGGCCTCCACCAGCGGCGGCCATTTCAACCGCTGGCAGAGCCGCGTGTCCGGACGCCCGGAGTACGGTGGAGAACTGCCGGTGTCGGCGCTGGCCGAAGAAATGCTGACCGAGGGTGAAGGGCAGATCCGCGCCCTGGTGACGGTGGCCGGCAACCCGGTGCTGTCCACACCTAACGGTCGCCAATTGGAGCAAGCACTGGACGGGTTGGAATTCATGGTCAGCATCGACCTGTATATCAACGAGACCACGCGTTATGCCGACCTGATCTTGCCCTCCACCTCGGCGCTGGAAAACGATCACTACGACACCACCTTCAATCTGTTTGCGGTGCGCAATGTCACGCGCTTCAATCGCGCCATCCTGCCCAAGCCTGAGGGCGCATTGCATGACTGGGAGATCTTTGTCGGCCTGGCCAAGGCATTTGCGGCGCACACTGGCGTTGCGCTTAAGCCCACCCTGCCACCGGCGCAGATGATCGACTTCGGGCTGCGTGCGGGTGCCTATGGTGACGCATCCAGTCATAAGTTATCGGTGGCGATGTTGGCAGAGCATCCCCATGGCATGGACTTGGGGCCGCTCAAGCCCAACCTCGCGGCACGTTTGAAAACCGCGGATGGCAAGGTTCAAGCAGCACCGGTCGTGATCCTCGCAGACCTGGCGCGTTTCGCCGCGCAGCCGGTGCCGATGGCCGACGAACTGTTGCTGATTGGCCGACGGCATGTGCGCAGCAATAATTCCTGGATGCATAACTATCACCGGCTGGTAAAGGGCAAGCCACGCCATCAACTGTTGATGCACCCCGACGACCTGACCCGTCGGCAGTTGAGCGATGGCCAGCGCGTGCGAGTGAGTTCGCGCACCGGCATGATCGAAGTGGAAGTGGTGGCCAGCGCGGACATGATGCCGGGTGTGGTCAGCCTGCCTCACGGCTGGGGCCACGGTCGCCCAGGCGTGCAGATGAGCATCGCGAGTAGCCAGCCGGGAGCGAGTGCCAATGACTTGACCGACGAGCGGCAATTGGATGAGTTGTCGGGTAATGCGGCGCTTAACGGCGTACCGGTGAAGGTGGCGGCGGCCTGAGCATCCCGCTGGATTTTTGCGTTACAATGCGCCACCGTGCCGACCCGTGAGTCGCAAAGTTCCTGCAGAGGTGTTCCATGGATATCATCGAAACGATCAAAGAGCAGATTGCCAACAACACCATTCTGCTTTACATGAAGGGCGCACCTAACGCGCCTCAGTGCGGTTTCTCCGCGAAAGCGTCCCAGGCCGTGATGGCATGTGGCGAGAAGTTCGCTTACGTGGATATCCTGCAAAACCCTGAAATCCGCGCCAACCTGCCAAAGTACGCCAACTGGCCGACTTTCCCGCAGCTATGGGTAGCCGGTGAGCTGGTTGGCGGTAGCGACATCATCACTGAAATGGCAGCTGATGGTTCCCTGCAAACGCTGATCAAAGGCGCAGCAGCTAAGACTGACGCCTAATAGGCGAGCAATAAAAAGCCCCGCTTCTCACAAGAGAGCGGGGCTTTTTTTGAGCTTTTCTGTAGGAGCGAGCTTGCTCGCGAAGAACGTCAACGATAACGCAGCGCGCCTGGTTTAACGCGTTGCCTGGGAGTCCTTCGCGAGCAAGCTGGCTCCTACAGTGATAACAAGCGCAGTTATTCACCCATCTGCGATTGCAGGTAATTCTCCAGGCTGACCTTGTCGATCAGGCCCAGCTGGGTTTCCAGCCAGTCGATATGCTCTTCCTGGTCTTCCAGGATATCTTCCAGCAGTTCACGGCTGCCGAAATCACCCTTGGTTTCGCAGTGAGCGATGGCGGCCTTGAGGTCGCTGTGGCTCTTGCGCTCAAAGCCCAGGTCGCTGTTGATCATTTCCTGGGTGTGCTCGCCGATGTTCAGCTTGCCCAGGTCCTGCACGTTCGGCAGGCCTTCCAGGAACAGGATGCGCTTGATCAGCGCGTCGGCGTCCTTCATGGCCTTGATCGACTCTTTGTATTCACGCTTGCCGAGCTTTTCCAGGCCCCAATCGTCGTACATGCGCGCATGCAGAAAGTACTGATTGATCGCGACCAGTTCATTGGCAAGGATTTTGTTGAGTTGCTGGATGACTGAGATGTCGCCTTTCATGACTGGGGTCCTGCCCTGTAATAGCTGTGTATAGGGCGGAGTCTGAGCGGTGAAAATCCTAGTGTCAAACCTAAGTTATTGAATAATAAATGAAAATTAATCGGAATAAGAATGTTTGTGTTCCGCGTCTTGGTGCTAACTATTTGAATTGATGGCATAAAAAAACCGGACACTAGGTCCGGTTCTTCAAAAACATGCCTATTCAAGCGTGTTTAAATTCTGCTGGGTAGGGGAGCGCGGCCTGGGCTGTTTGCAGCTGCGTCAGGGTTTCCCGTACCACTTGCTTGGCTAGGCAAGCACATTTGCCACACTGGCTGGCTACGCCGGTGGTTTCACGTACTTCCTTATAGCTGCAGCAACCTTCGTAGATTGCTTCGCGGATTTGTCCGTCGGTGACGCCAGTGCAGAGGCAGACATACATAAGTGAGAACCGTCGCGGGTTTGAGGCTTAAGTGCGATGGATCTTAATGTTAACGAGAATGATTGTCAAAATAGTTTCATCCCCAATCCAGCGCACATTGACCATGCGCTGACGAACGGTTTTTTCGGTGTATGATGGTCGGTCTTTACGAAGCGTGATTGCGTCATGTTTCTGTCGATTTTCCCCGGCAGACTTGACCTGTCCTTTTACTTCAATCGTCACCCCACATCAGGAGATACCCTATGAGCGTACTCGTCGGTAAACAAGCCCCGGATTTCGACGTACCAGCCGTGCTCGGCAATGGCGAAATCGTAGACAGCTTCAAACTGTCTGAAGCCATCAAAGGCAAATACGGCCTGGTGTTCTTCTACCCGCTGGACTTCACCTTCGTCTGCCCGTCGGAGCTGATCGCCCTGGACCACCGCATGGACGATTTCAAGGCGCGTAACGTTGAAGTGGTCGCGGTTTCCATCGACTCCCACTTCACCCACAACGCCTGGCGCAACACCGCCATCAATGATGGCGGCATCGGCAAAGTCAAATACACCATGGCTGCCGACATGAAGCACGACATCGCCAAGGCCTATGACGTTGAGTCCGAAGGCGGCGTGGCGTTCCGTGGCGCGTTCCTGATCGACGACAAGGGCATTGTGCGTTCGCAGATCATCAACGACCTGCCGCTGGGCCGTAACATGGAAGAACTGATCCGCCTGGTCGACGCGCTGCAATTCCACGAAGAGCACGGCGAAGTCTGCCCTGCCAACTGGAAAAAAGGCGACAAAGGCATGAACGCTTCGCCAGAAGGCGTTGCGGCATACCTGACCGAGAACGCTGGCAAGCTGTAAGCCAACGTCGTGGTATTAAAAAACCGGCCTGTGAAGGCCGGTTTTTTTGTGGGTGGGGACTTGCTCCCGTGACGGCCTGACAGCCTACGCTGGTCTACCTGACACCCCACAATCCAACTGTGCGGGCTTGCTCGCGAAGGCGGCCTGGCAGTCAACACAGTTGAATTGTGTGCATATCCACTGCTGCGGTAACGGCCACTTAGGGTTCCGCCCTGACGGCGG
Source organism: Pseudomonas sp. AL10 (assembly GCF_029960685.1). Lineage (NCBI taxonomy): Bacteria > Pseudomonadati > Pseudomonadota > Gammaproteobacteria > Pseudomonadales > Pseudomonadaceae > Pseudomonas > Pseudomonas sp. AL10. Next base: position 25,639 of record NZ_JASBQZ010000058.1, read on the forward strand.
CTCACTTTCGAAAA
>NZ_JASBQZ010000059.1:0-24418 GCF_029960685.1 Pseudomonas sp. AL10
AGCCGCCGTCAGGGCGGAACCCTAAGTGGCCGTTACCGCAGGAATGGATATGTACTCGGTATAACGGTGTCGACTGTGAGGCCGCCTTCGCAGGCAAGCCAGCTCCCACATTTGGATCGTGGGGTGTCAGGCCACGTACTCAGAACGCCAACTTGTACCCCACCGCCATCAACATCACCGCCAGGCACGGCCGCAATACCCCATCGGGAATCTTACCCGTCATATGGCTACCCACGTAGATCCCCGGCAACGACCCCATCAGCAAAAACCCCAGCAAATGCCAGTCCATATTCCCCATGCTGGCATGGCCCAGGCCCGCCACCAAGGTCAGGGGCACCGCATGGGCAATCTCGGTGCCAACCAGGCGCCGCGTGGCCAGGAACGGGTACAGAATAAACAACGCCACCGTGCCCAGAGCGCCGGCGCCGATCGAGGTCAGTGCCACCATGGTGCCGAGGATCGCACCTGTCACGACAGTGAGCACATTCAGATTGCGCGGGCGCAGATGGTAGGAATCGCCAGCATGACGCTGGGCAAAGGCCAACAAGCTTTTCTTGAACAGGATCGCCAGGGCCGTCAGCAGCAATACCACGCCAAGGGCCTGCTTGATCACCGCGTTCATCGCGCTGGGGTCGGTGTGCAGGCTGGCCAGGAACCATAACGTCAGCAACACCGCCGGTACGCTGCCCAGGGTGAGCCAGCCAGTGATGGTCCAGTCGATATTCTTGTTCTTGCTGTGCACCAGCACGCCACCGGACTTGGTAATGGCGGCGTACAGCAGGTCGGTGCCCACTGCGGTGGCCGGGTTGATGCCAAACCACAGCAGGATCGGGGTCATCAGCGAACCGCCGCCCACCCCCGTCATGCCCACAATAAAACCCACTATCAGGCCGGCAACCACGAAACCAATATTACCTACATCCATTCCAGCTACCCGTGGCCTTATAAATTTCTGGCCGCAGGATAGCGATTTTTCTTATAACCACTTATACCGATGCGATCTGAGTTTATGCATTTTTGGAATCTAAGATTTTTTTTGCCAAGAACTGCATCCAAAGGGCGGGCCTGTGCCGTAGTCATCAGCGTAACCCTGCTGTTCTACCCAATGGAGAAACACCATGAACGCTAAAACACTGCTGTGCTTGACCGGTCTGCTCATCGCCGCACCGTCGGCGTTTGCCCAGGCGGGCCTGCCGGACAGCATCAAGGTGCCGGATGGCCACAAGCTGGCGATGCAAACCACCGGCGTCGGCGAAATCACCTATGAATGCCGCGACAAGGCCAACGCCGCCGGCCAGACCGAGTGGACCTTCGTCGGCCCCAAAGCCGTGTTGAACGACCGTAATGGCCAGCAGGTCGGCACCTATTTCGGCCCACCCGCCACCTGGCAGGCCAAGGACGGCTCGACCATCACCGGCACGCAATTGGCCGTGGCGCCGTCAAGCCCGGGTAACCTGCCCTATCAACTGGTCAAGGCCAACCCGGCCGAAGGCAAAGGTGCAATGAGTGGCGTGACGTATATCCAGCGGGTAGCGCTCAAAGGCGGGGTCGCTCCCGCTACGCCCTGCACCACGGCGAACAAAGGCGCCAAGGAAGTGGTGAAATACCAAGCGGATTACCTCTTCTGGGCCGCCAACTGAGCAAACTCAGCTACGCTGGCCAGGTAGGCGCGAGCAACCTCGCGCCTACCACGCGTAGACGTCTCCTCAGTGGCAGGAATTCTGGTTTGGCTGAAATCATCTTTGATTATGAAGTGTGCCTGTTAGCCTGCGCCCGCGGCGATCAACGCGCCCTGCACCAGCTCTATGAGCAGGACAGCAGCCGTTTGCTCGGTGTGGCATTGCGCATTACCCGCAACAAGGCCCTGGCCGAGGACATTGTGCATGACGCCTTTATCAAGATCTGGCATGGCGCGCGCAGTTTCGACCCCCTGCGAGGCTCCGCACGGGGTTGGGTGTTCAGCGTGACCCGCCACCTGGCCCTGGACGTGGTACGCAGCGCCGGACGTGACGTGCCGCTGGACGATCAGTACGAACCGCTGGCAGAGCCTGCCCAGGCTATCGAGTTTGCCGCACGCTCCGGGCAGATCCACCAATGCCTGGAACGGCTCGACCCGACACGCCGCACCTGCATCCTGCACGCCTATGTGGACGGTTACTCCCACAGCGAAATCGCGCAAAAGCTCAGTACCCCATTAGGCACAGTCAAAGCCTGGATCAAACGCAGCCTCACCGCCTTGCGCGAGTGCATGGCATGAACGACAGCCTGGATGAACTAGCCAGCGAATACGTGCTGGGGACCCTGCCCGCCGAACAGCGCGCGCAGGTGCAACAACGCCTGGCCCATGATGCGGCGCTGCGCGCACAGGTGGATGCCTGGGAGCAGCGCTTGTTGCCTCTGGTGGCGCTGGCGCAACCGGTACCGCCTTCGGCACAGCTGTGGCGGCGCATTGAACGCCGCATCAAAGCCCCCGAAACGAGCGTGCCGTGGTGGAACCTGCTGGCGTTCTGGCGCGGGCTTTCTGCCGCGGGGCTGATGGCAAGCGTGGTGCTGGCGGCTTTATTACTGACGCGCCCGCCCATGCCCGCACCCAGCTTCGTGGTGGTGCTGATGGCGCCACAAAGTCAGGCACCGGGCTGGGTGGTGCAGGCCAGTGATAATCAGCAGATCCAGTTGATTCCACTGGGGGTGATGGAGATTCCCGCTGACAAAGCCCTGGAGTTCTGGACCAAAGGCGATGGCTGGCAGGGTCCCGTTTCCTTGGGGCTGGTAAAGCCGGGGCAGACCTTGTCGATACCCCTGGACAAGCTGCCGCCGCTGGCGCCGAACCAGTTGTTTGAACTGACGCTGGAAGGGCCCAATGGCTCGCCCACTGGCAAACCCACCGGGCCAATTCACGGGATTGGCCGTGCAGTCAAAGTACTTTGATCACGAAAGGTTAGGCAGCCACACACGAAACCGCGCCCCGCCCAGGGGCGACGCCAGGGCCGTCAAGGTGCCGCCCTGGGCCTCCAGGGCGCGCCGGCTGATCGCCAGGCCCAGGCCAAAGCCGCCGGTGGCGCGGTCGCGGCTACGGTCCAGGCGATAGAACGGCTCGAAGATGCGCTCGCGCTGGTCCGCTGGTATACCGATGCCATCGTCGTCCACCCAGATTTCACAGCCTTTGGGGCAGACGCGCACGCCCACCTGGATGCGCTTGTCGCAGTAGCGCGTCGCGTTGCGCAGCAGGTTCTGCAAGGCTCGGGCGGTAAGGCGCGGGTCGAGGCTGAAGCGCTCCACGGCGCAATCGAGCACCACATCGATGACGATATCGGGGTTTTCCAGCTCATCGTCGACGCTGCCCAACACGCTGTCGATAAACTCATCGAGCGCCACCTCTACCCGCTCGGGCAATTGCGCCGGGTTTTGCAGGCGGCTGTAAGACAGCAATTCCAGCACCAGCTCATCTAGCTCCCGAATATGCGCCACCAGGCTTTGCAAGCGCTCCCGGCTGGCCGGGGGCATGTCTTCGGAAAGCGCCAGGGCCAGGCCGAAATCCAGGCGGGTGAGCGGCGTGCGCAGTTCATGGGAGACCGCATTGAGCAAGTCGCGCTGCTGGTTCAAAAGACGCTCGATGTCGTCGGCCATGGTGTCGAACACCGCCGCCAGGCCGCCGATGCTGGAGCTGGGTGCGAGCCCCGTACGCGCCTCCAGATGGCCCTTGCCCAATAACGCGGCGGTACTCTTCAAACGCTCCAAGTCACGCCAGTGCGGACGCAGCCACACCAGCAGGCACGCCAGCAAGGCGGCGCCGACCAGCACGTTCATCGACCAGTACAACAGGTTCATGTCCAGCGGGTCTGGCGGCACAGTCAACTTGACTGCGAACTGCTGGTTGATCGGCGAACTGATTTCTTCCATCCAGCCCCATTCGCCCAGGCGGATCACCGGCTTGCCTTGCTCCAGTAGCTGTTCTTCCTCAGGGGTATAGCGGGCATCCTGGCGCAGCAAAAGTTGCACCTTCAGCGGTGCAAAATCGTGGCTCAATTGGTCGGTCACCTGGGACCAGCGCTCCACCGGCGCCCGCTGGTACTGCTTGACCATGAGCTTTTGCAGGCCACGGGACTGTTCGATGTTGTAGTCCATGTAACGATGTTCGAACAGCTGGATCACCAGCTTGGGAATCAGGTAAATCGCGGCACTGTAAGTGACGATGGTGATCAGGTAGAGGCGCAGCAGTACGCGAAACATGCTTCAGCATTCCCACTCGGAACGGCTGAACAGATACCCCTTGCCCCACACCGTCTTGATCTTGCGCGCCTCGCCCGCATGGTCGTCGAACTTGCGCCGTAGCTTGGAGATGGCCACGTCCACCGAACGGTCGGTACCGTTGAACTCGATACCGCGCAGGCGTTGCAGGATCTGATCGCGGCTGAGTACTTCGCCGGCATGCCGGGCCAGCACCACCAGCAGGTTGTACTCACCGCTGGACAGCTCCACCGCTTGCTCGCGCCAAGTCACGGTGCGCTCGGACAAATCAATGCACAGGTTGCCCATGACGATCTGGTCGCTGGCCACCTGGGGTTCGGACAGGCTGCTGCGCCGCAGCAATGTGCGCACCCGGGCCAGCAATACACGCGGTTCACAGGGCTTGGTCACATAATCGTCGGCGCCCATTTCCAGGCCCAGTACCTGGTCGTGGCTGTCATCGCGGGCGGTCAGCATCAGGATCGGCAGGCCCGCCGAATCGGCGCGCAGCAAGCGGCACACCTGCAGGCCGTCGAGGCCCGGCAGCATCAGGTCGAGGATCACCAGGTCCGGTGGGTTCAGGCGGGCGCGTTCACGGACATGGTCGCCACGGCTGAGCACGCTGACGTGGTAGCCATTGCGTTCCAGGTAGCTGGCAATCAGCTCGGAGAGTGCGGCGTCGTCTTCCACCAGGAGGATGTTGGGCATGGTGTTTCCAAATAATGCGGTTTGTTGGTGTGTTGCAGGATTGTGCAAGGATATACGCCCCCGGCGCCCTGCGCGCCGTACCTTACACTTCTTCACAGACCCGCTACACAGCTTCACAGCACCACGGCGCAGGTGCCCCTAGGATGCGCCAGTCAATATTGGGATAAGAGCATGTCGAAGAATCTATTTGCGCCGTTTTGCCTGTTGGCCCTCACACTGGCGCTGAGCGCGTGTGGTCAGTCGGCAGACGAGGCGCCACAAATGCCCCTGGCCAAAGTGCGGATCGAAACCCTGCAGGCCAAGCCCCTCTCGATTACCAGCGAACTGAGCGGGCGCATCGCCGCACCGCGTATCGCCGAAGTACGCGCACGGGTCGCCGGGGTGGTCATGCAGCGGGTGTTCAACGAAGGCCACGATGTAAAACAAGGCGACGTGTTGTTCCGTATTGACCCGGCGCCGTTCAAGGCTGACCTGGACAGTGCCCAGGCCAACCTGAGCAAGGCCCAGGCCAATGCATTCCAGGCGCGCCTGCAAGAGCAGCGCTACAGCCAACTGGTTGAAGGCAATGCCATCAGCGGCCAGGAATACGACAATGCCCGCGCCACCTTGCGCCAGAGCAACGCCGAAGTCGCCGCTAACAAAGCCGCCGTCGAGCGAGCCAAGCTGAATTTGGGCTATGCCACCGTGACCGCACCGATTTCCGGACGCATTGGCCGCGCCCTGGTGACCGAAGGCGCACTGGTGGGCCAGAACGAGGCGACGCCGCTGGCGATTATCCAGCAACTGGACCCGATCCACGCCGACCTCACCCAGTCCACCCGTGAGCTGAACGACCTGCGTCGTGCGTTTCGTGCCGGCAGCCTGAAGCAGGTCGGCCAGGACCAGGCCAAGGCCACCTTGATCCAGGACGACGGCAGCCAGTACCCGTTGCCGGGTAAATTGCTCTTCGCTGACATCAGCGTCGACCCGGGCACCGGGCAGATCATCCTGCGCAGCGAGTTCCCTAACCCGGACCTCGACCTGCTGCCGGGCAGCTTTGTGCGGGTTCGCGTGGAACAGGCCGTCGACAAGCAAGGCCTCAGCGTGCCGCAACGCGCCATTACCCGTGACAGCGCCGGTATCCCGATGGTGTTGCTGCTGGACGCCGAGCAGACCGTCAGCCAGCAACCGGTGGAACTGGGCGCGGTGATCGACAATCGCTGGATCGTTACCAGTGGCCTCAAGCCCGGCGACCGCATCATCGTCGAGGGCCTGCAACATGCGCGCCCCGGTGAAAAAGTTGAAGTGGACGACAGCCCGCTCGTAAAGGAATAACCCGTCATGCCGCAGTTCTTTATTGACCGCCCGATCTTCGCCTGGGTGGTGGCTTTGTTCATCTTGCTGGCCGGTGCGCTGGCCATCCCGCAGTTGCCGGTGGCCCAGTACCCCAACGTCGCGCCGCCCAAGGTGGAAATCTACGCGGTGTACCCTGGCGCCTCGGCCCAGACCCTGGATGAGAGCGTGGTCAGCCTGATCGAGCAAGAGCTCAACGGCGCCGATCACCTGCTGTATTTCGAATCCCAGAGCAGCCTGGGCTCGGCGACCATTACCGCCACGTTCCAACCGGGCACCAACCCGGAAATGGCCCAGGTGGATGTGCAAAACCGCCTCAAGGCCGTGGAGTCGCGCTTGCCCCAAGCCGTGACCCAGCAAGGCTTGCAGGTGGAAAAAGTCTCCGCCGGTTTCCTGCTGCTGGTGACCCTGACCTCCAACGACGGCAAGCTCGATGACGTCGCGCTCAGCGATTACCTGGCGCGCAACGTAATGAACGAGCTCAAGCGCCTGGACGGCGTCGGCAAGGCCCAGTTGTACGGCGCCGAACGTGCCATGCGCATCTGGATCGACCCGCAGAAGCTGATTGGTTTCAACCTCACGCCGGCCGACGTCAACGCCGCCATCAGCGCCCAGAACGCCCAGGTCTCGGCGGGCAGCATCGGTGATCTGCCGGGTACTCACACCCAGGAAATCACCGCGGCGGTGCTGGTCAAGGGGCAACTGTCCACCCCGGCCGAATTCGCCGACATCGTGCTCAAGGCCAACCCCGACGGCTCCACCGTGCGCATCGGCGATGTGGCACGGGTGGAAGTCGGCAGCCAGGAGTACCAGTTTTCCACCCGCCTGAACGGCAAGCCGTCCACCGCCGTCAGCGTGCAGCTGTCGCCCGGCGCTAATGCCTTGAGCACCGCAACGCTGGTGCGGGCGAAAATGGACGAGTTGTCGCGCTACTTCCCCGCCAATGTGGAATACAAGATCCCCTACGACACCTCGCCCTTCGTGAAGGTCTCGATCACCAAGGTGGTCTACACCCTGCTGGAGGCCATGGCGCTGGTGTTTGCGGTGATGTTCCTGTTCCTGCAGAACGTGCGCTACACCTTGATCCCCACGCTGGTGGTGCCGATTGCGCTGATGGGCACTTTCGCCACCATGTTGCTGCTGGGTTTCTCGATCAACGTGCTGACCATGTTCGGCATGGTGCTGGCCATCGGTATCCTGGTGGACGATGCGATCGTGGTGGTGGAAAACGTCGAGCGGATCATGGCCACCGAGGGCCTGTCGCCCAAGGACGCGACGAAGAAAGCCATGGGCCAGATCACCGGGGCCATCATCGGTATCACCCTGGTGCTGGTGGCGGTGTTCCTGCCGATGGCGTTCATGCCAGGTTCTGTAGGGGTGATCTACCAACAATTCTCGCTGTCGATGGCCACCTCGATCCTGTTCTCGGCGTTCCTGGCCCTGACCTTGACCCCGGCCCTGTGCGCCACCTTGCTCAAGCCGATTGGCAAGGGCGAGCACCATGCCAAAGGTGGTTTCTTCGGCTGGTTCAACCAGCGCTTTGACCAACTCACCCACCGCTACGAAGGGTGGGTGGCCTATGCCCTCAAGCGCAGCGGCCGCTACTTGCTGATCTACCTGGTATTGCTGGTAGGCATGGGCCTGTTGTTCAGCCGCCTGCCCTCCTCGTTCCTGCCGGTGGAAGACCAGGGCTACACCATCACGGATATCCAGTTGCCGCCGGGGGCCAGCAAGAATCGTACGGTGCAGGTGGCCGAGCAGATCGAGGCACACAACGCAGGCGAGCCAGGGGTGGGTGATACCACCATGATCATGGGCTTCAGTTTTTCCGGTTCCGGGCAGAACGCGGCGCTGGCGTTTACCACGCTCAAGGACTGGTCGGAACGTGGCAGTGATGACTCCGCTGCCTCGATTGCCGATCGCGCCAACATGGCCTTCAGCGAACTCAAGGACGCGATTGCCTACGCAGTCCTGCCGCCACCGGTCGACGGACTGGGCACATCCAGTGGTTTTGAGTTCCGTTTGCAGGACCGCGGTGGCGTCGGCCACGCCGGGTTGATGGCCGCCCGTACCGAATTGCTGGACGCTGCAGCGAAAAGCCCGATCCTGGCCAACGTGCGCGAAAGCGCCCTGGCCGAAGCGCCGCAAGTGCAGCTGGAAGTCGACCGCAAGCAGGCCAACGCCTTGGGCGTTTCGTTTGCCGACGTGGGCAACGTGCTGTCCTCCGCGATCGGTTCGGCATATATCAACGACTTCCCCAACCAGGGCCGCATGCAGCGCGTGGTGGTGCAGGCCGAAGGCGACCAACGCAGCCAGGTGGCCGACCTGATGAAGATCCACGTGCGCAACAACGCTGGGAAGATGGTGCCGCTGTCAGCCTTTGTCCAAGCCAAGTGGACCCAAGGCCCGACGCAGTTGACCCGTTACAACGGCTACCCGGCCATCGCCATCAGCGGTGAAGCGGCGCCGGGGCACAGCACCGGCGAGGCCATGAACGAAATCCAGCGTTTGGTCAGCCAGTTGCCTGCCGGGCTGGGCCAGGAATGGACGGGTTTGTCGTTGCAGGAGCGCTTATCCGGCTCCCAGGCACCGCTGCTGTTGGGCCTGTCGTTGCTGATCGTGTTCCTGTGCCTGGCCGCACTGTATGAAAGCTGGTCGATCCCCACCTCGGTGTTGCTGGTGGTGCCGCTTGGCGTGCTGGGCGCAGTGTTGGCCGTGAGCTTGCGCGGGATGCCCAACGACGTGTTCTTCAAGGTTGGCTTGATCACCATCATCGGCCTGTCGGCGAAGAACGCGATCCTGATCATCGAGTTCGCCAAGGACCTGTATGACCAGGGCGAGGACTTGATCGATGCCACCTTGAAGGCGGCGCGTTTGCGGTTGCGGCCGATCATCATGACGTCCCTGGCGTTTATCCTCGGCGTGGTGCCCTTGGCAATTGCCACCGGGGCCAGCTCGGCCAGCCAACAGGCGATTGGCACCGGTGTGATTGGCGGGATGATCACGGCGACATTGGCGGTGGTGTTTGTGCCAGTGTTTTTTGTGGTGGTGATAAAGCTGGTGCGCAAGCGCCATAAACCAAACTGATCAACGCCGCAGCCAACCGTGGTGGCTTGCAAGTTGTAGCTGTGGACGGTAACCACGATGCGAAGCGAGCCGCTCTTGATCTTGCTCTTGATCTGCTTTTGATCTTAGGCGCCCCGTCAAACCACGCTGGCCGAACGCAGGCTTGAATTCGTGGGTAACCCGGCAGGACGCCGGGTTAGCCGTCCTGGGCCAAGGATGGCCCATGACGGCGGCCCACGGATTCAAGCCGGAGTGAGGGCACACCGAGCCTAGGCGAGGTGCCAAGTGGTGGGGCAAGAGCGTTTTGCTTACTTTTGCGCTGTTCAAAAGTAAGACGCCGTCAGGGCGGAACCCTAAGTGGCCGTTACTGCAGGAATGGATATGTACACGGTCCAACTGTGTTGACTGTCAGGCCGCCTTCGCGAGCAAGCCCGCTCCCACGCAAGCCCACACAGGGTTATTGAGTGCATTCATGATCAGGTACACCCGAATAAGCTATGGTGCTCACACATAGTTCTTTGTGAGCCACCATGCCCTTCCTCGCCCGCACCCACCCTCGCCTCTCATCAGCCGCCGTACTGGGCCTGGCCGTCGGCCTGCTGGTACCGGCCGACACCCTCGCCAGCAAAATCCTCATCGGCTGGAACGCCGGGGTCTGGACCTACCTTGTTTTGATGCTGTGGCTGACCATTCGCGCCAAGGCCGAGGACGTCAAGCGCATCGCCGAAGTCGAAGATGAAAACGCCGGCCTGGTGCTGTTCATGGTGTGCATCGCCGCCATCGCCAGCCTGGCCACCATCACCTTCGAACTGGTGGGCAGCAAGGACCTGGCGGCTTCCGAGCGTCTGCTGCACTACGGTTTTACCGGGCTGACGGTAATCGGCTCCTGGCTGCTGATCGGGGTGATTTTCAGCGTTCACTACGCCAGGCTCTATTACACCTGGCCAGGCAAGGAACCCGCCTTGCGTTTTGCCGAAGGCTTGCTCACCCCCAACTACTGGGACTTTCTGTACTTCTCCTTCACCATCGGCGTCGCGGTACAAACCTCGGATGTGGGCGTCGCCACCCGTGGCCTGCGCAAGGTGGTACTGGGGCAGTCGTTGATCGGTTTTTTATTCAACACCGCCATTCTCGGTTTTTCGATCAACATCGCCGCCGGGTTGTTTGGCTAGACTGCACAAACCTTCTAGACGCCCACCCGGCGTCTGCCGCTAATAGCCCTTCACTTTTAACCTCGGTGTTGTATGCCCGCGCGCAATTGGATCGACCTGTCCCAGGACGCCGACACCGGCATCGAGACCCTGCGCGCGCATTTCGAAGGCCATGCGTATGACCCCCATTGGCACGACAGCTATCTAGTAGGCGTGACCGAACAAGGCGTGCAGCAATTCAACTGCCGGCGCATGCGCCATGACAGCGTGCCGGGGCAGGTGTTCCTGCTGGAGCCTGGGGAACTCCACGACGGCAATGCCCCGACGGTCGACGGCTTCACTTACCGCATGCTCTACCTCGATCCACAGTGGCTGGAGCGGGAAATTTCCAGTGTCTTTGAGGAGGCACCCGCCCATCATCAACTGAGTTTCGCCAGCACCCTGGCCAGTGATCCGCGCCTGGCTCTGGCCACAAGCCACGCGTTTCAAAGCTTGCATCACGGTGAATTGCGGATCGTGCGGCAAAGCGCGCTGGATCAGTTACTGGAACGCCTCACCGGCCAGCTCTACTGGCGCATGCGCTACCGCGATGACCCACGTTTGCCGCAGGTGGCGCACAAGGCGCGGGAATACCTGCACGCCCATCTGCATCAGGACGTCGGCATGGATGAACTCGCGCTGACCTGCGGCGTCGACCGCTTTCGCCTGAGCCGCGCCTTCAAGAGCGCCTTCGGCCTGCCGCCCCACGCCTATCTGGTGCAACTGCGCCTGGCCCGTGCCCGATATTTATTGGCCAAGGGCGATCAACCGGCAGACGTGGCGATGGCCCTGGGTTTCGCTGACCAAAGCCATTTGGGCCGCTGGTTCATGCGGGCTTACGGCCTGACGCCGGCTGCGTACCGCAAGCGCTGCACATATCTTCCAGACCGATAACCCGCAGGCTTGTAAAGATGGACTTCCTTGAAGAGTTCACTGGAGTCCCCCGCTATGCTGTCCACCTTCGTGCCTTTCATGCTGTTCGCCTTTGTCGCCTCCATCACCCCCGGCCCGACCAATATCCTGGTGCTCAGCAACAGCGCCCGTTACGGTTTCAAGGCTGCGCTGCCAATCATCATGGGGGCTTGCGTTGGGGCATCGGGGATTGTGCTGCTGGTGGGTTGCGGTGTGGGTCAGTCATTGGTGCAACTGCCCAACGTGCAAACGGCGATGCAGTGGGCCGGTGTGGCTTGGCTGAGTTACCTGGCCTGGCAGATCTTCAGGGCGCCAGCCCAGGCCATCAATGCCGATGACACGCAAAAACCCTTGGGCCTGTTGGGCGCCGCGGCCCTGCAATTGATCAACCCCAAAACCTGGATGATGGCACTGGCGGTGGTCAGTGTGTTCGCTGGCCAGGGTGGGCAGCGCCAGGTGGTGTACCTGTCCCTGGTGTTTTTCCTGATCGCCTTGCCCTGCCTCGGCGCCTGGGCCTTATTGGGTGCCGGGTCTAGCCGCCTCTTGCGCTCCCCCAGGACCGTAGGCGCATTCAACCGAGTCATGGCCTTGCTGCTGTTGGGCTCAGCCTGGCTGAGTGTGCTGATCTGAAGGCGAAAAAAAGGGGAAGCCTAGCTTCCCCTGTTCGGGCGGATGAATGAATCAAAAGTCGTAACGCACGCCGAAGTTGACACCCCATGGCTGGTCGACGGTTTTACCACGTGTATGCTCGAGGTCCGCATGCAGCTTGACGTTCTGAGTCACCGACATCGCCACACCACCGGCCATTTCAATGCGCGAACCGAATACATCGTTGTTGAAGCGCTCGCCGTTTACCGTGACCTTGTTGTTGTGATTGAACTCATGGGCCAACGCAGTACGCAAGTACGGTTGCAACACACCACCGCTGTCCAGCTGGATACTCTTGCCCACCGTCACGCCTGCCTTGCCCACGACCGAGGCCGAACGGTCACCTTTGGCGTGCAGGCCATTGTCCAAATCGTAACTCTGGGCCTGGGTGATCGCCGCGTTGAGTTGCCCGTAGGGTTCAACGAAGTAACCGTCATCGAGCTTGATATGCCGACCCACTTCCACCGAAGCCCCCACGGCGTTCTGGGTGTAGTTGCCCTTGGCTTTCTTGCCGTCGCTCATGCTCACGTTGACTTCGTTATGCAAGCGGTTGAGCTTGACCACACCGTCGAAATACAGGCCGCTCTCGTCATCGAGCCACGTGGCATAACCGCCCACGTAGTAGCTGTCGACCGTACCGCCACCGGAACGGTTGAGGTCGATATCGGACGTACTGTGACCGGCCATCACACCGGCTACCCACTGCCCGTCGCCACCGTACAGCGGCGTGTCGATACCCAAGGTAAAGCCGCGCTGGTTCTGCGTGTAGCCACCACCATCCTGATTGCCGCTGACCTCGTACTTGTTGCCGTAGCCACGCATCCAGAAACCTTCGTTGTTGCCTTGGCTGAAGCGCAGCTCACCCATGCGGGTACGCAACAAGGTCATCTCGCCGTACAACACCGTGGGCGAGGTGTTGAACAACGCCATTACCGCTTTGGTGCTGTTGCTGGTGCCGCGACGGTTAGGGTCCAGGTACCAGTCGGTATCTTCCTGCTTGAGCCCGTAGCTGTAGGCACCTGCGTCAACCGATCCACCGACCAGGGCAAACTGCGCATCCCCGCCCTCGGTGCTGACCACGCGTATCGGCTCGGCCGTCGCCAACTCTGACCCCGTGGCCGCCAGCAACAGGCTGTGGTTACCTTCGGCGATGCCATTAACGGCGAGCAAGTCGGTCTGGCCGCTGCCAAAGTCCGTGTGCATCACGAACGTGCCATCGCCCGACAGGCTGTCGACATCCAACCGGTAGAACTCATTAGGCCCACCAAAATGCACGCTGCCACCCGCCATTTTCAGGTCGCCGACTTCGCTGTCACCCACCAGTGCCCAGTGGGAGGCGTTGTTCACGCTTAACTCGGCCACGTTTTTCAGCTGGCCGGTCAACCACGAGCCGTTGTTGAGCTGCAACTTGGCGGTGCTGCCCTCCTCGACCACGACGTCACCGAACAAGGTACTGCCGTCGACATTCATGTTGGCGAAGGAGCCGCCGGTAACTTCGAGGATGTTGCCGTTGCCGCCCTTGAGGGTGGCACCGTTGCGCACATCTATAGTTGCATTAGCCGGTGTACCCGCCTTCGAGCTTTCGACCAGAATGGCTGCGCCCGCTTTCCCTTCTACGTATGAGCCATCAAGTATCAATGCAGCTGGCACCTCGGGGCTGCGGTCCATATCCATCCGCACGCCATTGAGCTCACCGGTGATGGAGCTGTCGATCGCAATGGCTTGACCGAACAGATACAGGCCCACGCCATTTTCGCCCGTACCTGCAACGTCGGTTTGGTAGAGCGCCAACGCGCTGTTACCACCTACACTGACGCCACGCGTGGTGCCGGTGATGCTGCTGTTGAATACCGAGGCAATCGCCCCCTCGTCACTGCCAATCGGACGAGAAACGACCAGGCCGGTGCCATTAGTGTGGGTAAGTGTGCTGTTCTTGAGTGACAGCGTCCCGCCACTCATGAACACTGCTGCCGGTTGTGTCGCCCGCGCAGTGATCTCGGCGCCATCAATATTCACGTTCGAATTGAATGCCGTGATGTCTTGGGTTTTGCTGCCTGGGTTAACGGTCAAGTTCGCAGACTGTGCACGGATTTGTTTGGTAGTGGCACCTTCCACGGTGAGGCCTGAGCCGGGCTTCAATTCGAAGCTGTCAGGCGGAGGGCCAGGCCGGACGGTTTCATTCGGCCCGGTAACCACTCGCGCTTCGGCTATACCCGACATCAGCACCACTAAAGAGACCGCGTTTGCCTTCAAAGCGAAGCTTAACGGGTTGAGTTTAAAATTGAATATTGACGACATCAGGACCACCCTCTGGGTTTGGCATTTCCGATTGAAGAAATTGGCCGGTACCAAAAGCGCGGAACCATGCCAATCAAGCGGTGCCCAAACTACCCAGAGGCGTTCCCTGTTTATGTAGGATAAGTCTTAAGTCGACAGTTTCAATATCGACAAATAGGGTGAGAATATATGTGGATCCAGGGAGCAGCTGCTGCTCCCTGGCCGTTGCCGCAACCATTCAGGGCGCCGCGGGTACCGGCGTGTTGTCGCAGTAGGTGGGAGAGGCGCCGGATTTGATCGAGCGTGACAAATGCAGAGCGTCACTCGATGTCAAAGGCCCAGTTGGCAATTGAATGGTGTAATTGATCCTTGCCGCACCCATGAGACGTGTGCCTTGGTGAGGCTGAATCAATTTCATAATGGTTGAGAAAGGCCCCAGGGTCACTTCAAACCCCTGCGAAATCATAAGCGGAGTCAACGCCGGGGAGTTTGTAAACCCCGCTGCGGCGGGCACCTCAGTCGTACCGGTATTGTCGCTATAGCCCTTCCAGTCCACACGCACCACCATGAACTCCTCGAAGAAGCGCGACGGCGGAATAAAAACCGTGATATTCCCATTCGCATTCAAAGGCCTGACGGTATTGCAGTTGATCACGCCTGGAGGACCGCCAATCAACTCTAGGTTTCGGACCTCTGGCATGGCAAGGGACTGAACATTGGCCTGTACATCAACCGACGTGACCTCAGACTCCTGCCGATTCGTACCGGTTGCCGTACCGATGGTGTAATACACCTGTTTCAGAGGCGGCGCGTTGCCATGCTTGGCGATAATCGCCCATGGAATCTGTAGCGGCGGAGTGACCGGATCGCCTGCCACGCCCCCCGTAATTGGCCGAGTGGCGACGAGGTCTCCCTCGTAGTAAAGCCGAATGACAAAGTCCTCGGCGTCCGGGGTCGGGCTTGCATCCCACAACGTGATGTGGGCATTGGCGGGCCGATTGGCGTGTGCAGGCAAGAGTTCGTTGTCATTCCCTTCCACCCCACCAGCGTCTACCCCCTTGATAACAACGGGGTAGAGGTCGGCGTTTGTCAGGTCTGGAGGATTGGTAGGGGCGGGGCCGACTACGTGCAGATTCAAGTTGATGACCGTCGACGGCGCCGCGGGGTAAGTGACGGACCGACGTCTGACAACATAAGTGACCGTCAGCGGCAAGTCGCCCGTCGACGCGCCATACAGGCTTTGCAGAATATGAATGGGAACAGTGATAGGCACTGGAAAGCTTGTACTGCCCAACGAAGTGCCGGGAATGGTTTCAGTCGCAATGCTGGTCGAAAGTGTCAGGTCAAAAATATCACCGTCATTTCCCCGCTCAAAATGCTGATACTCGGAGATGCGCACAATCATTCCCTGGTCAATGGACGCATCGACTCGGTCAAACAGGTTATCTCCAGGGAATGCCCTGCCGATCAAGGGTTGTTTCAGGTTGGTCGGTGCCGACAGCAAGGCTACATCCAACCGCAAAGCCGAGGACAACTGACTGGGATTGCGAGCTGCGTCCAATAGCTGATATCGAATCGCAACGTAACCATCAGGTCCTGCCTCGACAACACTCTTGGGCAATGGGAACCTCAAGTCCGTCACAGGCCAATCCACGTCGCTGGAGGCTGTGTCAACGGCATAGGGCGTGTCTGAATCGTTGTAGAACGCTCGTATCGTGTCGCCCGGCTCACGTCCGTCGGCAACATAGTCCGGAATTGACAAAAACAACCGATCATTGGGGGCGGCCGGGAAATCGGCTTCGTCGATAGGCAACGTCACGCCTGCCGGGACAATAGGCGGGGGCGGAAAAAGGATTGGAGATTTTGCATAGGGTGCTTCAGTGTCGACAATCAGCCGCGTCGAAAATGATTCACTTAAGTTCGGAACACGGCGGATATATACCTCATACTTAATATCCCAGTGGCCAGGCGGACGTCGGCCTCGGGCGATATTGGTGGTGACAAACAATTCTGGCAAAGTGGCGTCAAAGTTGTGTTCGAACGTGAGGAACGGGCCCTCATACTCAGCGTCATCTACCGGCTTTATAAACACATAAACAATATCAGGAAGTGCCGGGTCGGAGCTGTAATCTTCCCAGCGAGGTATGCGCAACTCCATTTGCTCGGCCAACGCCTGCTCCCGATAAATTAGCCCTGGGTAACCAGGAACAATATCGAATTCTGCCGGCGGCAACTCCGACAAGATAGCCGGCGGTGACTCTCCATCTGGATTGAGCTTGGCAAAATAGTCTCGCGTCTTTTTGTCCATCATTAACCTCCAACATTCACAAGGTGGGCGACGAACAACAGCAATAAACTATTCGTTTAACCCTATTAGGTTTTCACACCGCTTCAGCCATTAAAACCATCGCTTACTCGCCGCACGTTTCGAGTACTAATTTAGTTTGAATCGACACAATCATTTCTTATCAGCGAGGGCACACCGTCACTTGTGCAATGAACGACATCGCCTGCCTGGCAGAACCCACCCGCGGGATAAGCCAGATCAACCCTGAAACGCCGCAGGATCGACTCTCCGATTTTGCTTCTACCGCGCCACACCTCATACCAGGCGACCGCAGTACTCTGAAGGCGCAACGAATACACCACTGGATCGAAGGGCATGACCGTAAAATCCAACCCATTGACTAAATCCGCTGGCGTATCAAAGGTCTTGCTTTGAGTAAACCTACTGTCTTGCACAATGGGATCCACCCAACCATTGTTGTTGTAGCCATGGGTAAAAAATCGCACTTCGTCGTTCACTTGAAAATCGCCATGGGACACGACTTTCCAACTAACACCTGCAAATATCTCCGGGGATGAGCAACACGTCAGAAACGTACCCGTGCCACCGATAAGCGTGTGCTGAATAACCGGAGTAGGAAAGCTGAGCAGCGGCCCCGTATTAACATCAACTTCAGTATTTCTGGACTGTTGCTGGTTAACCCCGTTATCGGTGATGTAATGTACGGGCAACGACGAGTCAATGATGCCCTCCATGACGCCCCAAGGAATAACGCTGGAGAATACCAGTTGGCCGGCGACCTCCCCGACTTGGACCGTCTTGGTCGCCACCGGCCCGATACCATTCCAGAAGAACCGCAATACTTGGCCTGGCTGTGGGTCGTCGTAGAGAAACACACGGGCACGAGCGCCAACATCCTTGTCTCTAAGGTCAACCAAATTGGCCTCATCTGACACCAACCCGCGCACTTCAGCCAACGGCAAAGTAGGGTTAAGCAATGCGGGCGCTCCCGCATGGTCTTGCGCCGCCACGGTGAAGTCCTGCCTGATACGCCGCCCAAATGAGGGGTAGCTCACCAGACCACGGATAATCTCGTAACGTATCCGGATCTCTTCTGCCACCAAGACAGGCAATGGCCCCCTCAGGATGGACCAAGGAATGGGTACCTGTGTTTCGACGCCATCTGACACCGGGACATCCGGCACCGGCCGTTCGTTCCAATAAACCCGACATTGATCACCCGCGGCCCAATTGGCATAGGGGGGAACCAGCACCACCACTCCAGCTCGCGCGTCATCTCGCTTGATGAGAGTGTCGTCATAGGCTGGCGGCATGACAGTAGGCGCAGGTAGAGGTACGCCTGGGCCCGCGATCAGGTCCAACACAAAGGGTAAGCCGGCGCTACGCGTACTGAAATTACCAGCCTCGTCGAATACTTGGTAAAAGATGTAGGCTTGCCCGTTGTTCAGGCGACGAAATCCGGCAGCCGGTAACTCGCAGATCAGCGGGTCCGAAGTGTTTACCAGTACATAGTCACCGTCAGGCGCAGCGGCAGCTGGGTTCGGGCTGTTGGATAGAACCATTTCAATGCGATCATTGCGCTCTCGCCCTCGATAAGGCGGAACATTGAAGCGCACCGGGTCATTGCCCGCCAAGTAGGCTTCATCGACACCCGTGGTGGGCGGACTCACAAAACTGAGTTGGTCATCCGGCCTGAGCAGTTCTGGTGATTCCAAATCAATAGTTAACGTGACCTTCGGATCAAGCTCGCTGGTCTGCCCCTCCGAGTCTGTCACACGATAATAAAGCTCCACCGAGCCTGAACGCTCTCGAAGCATGGCCAATGGCACATGCATTTGCACAAATGCAGGCAGCGGCGGCGGTGGAGCATCAATCAGTTTCAGGTCGGCCTGTCTTTCAATACCGTCTCGCAACCAGAGAAGTTGCACTCTGTGGGGGGTATCCAGCGGCTCTGGGGCCGGGAGCCACATAGGTATCCTGACCAACAGGGGCGCAAGCGTCAGTGAAACCGGTACAAGACCGTTGGGGTCGAGAGGGTCGACACCTGGAATGTCCATGGGTCCCAGCGCAAGTACGCCGCCAATGCGCGCTCCAGAAATATGAGTCAATGTTGAAATGGACATACTCTTTCCTCTTTCGATGATGAGTTCCTGGAGCGCTTCCACCCATCACGTTGTGAGAAAGTAAACGCCAACCCCTTCTTTTTGGGTACTGTCAGAATTAACAGGTTGTGGGTCCCATTCGTCGGTTTTATCCAAGCATTGCTCCGTGCCAATAGCGAAGATTAGCTTGACGGCTTCTTGGACTTGGTGTTCCCTGAAACCGGTTTCAGCGCAACCCCAAACTCCAATAAGAAAGGCTTTACCGTGACTTCATTCTCCGCCGCCCAGCGCAGCCGCGTGACCATGCTCGACGTCGCCGAGCGCGCCGGTGTGTCCAAGGCCAGCGTGTCGCGCTTTATCGGCGATGACCGCGCGCTGCTCTCCGATGCCATCGCCCTGCGCATTGAACAGGCCATCGACGAACTCGGCTATCGCCCCAACCAGATGGCCCGTGGCCTCAAGCGTGGGCGCACGCGCCTGATCGGCATGCTGGTGGCGGATATCCGCAACCCCTATTCCATTGCGGTGATGCATGGCGTCGAAACCGCCTGCCGCCAGCACGGCTACAGCCTGGTGGTGTGCAATACCGACCGCGATGATGAACAGGAGCGCCAACACCTGGCGGCGCTGCGCTCTTACAACATCGAGGGCTTGATCGTGAACACCCTCGGTCATCACCTCGACCAACTGCTGGAACTGCAACGGGAAATGCCCCTGGTGCTGGTGGACCGCAAGGTCGAGCCCTTGCACAGCGACCTGGTGGGGCTGGATAACCCGGCGGCAGTGCGTATGGCGATGGACCATCTGGAACAGCAGGGTTACCGCGAGGTGCTGCTGGTGAGCGAAACCACCGACGGCACCAGTTCACGCCTGGAACGCCTGGCGAGTTTCAACATCGAGATTGCTAAGCGCCCGGCGTTGAAAGGCGCCGTGGTTGAACTGGATGGCGAACTGGAAAACCGGCTGCAAACCTTTCTCGCCAAACCCGGCCCCAAGGCACTGTTTTGCGCCAACGGCGTGGCAGCACTGGCCTGCACCCGTGCGCTCAAGGCCCTGGGCTGCGACCTGTTCGGCGACGTGGGCCTGATCGCCCTGGATGACCTGGACTGGTACCCGCTGGTGGGTAGCGGCATCACCGCCCTCGCCCAACCGACGCAAGCGATTGGCGCCAGCGCTTTTGACTGTTTGCTCAAGCGCCTGCGCGGCGACACCGCACCCACCCGCACCCTGGATTTTTTACCCGAGCTGATTATCCGCGGCTCGACCCAATCCCCTGTGGGAGCGGGCTTGCTCGCGAATGCGGTGTGTCAGCCACTTCCAAGCTGACTGACACACCGCATTCGCGAGCAAGCCCGCTCCCACATTTTGTTCTGCGCATGAAAATGAAACCGGTTTCAGAGGTAAACAACAATGCATAAATACCCCGTCTCCATCAGCCTTTCCAGCTACGGCGCCGACCTGGTTCGCCAGCAGGGCCAATTGAGTTTTGTCGCGCTGCTGAGCGCCGCCGGTGCCCAGCGCATTGAATGGCGTGAAGAACTGCTCACCACCGAGCAACCGGCTGAGTTGGCCCTGGCCGCTGCAGAACAAGGCCTGGAATCTGTCTTTTCCTCGCCCTTGGAGCTGTGGGTCGCCGGCCGTGCCCAGCCCAATGCCGAGCTGGCCGCGACCCTGGACCGCGCCCAGGCCTTTGGTTCGGGCTGGTTGAAAGTGTCTCTCGGTTACTTCACCGACACCAACGATCTGGAAAGCCTGCACGCCCTGCTCAACCGCCACCCGGTCAAGCTGCTGGTGGAAAACGACCAGACCCTGCACGGCGGGCGCATTGAACCGATGCAACGGTTTTTTACCGAAGTCGAACGCCTGGGCCTGCCGGTGAAAATGACCTTCGACATCGGCAACTGGCAGTGGCAAGACCAATCCGCGCTCACCGCTGCGCGGTTGCTGGGCCGGCATGTGGATTACCTGCACTGCAAGGCCGTGGCCCGTCGCGCCGATGGCAAGCTGGTGGCCTTGCCGCCGGGCGCCACCGACCTGCATCTGTGGGAACAACTGCTCAAACACATGACTCAAGGTATTACCCGGGCGGTGGAATTTCCGTTGCAGGGCGACGACCTGATCGAAGTCACCGCGCAACAGGTCGCGACCCTTGCCCGCCTTGGCCAACCCCATGTGGAGAACGCCCATGTCTGAGATCGATATCCTCTCGTTTGGCGAAACCATGGCGATGTTTGTCGCCGAACAGACCGGCGACCTGGCCCAGGTCGGGCAGTTTCACAAACGCATTGCCGGCGCCGACAGCAACGTCGCCATCGGCCTGTCGCGCCTGGGGTTCAATGTGGCCTGGCTGAGCCGCGTGGGTAACGACTCCCTCGGGCGTTTTGTAGTCGACACGCTGACCACGGAAGGGATTGATTGCCGTCATGTGGCCGTCGACCCGCTGCACCCCACCGGGTTTCAACTCAAGTCGCGCGAAGAGGCCGGCGCAGATCCTCAAGTGGAGTACTTTCGCAGAGGCTCGGCGGCCAGCCATTTGTCCATCGCCGACATCAGCCCCACGCTGCTGCAAGCGCGCCATCTGCACGCTACAGGGATTCCACCGGCATTGTCCGATGCCACCCGTGAACTCGCCTTTGAACTGATGAAGCAGATGCGCAACGCCGGACGCAGCGTGTCATTCGACCCGAACCTGCGCCCTTCGCTTTGGGCCAGCCAAGCGCAGATGATCCGCGAAATCAATGCCCTGGCCGCTCTTGCTGACTGGGTCTTGCCGGGCCTGGGTGAAGGCCGCTTGCTCACCGGCTACGAGGATCCGGCGGATATCGCTGCGTTCTATCTCGACCAGGGCGCCGAAGCCGTGGCAATCAAACTCGGCCCGGAAGGTGCCTATTACCGCACCCAGATGGACCAGGGTTTTGTCGCCGCAGTCAAGGTGGAAAAAGTCGTGGATACCGTGGGCGCCGGCGATGGCTTTGCGGTGGGCATGATCAGCGCCCTGCTGGAAAACTCAAGCTTCCCCGAGGCCGTACAACGCGGCAACTGGATCGGCAGCCGCGCCGTGCAGAGCCGTGGCGATATGGAGGGTTTGCCGACCCGTGCTGAATTACCCACCCGATCCGTTGCGTGACCCATTACCTGTTGCCACAACTACAACAAGCTCAGGAGCAACCCCATGGAAACCGTGAAACTCGCCACCCGTCGCTGGTGGTACATCATGCCTATCGTGTTTATCACCTACAGCCTGGCCTACCTGGATCGCGCCAACTACGGCTTCGCCGCCGCGTCCGGCATGGCCGAAGACCTGATGATCACGCCGGGCATGTCTTCGCTGCTCGGCGCGCTGTTTTTCCTTGGCTACTTTTTCTTCCAGGTACCGGGGGCGATCTACGCGCAAAAGCGCAGCGTCAAGAAACTGATCTTCGTCAGCCTGATCCTCTGGGGCGGCTTGGCCACGCTGACCGGCGTGGTGTCCAACGCTTACATGCTGATCGTCATCCGCTTCATGCTCGGGGTGGTCGAGGCCGCCGTGATGCCGGCCATGCTGGTGTACCTTTGCCACTGGTTCACCCGGGCCGAACGCTCGCGGGCCAACACCTTCCTGATCCTCGGCAACCCGGTGACCATGCTGTGGATGTCGGTGGTGTCGGGCTACCTGGTGCAGCATTTCAGCTGGCGCTGGATGTTTATCATCGAGGGCCTGCCGGCAGTATTGTGGGCGTTTATCTGGTGGAAGCTGGCCGATGAGCGTCCCAAGGATGCCAAGTGGCTGAGCGACGCCGAAAAGCACAGCCTGGAAACCGCCCTGGCCGCCGAGCAGGTGGGGATCAAGGCCGTGAAGAACTACGCCGAGGCGTTCCGTTCGCCCAAGGTGATCATTCTCGCCTTGCAATTTTTCTGCTGGAGCATTGGTGTGTACGGCTTCGTGCTGTGGTTGCCATCGATCCTCAAGGCCGGTTTGCAGATGGACATGGTCGAAGCCGGCTGGCTCTCGGCGCTGCCGTACCTGGCAGCGGTGATTGGCATGCTCGTGGTGTCCTGGGGTTCGGACAAGCTGCAAAAACGTAAGCGTTTTGTCTGGCCGCCGCTGTTGATTGCGTCGATTGCCTTCTACGCGTCCTACGTGCTGGGCGCCGAACATTTCTGGTGGTCCTACACCCTGCTGGTGATCGCTGGGGCGTGCATGTATGCACCTTACGGCCCGTTTTTCGCCATCGTCCCGGAGATACTGCCGGCCAACGTCGCCGGTGGCGCCATGGCACTGATTAACAGCATGGGCGCCCTGGGCTCGTTCGGCGGCTCGTACCTGGTGGGTTACCTCAACAGCAGCACCGGCTCGCCCGGCGCTTCTTATCTGCTGATGAGCGGCGCGCTGCTGCTTTCCGTGGTGCTGACGATTTTCCTCAAGCCCGGCGCCAGTGACCGCTCGCCGGCGCCAACCCTGGAATTGAAGGTAAAAACCTCATGAAAAAGTCTGTCGTGCTGTACAAAAAACTCTCCGCCCCGCTCATGGCTCGTCTGCATGAGCAGGTCGAGGTCACGCTGATTGACGCACTGGATGAAACCGGCCTGGCCAAGCTGCGCGATGCCCTGCCTACCGCCCACGGCCTGCTGGGGGCAAGCCTGCGCCTGGACGCCCGGCTACTCGACCTGGCGCCCCAGCTGGAAGCCGTGGCCAGCGTCTCGGTGGGCGTCGACAACTACGATATCGACTACCTGACCGAGCGCGGCATCCTGCTGAGCAACACTCCGGATGTGCTTACCGAAACCACTGCCGACACTGGTTTTGCGCTGATCCTGGCCACCGCGCGGCGCGTGGTGGAACTGGCTGACATGGTGCGTGCCGGCCAGTGGAACAAAAACATCGGCCCGGCGCATTTTGGCAGCGATGTACATGGCAAGACCCTGGGCATCATCGGCATGGGCCGCATCGGCGAAGCCCTGGCCCAGCGTGGGCATTTTGGCTTCGGCATGCCGGTGATCTACCACAGCCACTCGCCCAAGCCGGCGGTTGAGGCACGCTTTGGCGCGCAGTACCGCAGCTTGCAGGGCTTGCTTAAAGAGGCGGATTTTGTCTGCCTGACATTACCGTTGACGGCTGAAACCGAGAAGTTGATTGGCGCCGAGGAATTCGCGCTGATGGGGCCAGAGACGATTTTTATCAATATCTCGCGAGGCAAGGTGGTGGATGAGGCGGCGCTGGTGCAAGCGTTGCAGCAACGCACTATCCGCGCGGCGGGGTTGGATGTGTTTGAGAAAGAGCCGCTGGATCATGCGTCGCCGTTGTTGCGGTTGAATAATGTGGTGGCTACGCCGCATATCGGCTCGGCCACTCATGAGACGCGGGAGGCGATGGCTAAGTGTGCGGTGGATAATCTGCTGGCGGCACTGGCTGGCGAAAAGCCGGTAAACCTGGTGAATCCAGGGGCATGGGGGCGCTGACACAACAAAAGAGCAAACGTGGGAGCTGGCTTGCCTGCGATGACGGCGTGAAAGCCAACGCCTATCTACCAGACAAACCACGATCCAACTGTGCGGGCTTGCTCGCGAAGGCGGCCTGGCGGTCAACACAGTTGGATTGTGTACATATCCATTCCTGCGGTAACGGCCGCTTAGGGTTCCGCCCTGACGGCGGCTCACTTTGCAAAAGC
>NZ_JASBQZ010000005.1:0-257187 GCF_029960685.1 Pseudomonas sp. AL10
ATCCCTGTCGAATTCCGGCCAGCGTGGTTTGACGGGGCGCCTGAGATCAAAAGCAAGATCAAAAGCGGCTCGCTTCGCATCGTGGTTAGCGTTGAGCGAAATGGGCCAACTGGCCCACCGCCATCGCAGGCAAGCCAGCTCCCCCAGGGGTTGTGGTGTGGGTACAGAGGTGGTTATTCGGCAGGCAACGCCAGGCGCTGGCCGGCCATCAGCAGCGACAGACGGCTCAGGCTCATCCACGGCGAGCCGGCTGCCTGGCCTTTGATTTGTGCGTCGATGCGCTGTGCTTCCAGCAGCAGTTGCGCCCAGCGTTGCGCCGAGTGCCGTTGCAGGGCTTTGCTCATCAGGGGTTTGCGTTTGTCCCACACCGGTGGCCGGGCCTGGCTGAAGCATTTGTCCAGCGGGGTGCCCTGGCTGTATTGCAGGGCAATGTTCGCCAGCACGCGCAGCTCACGGGCCAGGGCCCAGAGAATTACCGGTGGTTCCACCCCTTCGCCGCGCAGGCCTTCAAGCATGCGCAACGCGTGGGCGGGCTCGCCGTTGAGGATGGCGTCCACCAGGCCGAACACATCAAAGCGTGCGCTATCGGCCACTGCGCCTTGCACGGTTTCGACGGTGATCTGCCCGTCTTCAGCCATCAACTTGAGCTTTTCGATCTCCTGTGCGGCGGCAAGCAGGTTGCCCTCGACCCGAGCGGCGATCAGTTCCACGGCATCCTGTGTCGCCGCCAGCCCTGATTGCGACAGGCGCTGACGAATCCACTGCGGCAACTGGTTGCTGTCCACCGGCCAGATCTGGATGAACTGAGTCTGTGGACCTTCAACCAGGGCCTTACCCCACTTGGTTTTCTGCGCGCTGCCGTCGAGCTTGGGCAGGCTGATCAGCAACACAGTGTCTTCGGCGGGGCGCGAGCAGTATTCCATCAGGGCCGCCGCGCCTTTATCGCCCGGCTTGCCCGAGGGCAGGCGCAGTTCCAGCAGGCGTTTTTCGGCAAACAGCGACATGCTCGCGCCAGCTTGCAGCAGCGTACCCCAGTCGAAACTGGCGTCAGCACTGAACACCTGGCGTTCATCGAAACCTTGCTGGCGTGCGGAGGTGCGGATAGCGTCGGCCGCTTCCTGGCACAGTAGCGGGTCGTCGCCGCTGACGATGTACACAGGCGCAAGGCCACCTTGCAGGTGTTTGGCGAGTTGGGCGGGGGCAAGTTTCATAGGCAGGGCGAACGGGGCGCCAGGGGCGCCCCGTCTGGCTTACTCGACAGGGACTTCAACAGGCGACTGTTTCGGCGTGTTGTCTTCATATTCCTGCGCGGCTTTCAGGGCGTCGGCGTCAGCCTTGGCCTTGTTGTCGGCCACTTGCTGCAGCTCAGCCAGTTTTTCCGGGGTGAGCATTTGCAGGCGAGTCATCATGCGCTGGATCAGCTCACGACGCATTTCCTTGCGCACCTGGAGGGTCTCGGAGTCCGAACCCACCAGGTTGTTGCCATCGTGGCTCACCACTTTCTGCACCTGGATCTTGTCACCCATCAACGGCAACTGATCACGGCCTTGTATTTCGAACATCAGCGCCGTGTTCAATTCAACGTCGGACGCACGGCCAGCACTGGCGTAGCTGATATTGCGTTGGGTTTCGCGCTCATCCGTCAGGATCAGTTTGTAGGTGGCGCCGTTGTACACGTGCACACCGCTGTTTTCCAGGGTCTGGCGCAGTTGGGTGACGGTTTCGCCGTAGGCGTTGCGGGCGCTGACGTCGAGTTCCTTGAGCGACAGCTCATTGGTGCCGGTGCCGCGCAGCTGGAAGCCGCAAGCGCTCAACAGCACGGCAAGGCCCATAACCAGCAGATTGCGTTTGATCATTTTGTTGCTCCCCTTGAAACCAGGTGGGCCTTGTCGGGCCCTAAAGGTTTAGTTCGGCGCAGAGCCCAAGCCCTGCGCCCGATCCGATTTAGCTGGCGACGATATTGACCAGTTTGCCGGGCACCACGATCACCTTGCGGATGGTCAGGCCTTCGGTAAAGCGCAGCACGTTCTCATTGATACGTGCAGCTGCTTCAACCTCTTCACGGCTGGCGCTGGCCGGCATGTCGATCTGGCCACGCAGTTTACCGTTAACCTGGATGACCAGTTGCAGCGTGTCCTGTACCAGGGCGCTGTCATCCTGCACCGGCCAGGCGGCATCGATGACGGCACCGCTGTGGCCCAGGCGGCTCCACAGTTCATGGCTGATGTGCGGCGTGATCGGCGCGAGCAACAGGGTAACTGTTTCCAGGCCTTCCTGGATCAGCGCACGGTCTTGTTCGGTCGCCTGCGGGGCTTTTTCCAGCACGTTCATCAGCGTCATCACCTGGGCGATGGCGGTGTTGAATTTGTGGTTCTGCCCGACGTCCTGGCTGGCCTGGCGAATAGCCAGGTGGATGCTGCGGCGCACGGCTTTCTGCTCGTCGTTCAAGGCGCCGAGGTCCAGCTTGCCCGGCAGGCCCTGGCTGACATGGGCGTGGGCCAGGCGCCAGACGCGCTTGAGGAAACGGTGCGAGCCTTCGACACCCGAGTCGGACCATTCGGCGCTCATATCGGGCGGTGAGGCAAACATCATGAACAGGCGGCAGGTGTCGGCGCCGAACTGATCGATCATCGACTGTGGGTCGACGCCGTTGTTCTTGGACTTGGCCATCTTCTCGGTGCCACCGATTTCCACCGGCAGGCCGTCGGCCTTCAACTTGGCGCTGATGACCTTGGCTTTGCTGTCACGCTCAAGCTCGACATCCGCCGGGTTGAACCAGGTGTAGGCGCCATTGGCTTCGCGACGATAGTAAGTGTCGGCGATCACCATGCCCTGGGTCAGCAGGTTCTTGAATGGCTCATCGGAGCTCACCAGGCCTTCGTCACGCATCAGCTTGTGGAAGAAACGCGCGTACAGCAGATGGAGGATGGCGTGTTCGATGCCACCGATGTACTGGTCCACCGGCAGCCAATGGTCGGCTGCGGATTTCTCCACCAGGCCACCTTCATAGTGCGGCGAGGCATAACGAGCGTAGTACCACGAGGACTCGACGAAGGTGTCCATGGTGTCGGTTTCACGCTTGGCCGGCGCGCCGCATTTAGGGCAGCTGCACTCGTAGAACTCCGGCATGCGTGCCAACGGCGAGCCAGCGCCGTCTGGTACCACGTCTTCTGGCAACACGACCGGCAGTTGGTCTTCCGGTACCGGCACGTCGCCACAGGTTTGGCAGTGGATGATCGGGATCGGGCAGCCCCAGTAGCGCTGGCGGCTGATGCCCCAGTCGCGCAGGCGGAACTGGGTGCGCGAGGCACCGAGGTTTTTCTTGATCAGGGCCACTTCCATGGCGTCGAACGCACCCTGGAAATCCAGGCCGTCGAATTCGCCGGAATTGATCAGCGTGCCGTGCTCGCCGTAGGCGTCTTGCCACGGAGCAGGGTTGGTGTCACCCGAGCTGGTGCGCACGACCGACTTGATCGGCAGGTTGTACTTGGTGGCGAACTCGAAATCGCGCTCGTCGTGGGCCGGCACCGCCATGACGGCGCCATCGCCGTAGTGCATCAGCACGTAGTTGGCGACCCATACCGGCAGCTTTTCGCCGGTCAACGGGTGCTCGACGAACAGGCCGGTTGGCAGGCCCTTTTTCTCCTGGGTGGCGACGTCGGCTTCGGCCACGCTGCCGCCTTTGCATTCAGCGATGAACGCCTGCAGCTCAGGGTTGTTCTGTGCGGCCTGGGTGGCCAGCGGGTGTTCGGCGGCCACGGCGACGTAGGTCGCGCCCATCAGGGTGTCGGGGCGGGTGGTGAAGACCTTGAGTGCGCCCGCTTCGCCGATGGAGTCGACGTTGTACGGGAACTGCACTTCCATGCCCTTGGATTTGCCGATCCAGTTGCGCTGCATGGTCTTGACTTGTTCAGGCCAGCCCGGCAGATCGTCGAGGCTCGACAACAGTTCATCCGCGTAGGCGGTGATCTTGAAGTAGTACATCGGGATTTCGCGCTTTTCGATCAGCGCGCCGGAACGCCAGCCGCGACCGTCGATAACCTGTTCGTTGGCCAGTACGGTCTGGTCGATCGGGTCCCAGTTCACGGTGCCGCTTTTTTTGTAGATCACGCCTTTTTCGAACAGGCGCGTGAACAGCCATTGTTCCCAGCGGTAGTAATCGGGCTTGCAGGTGGTGACCTCGCGGGACCAGTCCACCGCCAGGCCCAGGCTGCGCAGCTGGGTCTTCATGTAGGCGATGTTTTCGTAGGTCCACTTGGCGGGCGCCACGTTGTTTTTCATCGCGGCGTTTTCTGCCGGCATGCCGAAGGCGTCCCAACCCATGGGTTGCAGCACGTTCTTGCCGAGCATGCGCTGGTAGCGCGAAATCACGTCGCCGATGGTGTAGTTGCGCACGTGCCCCATGTGTAGCTTGCCGCTGGGGTAAGGGAACATCGATAGGCAGTAGTAAGTCTCCTTGCCTGGCTGTTCACTGACTTCAAAGGACTTTTGCTCGTCCCAGAAGGTTTGGGCGGCATTTTCTATTTCACGGGGCTGATATTGTTCGTGCATGGCTACTTTTGAACTGGATAGGGGTGGCCTAATCCTCTTCGGTGCACTGTCCGGGTTGTTCGACACCAAGAAGCGGCGCGTCCGTGCCCAAACCCTGCGGGAAGTGGAGTTACAGGAAGCGCCGTAGCATACATGACCCCACTCTATCGAGGGAAACCCTGATTGCGCGGCAAGGGCCGTCTGTCGCGGCACCGGGCAGGCGCAGCAACGGGGGCTACGCTGTTTAGTGGGGAGCAAGTATTTCTTCAATGAGGTGAGGGGATGGTTGAATCGCAGCGAACTTTAACGAAACCGCAATTGTACGAGGGATTGATCGACCGTTTGGGTCGGGCATTGGATGCCGCAAGAACCGCAGGCCGATTGCGTGATGAGCGGCCTCTGGAGCTGGAGTTGCGAGGCTTGAGCCCGGCGGAGCTTGAATTGATCAATAACTACCTGGCGTTGAATCACGACCGCGCCTCCCATGGGCAGGCTTCCCCGCCCGCTCATTCGGCCAAGGTCATCTGGCTCAAAGACCTGGCGACCGGCCGCGGGCCAGAGAACTTCCGGTCCGTGCGGTGCAAGTGAGCCACGCGTTATCCGTTAGCGTTATCAAAATGTTGTCGGTAAGGATTGTTGCAAAACCCCGTTGCATCTAGGCTTCGGGCATCTTTGGAGATGCCCGATGCCTTTTCGTTATTTCATTAAACAACTGATGTTGCCGCCCGGTATTTTTCTGCTGTTGTTGGCGTGTGCCTGGTGGTTTCGCCGCAGCCGTCCGCGCCTGGCGGGCTTGTGCTTTGCCCTCGGGCTGGGCGGGATGTGGTTGATCAGCCTGCCAGTGATGGTGCAGTGGGGCGCCCGTGCCCTGGAGACAGAGCCGCCTTTGGCCCGGGAAGACTGGGCCACCTTGGCCCAGCGCGCCGACGCGATTGTGGTGCTGGGCTCGGGGCGCGAGCGCGGGGACATTGCGTGGGGCAGCGACCAGCCCACCGGTATTGGCCTGGAACGTGAGCGTTTTGCCGCGCGGCTGGCCAAGGCATCCGGTTTGCCAGTGCTGACCAGCGGCGGCTTGCACTACGGCACGCCGCCCAGTGAGGCCGAGTTGATGGCCGTGTCGATGCAGGATGACTTCGGTGTCACCGTGCGCTGGAAAGAAGAACGCAGCCGCACTACCTGGGAAAACGCCCAGATGAGCGCCGAGATTTTGTTGCCGCAAGGCATCAAGCGTGTAGTGGTAGTGACCCAGGCCTGGCACATGCCGCGTTCGGTGTGGAGTTTTGAAAAGGCGGGTTTCACCGTGGTGCCAGGGCCGGTGGGCTTTCTGGGTGTGGACCATGGCCGACCGCTGGGTGGCTGGATGCCGGAGGTCAAGGCGGTGTGGCAAAGCGGGCAGTTGATCAATGAAGCGGTGGGGCAGGTGGGGTATCGGTTGTTTTACCGGTAGGCGCAACACAGGAGATCAAAATGTGGGAGCTGGCTTGCCTGCGATGGCGGTGGGTCAGTGAGCACTTAGGGCACTGATACACCGCCATCGCAGGCAAGCCAGCTCCCACAGGTCAGAGCGTTTTGGACATTCGTGCAGCCAGCAGAGCCCAGCCAAACAATGCCAGGCACACAATGATCAACGGCCACGAACGCCATTGCAGGTACGGCGTGAGGTTATGCATCGGCACCACCTCCCCATAGAGAATGCCGCGCTCAAACTGCGGGATCTGCGCGGTGATCTGCCCGAACGGGTTGATCAGCCCGGTCACGCCGTTGTTGGTGGCGCGGATCATCCAGCGGCCAGCCTCCAATGCACGCATCTGCGCCATTTGCAGGTGCTGCAGCGGGCCGATGGAGCGGCCGAACCAAGTGTCGTTGCTGATGGTCAGCAGCAGGTCGCTCTGGGCCGACAGGCCGGCGGCGAATTCGGGGTACACCACTTCATAGCAAATGAACGGCGCAATCTGATAACCCTTGGCCTGCAGCATGGCCTGGTCAGAAGGGCCGCGGGCGAAGTCCGACATGGGCAGGTCGAAGAAGGCAATCAGCCCGCGCAACATGTCCTGCAACGGCACGTACTCGCCAAACGGCACCAGTTTCTGCTTGAGGTAGGTGCCGTCGCCTTCACCGACCACGGTGATGCCGTTGAAGTAGCGCTTCTGGTGGTGCACTTCCTGGCGAATCGGTACGCCGGTGATCAGCGCGGTGTCCCGGTCGGCGGCAAACTTGCCCATCATGCCCAGGTAGCCCTCAACGGACTCCTTGAGCACCGGCACGGCGGTTTCCGGCCACACCAGCAGGTCGACGCGCTTGGAGCTCAGGCTCATGTCGCGGTACAGCGCCAACTGTGCATTGAGCTGGTCGGGGTCCCACTTCATGCTTTGCTCGACGTTGCCCTGGATCGCGGCCACGCTCAGCGGCGCGCCAGACGGCGATGTCCAGGCGTGATGCTTGAGCGCCAGGCCAATGGCCCAGGGCGCAACCAGCAATAACAGGCCCGCGCCGATGAAGGCATTGCGCTTGCTCGCCAGCAGGCGCGGCAGGTTGCACAGCAATGCGGCAGTGAGTGCCAGGGCGAAGGAAATCAGCCACATCCCGCCCACTGGCGCGAGGCCGGTCAACGGCCCGTCGAGTTGACTGTAACCGGAGTACAACCACGGGAAACCGGTGAGGAACCAGCCACGAAAGGCTTCCTGGCCGACCCACAACGCGGCGAACGTCAATGCGTCCGCCAGCGGTGCTTCGTTACGGCGCAACCAGCGCGCCCACAGCCAGGCGGGCAGGGCAAAGAACCAGGCGATGGCGGCAGTGAATAGCAGCATCAGGAACCCCGCCAGCAACACCGAAGCGCCGCCGAAGTGGTGGATGCTGTAGTAGATCCAACTGGTGCCGGCACCAAACAGGCCGAAGCCGAAACACCAGCCACGGCCCAGGGCCTGGCGGGGTGAGAGCTCCCGCAGGCCGATATAGAACAGGCCGACCGCTACCAGCGCCAACGGCCAGATATCGAACGGCGCCAGCGCCAGAGTTGTGATGGCGCCGGCCACCACGGCCAGCAAATTACCGGGCCAGCCGGGTGCGATCATACGGCGCATGTCAGTCCTTAGCGGGCGATAGGTGTCAAACGGATCAGATGGATACGACGGCTATCGGCATTGAGGATGCGGAAGCGATACGCACCGATCTCGGTGGTTTCATTGCGCTTGGGCAAATGCCCGAACGCACTCATCACCAGGCCGCCGACGGTGTCGAACTCATCGTCCGAGAACTCGCTGTCGAAGAACTCGTTGAAGTTCTCGATCGGCGTCAGCGCCTTGATCAGGAAATCACCGCTGGGCAGCGGCTTGATGTAGCTGTCTTCTTCGACGTCGTGCTCGTCTTCGATGTCGCCGACGATCTGCTCCAGCACGTCCTCGATGGTGACCAGGCCGGCCACGCCGCCATATTCGTCAATCACAATGGCCATGTGATTGTGGTTGGCGCGGAACTCGCGCAGCAGCACATTCAGGCGCTTGGACTCCGGCACGAAGGTGGCCGGGCGCAGCAGGTCCTTGATGTTGAAGCTGTCGCCGTTCTCCTTGAGGATCAACGGCAGCAAGTCCTTGGCCAGCAGGACACCCATGACATCGTCATGGCTTTCACCGATCACCGGGTAGCGCGAGTGCGCCGAGTCGATCACGGCCGGGAGGAACTCCCGTGGGGTCTGTGTCGCCTTGATGCTGATCATCTGCGAGCGCGGGACCATGATGTCGCGTACTTGCAGGTCAGCCACCTGGATGGCGCCTTCGACGATGGCCAGCGCTTCGCTGTCCAGCAATTTGTTCTGGTGTGCATCGCGCAGCAGCTCCAAGAGCTCCTGGCGGTTTTTCGGCTCGTGGGCAAAAGCCTGGGTCAGTTTACCCAGCCATGACTTCTGCCCGTTGCTCGATCGGTCTTCGCTCATAGCGATTACTCTAAATCCTTTGATATGACAGTTGAGTGTTGATCAGCTTTCGTCGTCTGCATACGGGTCGCGGTGACCCAGTTCTGCAAGCAACGTTCGTTCCAGTGCTTCCATTTCCTCGGCTTCGTCATCGTCTATATGGTCGTAACCCAAGAGATGCAAGCAGCCGTGGATGACTAGATGGGCCCAATGGGCCTCAAGTTCCTTGCCTTGTTCCGCCGCTTCGCGTTCGACCACCGCGACGCAGATCACCAGGTCGCCCAGCAGCGGGATATCCAGCAATTCGTCGGGCACGTCGGCGGGGAAGGACAGCACGTTGGTCGCGTAGTCTTTCTGGCGCCAGGTGTGGTTCAGCTCACGGCCTTCGGCCTCGTCCACCAGACGAATGGTCAGCTCCGAGTCAGCGGTGCGCTGGCGCAAAGCCAGTTCACACCATTGGCGGAACTGGGCTTCGCTGGGGGCGGGCGCGTCGGTGGCCAGCTGCAGGTCTAGCTCAAGCATCGTGGCGAGCGTCCTTGGCGGGCGCGTCGTCGCGGTGTTCGAAACGCTCGTAGGCCTCGACAATGCGCTGCACCAGCGGGTGGCGTACCACGTCCTTGGGCATGAAATGCGTGAAGCTGATACCCGGCACGTCCTTGAGCACCTCGATCACCTGGCCCAGGCCAGACTTGGTGCCCTTGGGCAGGTCGACTTGGGTGATGTCGCCCGTGATCACGGCAGTGGAGCCGAAACCGATACGGGTGAGGAACATCTTCATCTGCTCGACGGTGGTGTTCTGGCTTTCGTCGAGGATGATGAAGCTGTTGTTGAGCGTACGGCCGCGCATGTAGGCCAGCGGGGCGATCTCGATCACCTGGCGCTCGATCAGCTTGGCCACGTATTCAAACCCGAGCATCTCGTACAGCGCGTCGTAGAGCGGGCGCAGGTACGGGTCGATCTTCTGGGCCAGGTCGCCGGGCAGGAAGCCGAGCTTTTCGCCGGCCTCGACCGCAGGGCGCACCAGCAGGATGCGCCGCACTTGCTCGCGCTCCAGGGCGTCGACGGCGCAGGCCACTGCCAGGTAGGTCTTGCCGGTACCGGCCGGGCCGATGCCGAAGTTGATGTCGTTGCCGAGGATTTCCTTGACGTACTTCTGCTGATTCAAGCCGCGTGGGCGAATCATGCCTTTTTTGGTACGCAAGGCCACGCTGGCTTCGGCCACCGGGTTATTGGCCAGGTCTTGCACAGCCGATTCCTGCAGGTACAGGTGCACGGTCTCCGGCGACAGCTCGCTACCCTTGGTTTCACGGTAGAGACGGCGCAGCAGGTTTTCTGCAGACGTGGTGTGTTGGGGTTCACCAATGAGCTCGAACTGATTGCCGCGGTTGCGGATCTCGATGCTCAGGCGTTGTTCGATCAGGCGCAGGTGCTCGTCGAACTGTCCGCACAGGTTGGCGAAACGGCGAGCCTCAAAAGGCTCGAGGATAAAACGATGGGGTTCTGCTATGGGTGCGTTCAAGGTTGCTTTTAGCCGCCCTTTGGCTGATGAGGTGAGAGAGAGAATAACGCCAGGCGCCGGTGTGCGAAAGCACTTAAATAGCCTGGCCCCACTCTCGATAACCCTGAAGAACCCCTGTGGGAGCTGGCTTGCCTGCGATAGCGGTCGGTCAGTTGGCACATAGGGCACTGATACATCGCTATCGCAGGCAAGCCAGCTCCCACATTTTGATCTTCATCCGGTCAGCGAGATCAGTTGATCAACGAGCCACGCAACGAGTGTGGCTGCGCCGCATCTATGTGCACATCGGCAAACTGGCCGATCAGCGTAGGATTATCGCAGCGGAAGTTGACGATTCGGTTGTTCTCGGTACGCCCCTGCAATTCACCCGGGTCTTTCTTTGAATAATCGGTGACCAGAATGCGCTGGATCGAACCGACCATTTGTCGGCTGATTTCAAAGCCTTGCTGATTAAGGCGATGTTGCAGCGCGTTCAAACGCTCTTTTTTCAACGCTTCCGGGGTTTCATCCAGCAGGTCGGCAGCCGGGGTGCCCGGGCGCTGGCTGTAGACGAACGAGTAGGAGAAGTCGAAACCGACGTCTTCGATCAGCTTCATGGTCTGCTGGAAGTCTTTCTCGGTTTCGCCCGGGAAGCCGACGATAAAGTCCGAACTGATGCAGATGCCCGGCACGGCGGCGCGCAGTTTGCGCAATTTGGATTTGTATTCCAGCGCGGTGTGGTTGCGCTTCATCGCCGACAGAATGCGGTCCGAACCCGATTGCACCGGCAAGTGCAGGTGCTTGACCAGCTCTGGCACTTCGGCGTGGGCCTGGATCAGGCTGTCGGAAAACTCCAGCGGGTGCGAGGTGGTGTAGCGGATGCGCTCGATGCCGTCGACGGCGGCGACCACGCGGATCAATTCCGCCAGGTCGGCCAGGCGGCCGTCATCGGTCTGGCCACGGTAGCCGTTGACGTTCTGGCCCAGCAAGGTGACTTCGCGCACGCCGTTTTCAGCCAGGTGGATGATTTCTGCCAGCACATCGTCAAACGGCCGGCTGACCTCTTCGCCACGGGTGTAAGGCACCACGCAGAAGGTGCAGTACTTGCTGCAACCTTCCATCACCGACACATAGGCGCTCGGTCCGTCGATACGCGGTTCGGGCAGATGGTCGAATTTTTCGATTTCGGGGAACGACACGTCCACCTGCGGCAGCTTGGTGACGCGTGCGGCGTCGATCATTTCCGGCAGGCGGTGCAGCGTTTGCGGGCCGAACACCACATCGACATAGGGCGCGCGGTCGCGGATCGCGGCGCCTTCCTGGCTGGCCACGCAACCGCCGACGGCGATTACCATGTCCGGGTTGGCCAGTTTCAATTCGCGCCAGCGGCCCAACTGCGAATACACACGGTCCTGGGCCCGCTCGCGGATCGAGCAGGTATTGAGCAGGATCACGTCGGCATCTTCGGCGCGGGCAGTGACTTCCAGGGCCTGGTGTTCGCCCAGCAAGTCGACCATGCGCGAGCTGTCGTACTCGTTCATCTGGCAACCGTGGGTTTCGATGTAAAGCTTCTTGGCCATGGGAATCGTCAACTGGTGGTAAAGAACCGCGCATTATAGGGGGCATGCCCATTGGTTCCTAGCGCTGTGCATCGGGTGCCATGCTATAGTTCGCGCCCTCTTTTATATCCCCATGTGTTGTTCGCCCACCATGACCAAACGTGAAGCTCCAATCTATAAGGTGATTTTCCTCAACCAGGGCCAGGTGTTCGAAATGTACGCCAAGCAGATCTATCAAAGCGATCTGTGGGGCTTCCTGGAGGTGGAAGAGTTCGTCTTTGGCGAGCGCACCCAGTTGGTGGTCGATCCGGGCGAAGAAAAGCTCAAGGCCCAGTTCGAAGGCGTGGTACGCAGCTTTGTGCCGATGCATTCGATTGTGCGCATCGATGAAGTCGAGCGCCTGGGGACGCCGAAGATCAGCGAAGCACGGGGCACGAGCAATGTGATGCCGTTTCCGATGCCGATGCCTGAGAAGTAGGGCTTTAGACCGAGTCGCGCCTATCGCAGGCAAGCCAGCTCCCACAGTTGACTGCATTCCAACATTGAAACGCGGTCGAATGTGGGAGCTGGCTTGCCTGCGATAGCGATGTAAGGTCTACAAAAAAAATCAGGGAAGGGGTGAGAACGGCGAACGCCCATCGGCGCTCTGCAATTCCTGCAGGTAGTTGCGGAAAATCTGCCCCAGCACCTGGGTCGCCACTTCCAGTTCATCGCGCTGCATGTGCTCGGCGACTTCGTCGGCGGTGTCCAGTGCGTCTTCAGCGCCGTTGACCGCGGCCATTTTCAGCACGATGTACGCCTGGACGTTGTTGGCCGGCACGCCTTCGCCTTTGAAGAACATGTTGCCCAACTGGTATTGCGCTTGGGCGTGGCCCTGCAACGAGGCTTTCTCGAAGTAGCTCAACGCTTTGTTGAGGTCAACGGCCGGGTTC
This sequence comes from Pseudomonas sp. AL10, assembly GCF_029960685.1. Lineage (NCBI taxonomy): Bacteria > Pseudomonadati > Pseudomonadota > Gammaproteobacteria > Pseudomonadales > Pseudomonadaceae > Pseudomonas > Pseudomonas sp. AL10. The sequence goes on from NZ_JASBQZ010000005.1 coordinate 12,430, forward strand.
TTGCTGTCGTGGTAGTACTCGCCCAACTCGTATTGCGCCTGTGCATCCCCGTCCTCGGCCTGTTTCTGGCACGCGCTCAGGGCTTCGGCCTGGCTGTCTGGCTGGGTATTGAGGGTGCAACGACCCATCGCTGGGATTAACAACGAGTTGCCGCCGGCCTGGGCATGTGCCAGTAGCGGTTGAAGGAGCAACAGGCAGCCCAGAACCAGGGTGCGGCCGGTGCGTTTCATGGGAATCGACTTACCTCTGACGGGGCGCGGGACCCTCGGGGGAGTCCAATAAGCGCGCATTATGAAATAAGCAGGCCTCTGCTTACAAAGTCTTTACTCGTTTTTCTGCTGCTTGGGCAAGTTATCTGCCGGATTGCAGGGCAATTCTCGAAAAAACCAGGAATTGTCTGTAAGCAAAGTAGCAAATCTGACGCTGCCAGGGGCAACGTCAGAGGTTGCCGTCACTTATTTCAGGGCCGCGAAGGCGCGCTCGGCAGCATCCAGGGTCAATTTCAGTTCGGCTTCGCCATGGGCAATCGAGGTGAAGCCAGCTTCAAAGGCGCTCGGTGCCAGGTACACGCCGCCTTCGAGCATCAGGTGGAAGAAGCGCTTGAACAGCTCGGCATCGCTGCCCATCACGTCATCGAAGGTGACGATATCGTCGGCGCCGCTGAAGTACAGGCCGAACATGCCACCGGCCTGGGTGGTCACGAACGGGATGCCGGCGGCGTCGGCGCGTTGTTGCAGGCCGTCGAGCATGCGTGTGGTGTAGTCGGTGAGCTCGGCGTGGAAGCCCGGGCGGCTGATCAGGCGCAGGGTGGTCAGGCCGGCGGCCATTGCCAGCGGGTTACCCGACAAGGTGCCTGCCTGGTAGACCGGGCCGAGCGGGGCGATGTGTTGCATGATCTCGCGCTTGCCGCCGAAGCAGCCTACCGGCATGCCGCCGCCGATGATCTTGCCGAAGGTGCTCAGGTCTGGCGTGACGCCGTAGTAAGCCTGGGCGCCACCGAGGGCGACCCGGAAACCGGTCATCACTTCGTCAAAAATCAGCACCACGCCATGCTTGTCGCACTGCTCGCGCAGGCCCTCAAGGAAACCCGGGGCCGGTGGCACGCAGTTCATGTTGCCGGCAACCGGCTCGACGATGATGCACGCCACGTCCTGGCCGACTTCGCTGAGCATCTGCTCGACGGCTGCGATGTCGTTGAACGGCAGGGTCAGGGTGTGCTTGGCGAACGCCGCAGGTACGCCAGCGGAATTGGGTACGCCTTGGGTCAGCGCGCCGGAGCCGGCTTTTACCAGCAGGCTGTCGGAGTGGCCGTGGTAGCAGCCTTCGAACTTGATGATGTTGTCGCGGCCGGTGAAACCACGGGCCAGGCGGATCGCGCTCATGGTCGCTTCGGTGCCGGAGCTGACCATGCGTACCATCTCCATCGACGGCACGATCGAGCAGACCAGGTCGGCCATCTCGGTTTCCATAGCGGTCGGGGCGCCGTAGGACAAGCCGTGTTGCAGTTGCTGGCGCACCGCGTCGAGCACGTCCGGATGGCTGTGGCCGAGGATCATCGGGCCCCAGGAGCCGACGTAGTCGACATAGCGCTTGTCGTCTTCATCGGTGACGTAGGCGCCTTCGGCATGCTTGAAGAACAGCGGCGTGCCGCCCACGCTCTTGAACGCACGCACGGGGGAGTTCACACCGCCGGGGATGTGTTTCTGGGCGTTGGCAAACAGGGTTTCGGAACGGGACATGGTCGGGCTCTCTAAACTGAAGATTTAAGAAGGACGTTGAACGCGCGGGCGCGGCGTGTGACTTCCTGGGTGCTGTCGGCACCGAACAGGCCGTGGACCACGGCGAGCAGGTCGGCCCCGTGGGCCACCAGCGGCTCGGCGTTTTCCAGGGTGACGCCGCCGATCACGCAGATCGGCAGGTGCAGGCGCTTGCGGGCCTGGGCCAGCATGTCAACGGTGGCGGCAGGTGCGCCGGGTTTGGTCGTGGAATTGAAGAAGCGGCCAAAGGCGACGTAGCTGGCGCCTTCTTTGGCGGCCTGTTCGGCCAGTTCGATCTGGCTGTGACAGGTAGCGCCGATGATCGCCTTGGCGCCGAGCAGTGCCCGGGCCGAGGTCAGCGGGCCGTCGGTCTGGCCCAGGTGCACACCGACGCCCAGGCGCGCGGCCAGTTCGGCATCGTCGTTGATGATCAATTGAGTCTTGTAGCGCGAGCACAGCTCATACAGCTTTTCGGCTTCACGCAGGCGGCGTGCCTCGTCGCTGCTTTTGTCGCGGTACTGCAACAGGGTGACGCCACCGTCCAGCGCCGCCTCGACGTAGGCGAGGAATTTGCCGGCCAACAGCTGGCTGTCGGTAATGGCGTAAAGGCCGCGTAGTTTCATCGGGCAAACCCCTTGCTGACGAGCGATAAGTTACGAGCAGAAATCCAGCGGCAATCGGCGCGGCACGAACTGGCCCTGGCCGAGTTGTTCGGCATCGCGCAGGGTACGCCACGTGTAGTTGAGGGCCGTTTGCACGGCGCTGGCCAAGCCTTCGCCCTGGGCAATGCGCCCGGCCAGCGCACTGGCCAAGGTGCAACCCGAACCGTGATAACTGCCGGGCAAGCGCTGGCAGGTAAAGGTGTGGCGCGTGCCGTCGCGGCTGTACAGGCGGTTGTGCACTTCGTGCTCGTCGCCATGGCCGCCGGTGATCAGCAGGTGCTTGATGTACGGCAGCAGCTTCTCGGCGCAGTCGTCGGCGCTGCCGTCGGGCAGTTCCGCAAGGATGCGCGCTTCGGGCAGGTTGGGGGTGGCGATCAATGACAGGGGCAGCAGCCGCTCGCGCATCGCATAGCCGACCTCGTCCTTGCCCAGGCTACCGCCGCCGCCGGCGCGCAGCACCGGGTCGCAGACCACCGGCAAATGCGGGTGCGCCTGCAGCAGTTCGACCACGGTGTCGACCATCGCGGTGGAGCCGAGCATGCCCAGCTTGACCGCCGCGACGTCAGAGTCGCCAAGCACGGCATTGGCCTGGGCCAGTACCCACTCACGGTCAAGCACGCGGAAATCACTGACATTGACGGTGTTTTGCACGGTCAACGCGGTGACGGCCGGGGCCGCGTGGCAACCCTGGGCGAGCAGGGCTTCGATATCTGCCTGCAGGCCGGCGCCACCACTGGGGTCGTGGCCGGAGAGACAGAGGACAACGGGGCGAGAGCAGTAGATATTCATGGTGCGCGAGCTTACCACCAAACGCTTTTTGCGTGGCTGTCTGGCGATGGCAGAAGTTTGCCGCTGCGGCGCGACTTGCCGTGGCTGCGCGCTGCACGGAAATGAGCTGAAAGCATTGCCCTAGAGCTGTCCTAAAAAAAGATCCAGCAGTGGCTAATGGCTTTTACTGGCTATGCTAAAGTGCATCCAAACAACTTACTGTATCGCCGGTGTACGTCTTCTCAAAAGGAATGGGGGGCTTTTGACACAACCGGACCAGGCTACGCTGGGGCTCTATGCGCTATTTGCTGATTTTTTTATTGTGCGGGCTGCCGATGCTCGCCAGCGCCGTCGAGTTCAACCAGGACACGCGAAGCCTCCCGTTGGGCCGGGTCATGCAAGTGCTCGAAGACCCAACCGATGTCCTGACCATCGCCGATGTCAGCTCCCCCGCCTATGCCGCCCAGTTCAAGACCCATGACAAAGACACCCTCAATGCCGGCTATTCACGCTCGGTGTTCTGGCTGAAGGTCAACCTGCACTACACCGCCACAGACCCCCGCGCGCCACGTACCTGGTTTCTGGAGCTGGCCTACCCGCCGCTCAATCGCCTGGACCTTTACCAGAACGACGGTACCGGGAATTACCGCCTCACCGCCCGAACCGGCAGCGCGTTGCCGTTTTCCAGCCGAGAGGTGAGCCAGAGCAACTACCTGTTCAAGCTCAGCTTCTTGCCCGAGCAGCAACAAACCGTCTACCTGCGCTTGCAAAGCCAAGGCTCGATCCAGGCACCGCTGACATTATGGGCCGGCACCGCCTACATGGAGGAGCAGCCGCTGCGCTTGTACGTACTCGGCGCCATCTACGGTGTGTTGCTGGGCATGCTGATCTACAACCTGTTCATCTACCTGAGCGTGCGCGACACCAGCTACCTCTATTACATCCTCTATATCGCCTCGTTCGGCTTGTATCAGCTGTCGGTCAATGGTGTGGCGGTGGAGTACTTCTGGCCGAACAACCCGTGGTGGGCGAATGCGGCGGTGCCCTTCCTGATCGGCTCGGCGGCTTTGTTCGGCAGCCTGTTCGCGCGCAGCTTCCTGCACACCGCGCAGCACAGCCGCTGGCTCAACCGCATCCTGCTGGCGCTCGCAGCCTGTGGTGGGTTGGTGATGGCGCTGGCGTTGTTGACCAGTTACGCCGTGGCCCTGCGCCTGGCCACTGCGCTGGCGCTGGTGTTTACCGTGACCATCTTCGTGGCGGCCATCAAGGCCTGGTACTGCGGGCAGCGCATGGCGCGTTATTTCATCATCGCCTGGTCGGCCTTTCTGCTCGGCGGGGTGGTCAATACCCTGATGGTGCTGGGTTACCTGCCTAACGTGTTCCTGACCATGTACGCCAGCCAGCTCGGCTCGGCCATTGAAGTGGCGCTGTTGTCCCTGGCCCTGGCCGACCGCATCAACGGCATGCGCGAACAACAGGCGCAGATTCTGCTCGATGCCAGCCAGAAACTCGAAGCGCTCAACCAGCAACTGGCCCGCAGCAACCGCCTCAAAGACGAATTTCTCGCCACCCTGACCCACGAATTACGCACGCCGATGAACGGTGTGATCGGCTCGCTGGAGCTGATGCAAACCGTGTCATTGGACGATGACCTGACGCAGTACCAGCAAACCGCCGCCGGCTCGGCGCGGGACATGATGCGCATGGTCAACGGCATCCTCACCCTCACCGAATTGCAGGCCGGTCGCCTGGTGGCCCAGCCGCAAGTGTTCAGCCTGCGCGGCACGCTCGATACCTTGCGCCAGCAATTCACCGGCAGCGCCCAGAGCAAAGGCCTGGCGTTCTCCATTGATGTGGCCGATGAGGTGCCGGACCGGCTGATCGGCGATGCCGACAAACTGCTCCAGTGCCTGGATTGCCTGCTCGATAACGCCTTCAAATTCACCCACGTCGGCGCGGTGCGCTTGCGAGTGGTGGGCGTGCCCCAAGGGGATGGCGCCTTGCACCTGAGCTTTATCGTCACCGACACCGGTATCGGCTTCGCCTTTCTCGATGAGGCCACGCTGTATCAGCGTTTCTTTCAGTTGGACGGCTCGATGACGCGTGAATACGGCGGCCTGGGCATTGGCCTGGCGATCTGCCGGCAGTTGATCGAACTGCTGGGCGGGCGCCTGACCCATCATTCTGAGCCCCGTAAAGGCAGTCGCTTCCAGTTGGAAGTGGACGTCAGCGCCGTGCCGCAGCAGGTGACGCCCGCCACGCAAACGCTGCCTGCACAGCGTGCGCCTCAGGAGTGCACGGTACTGTTGGTGGACGACAACAGCGTGGGCCAACTGGCGGTGCGTGGCATGTTGCTCAAGCTCGGTTACCGGGTCAAAACCGTGGACAGCGGCCCGGCGGCACTCGCTGCATTGCAAGGGCATAGCTTCGACGCCGTGCTGCTGGACGTACCTGAGGGTGGCTTTTCGTTGTGCTGTCAGATTCGCGCATTGCCTGGCTGCGGTGAATTGCCGGTGATCGCCCTGAGCTCTTCGCCCAATGGGCCGGAGCGTGAGCGCTGCCATGGCATTGGCATGACGGATCGGCTGGCCAAGCCGGTGCGTTTCGATGCTTTGCAGGCGGCACTTGAACGTAGCGTGCTGTGCGCGGATGAGGGTGAAAGCGCCGAACATTCGGCGCGTATGCCACTTTTTTAAGCGCGATGGCGATGCTTAACTGGAAAAACCGGCCTCAATCGATCTGTGTTTTTTTGTAGGAGCGAGCTTGCTCGCGAAGAACCTCAACGATAACGCGCCCCTCCTGGGTTAGCGCGTTGCTCTCAGGTTTTTCGCGAGCAAGCTCGCTCCTACAGGCAGCCTGAAATCGATGCGGCCTTTTTTCCAGGAGGCCTGTCATGAACCTGCATCAGTTTGCCGAAACCCACGACGTCACCAACCAGCCACCGTCCCTGGACGGCACCAACCTGTATCGCATCGACTTGCCTTTGCAGGAATGGTCGCGCCGCTTTGGCGCTGGCTGGGCCGAGTCGCGCATGGATGCCTACGGCGCGCTGGCGGGTGGGCCGTTGATGGCAGCCGGGTTCCTGGCCAACCAGAACAAACCGGTGTTCAGCAGCCATGACCGTTATGGCCATCGCATCGACCTGGTGGAGTTTCACCCGGCTTATCACGAGCTGATGCGCACCGCCGTCGAACATGGCCTGCCGTCGCTGCCGTGGGCCCATCCGCAGGCTGGCGCCCATGTGGCGCGTGCGGCGATGACCTACCTGCACAGCCAGGCCGAAGCCGGCAGCGGCTGCCCGTTGACCATGACCTTCGCCTGCGTTCCGGCCCTGCGCCTGCAACCGGAGCTGGCGGACCTCTGGCTGCCTAAAGTGCTCAGTACCCAATACGACCCGCGCAATGTCGGCATCGCGCACAAGGCCGGCGCCACTATCGGCATGGCCATGACCGAGAAGCAGGGCGGCACCGACGTGCGTGCCAACACCACCCGTGCTTACCCCGTGGGCGCGGGTGGTCCCGGCCAAGCCTACGAACTGGTGGGGCATAAATGGTTCTGCTCGGCACCGATGTGCGATGGTTTTCTGACCCTGGCCCAGACCGACAAGGGCCTGACCTGTTTCCTGCTGCCCCGGCACCGCCCGGATGACACGCGCAACGAGTTCTACATCCAGCGCTTGAAGAACAAACTCGGCAACTGCTCCAACGCCTCCAGCGAAGTGGAATTTCGCGGCGCCCTGGCGTGGATGGTCGGTGAAGAAGGCCGCGGCGTTCCAACCATCATCGAAATGGTCGCCATGACCCGCTTCGATTGCATGGTCGGCTCCAGCGCCTTGATGCGCCAGGCGCTGACCCAGGCCAGCCATCACTGCGCCCACCGCCAGGTGGGTGGCCGGGTGCTCAGCGAGCAGCCGCTGATGCAGAACGTGCTGGCCGACCTGGCCCTGGAAAGCGAAGCGGCCCTGGCCTTGAGCCTGCGCATGGGGCGCGCCCTGGATCATCTTGATGATGCGCATGAAGCCAAATTCGCCCGGCTGGTCACTGCCGTGGGCAAATACTGGATCTGCAAGCGCGCGCCCACGATGATCAACGAAGCCGCGGAATGCATGGGCGGTGCCGGGTATGTGGAGGACAGCATCCTGCCGCGCCTTTACCGCGAGGCACCGGTGAATTCGACGTGGGAAGGTTCCGGCAATGTGCAGTGCCTGGACGTATTGCGTGCACTGTCCAAAGAGCCCGGTGTGCTTGAGGTGCTGTTTGTCGAACTGGGCGATGGCCACGGCCACAAGCAGTTGGCGCGGCATATCGAACAGTTGAAGGCGGCGTTCATGGACACCCAGGATATCCAGTATCGGGCGCGGCAACTGACCGAGGACATCGCCCTGGCGTTGCAGGCCAAGTTGCTGTTGGAGGCGGGTAATGCGGCGGTCAGCGATGGGTTTATTGCCAGCCGGCTGGGTGAATCGTCGGGGCGGGTATACGGCACCTTGCCGCGTGGCGTCGACGTGGAAGCGATTGTCGCCCGCTCAACCCCGCAATCCCTCTGAATAAACACAGTCCAAATGTGGGAGCTGGCTTGCCTGCGATAGCGGTCTATCAGCTACATAATTGCTGGCTGGACCACCGCTATCGCAGGCAAGCCAGCTCCCACCTATCAACGCATTCCACTTCCGGTGTTTCGGTGAAGCCTGGATACAGGCAAGATAAAGGCCTGCAAGTCAGAACACAGGATGCTTACCGTGACCGAAGCTTTTGTTGTCGTTAAAACCGCCGAAGAGGCCGTGGACCGGCTGGCGGCGCTGCATGAGCGTGCGACTGGCGCGCTCAACCAGGCGCTCAAGCAATACCTCAAGGACCGCGTGGAGCCCGACGCCGAGCAACGCGCACTGTTTCGCTACCCGGAACTGCGCCTGACCTACCACTGCCACGGTGAAGTCCCCCAAACCACTCGGGCGTATGCCAAGGTGCAACTGCCGGGTACCTACAGCGTCACCGTGACCCACCCGGCCGCGTTCCGTAAGTACCTGCTGGAGCAACTGGTGCCGCTGATGCACGACTTCACCGTCACGGTGGAAGTGGGCGTCAGCCAGCAGAACATCCCGTACCCCTATGTGGTGGAGCAGGGCGATGAACTGGCCGGCTCCGGCGTCACCGCCGCAACCCTGGCCCGTGTATTCCCCAGTACCGACCTGTCCGCCGCCACCGACGGCATTGCCGATGGCCTGTACGACTGGGAAAACACCGACCCACTGCCCCTGGCCCTGTTCGATGCCGCCCGCGTGGACTTCTCCCTGCGTCGCCTGGTGCATTACACCGGCAGCGACTGGCGCCATGTGCAGCCGTGGATCCTGCTGACCAACTACCACCGCTACGTGGACCAGTTCATCCTGCATGGCCTGGAGCAACTGCGCAGCGACCCGCGATTTATCCGCATGGTGTTGCCCGGCAACGTGGTGATCGACAAGAGCATGGACCACGGCGAAGCCTCGGCCATTGCTGCCGGCGTGGTGTGGCACCGCTACCAGATGCCGGCGTATCACCTGCAGGCCACCGACGGCCATGGCGTGACCCTGGTGAACATCGGCGTGGGTCCGTCCAACGCCAAGAACATCACCGACCACCTGGCCGTATTGCGCCCGCATTGCTGGCTGATGATCGGCCACTGTGGCGGCCTGCGCCAATCCCAGACCATCGGCGACTACGTACTGGCCCACGCCTACATGCGCCGCGACGGGATTCTCGACCGCGTGGTACCACCGAACATCCCGATTCCGGCCCTGGCCGAAGTGCAGTTGGCGCTTCAGCAGGCGGCGGCCAAGGTCACTGGCGAAAAAGGCGAAGAGCTGAAAAAACGCCTGCGCACCGGGACCGTGCTGACCTATGACGACCGGAACTGGGAACTGCGCTGGGCCCAGGAGCGCCCGCTGATCAACCTGTCCCGCGCCGTGGCCGTGGACATGGAAAGCGGCACCATCGCCGCCCAGGGTTACCGTTTGCGCGTGCCTTACGGCACCTTGTTGTGCGTATCGGACAAACCCTTGCACAGCGAAATCAAACTGCCGGGTTCGGCCAATGCGTTCTATGAGCGTGCGGTCAGCCAGCACTTGAAGATCGGCATCGAGGCGGTCGACCTGTTGCGCACCGAACTCAACTCGTTGCACTCGCGCAAACTGCGCAGCTTCGACGAGCCGCCGTTCCGCTAAGCGGTTGGGATGGTCATTTAGCGGTCAGGCCACTAGCATTGTCGGTCCTGACCGTTAGATGTTCCTTTGCCATGTCCCGTCCCACTCGTCCCGATTCACGTCGCCCTGGCGTGAAACCTCCGCACTCTGCCGCTCGCCGCGTTGCCAAGGCGCCTCCGGCCGAGCCGAAGTTGATCCTGTTCAATAAACCGTTCGACGTGCTGACCCAGTTCAGCGACGAAGGTGGGCGTGCGACGCTCAAGGATTTTATTGATATTCCCGGTATTTACCCGGCGGGGCGCCTGGACCGTGACAGCGAGGGCCTGCTGCTGTTGACCAACGATGGTCAGCTACAAGCGCGGATTGCCGACCCCAAGCACAAGCTGGCGAAAACCTACTGGGTGCAGGTAGAAGGCGAGCCCACCGAAGAACAGCTGCAACGCCTGCGCCAAGGCGTGGAGCTCAACGACGGCATGACCTTGCCCGCCGAGGCACGGCAACTGGATGAACCGGCATTATGGCCGCGTAACCCGCCAGTGCGTTTTCGCAAAAGCGTGCCCACCCATTGGCTGGAATTGGTGATTCGCGAAGGGCGTAACCGCCAGGTACGGCGCATGACCGCGGCGGTAGGCTTGCCGACCCTGCGCCTGGTGCGCGTGCGTATTGGTGAGTGGTCGATCGACGGCCTGGATCAAGGCCAGTGGAAGGCAGTGCCGGCGCGCTTATAAGGCGCCGGATTCAATCAGGCCGATCACCACGCTCTTGATGATGAACGCGGCCACGCCCAGGCCCAGCACGAAAAACAGAATGAACGAACCAAAGCGCCCGGCCTTGGATTTCTTCGCCAGGTCCCAGACGATAAAGCCCATGAAAATGATCAGAATGCTGACCAGGCCAGTCATCATCCATTCTTCAAACAGGGCGGGATCGATGTTGTTCATGGGGCTCTTCCGACAAGACAAGCGAGCAGTATACGGCAGCGTCGCAGACGCAACATTGACCTGAGTCCTACACCATCGAACTGTGGGAGCTGGCTTGCCTGCGATAGCGGTCTGTCAGGTACCGTGATGCAAATTGGCCCGCCGCCATCGCAGGCAAGCCAGCTCCCACCGTTGTTTTCAGGTGCGCAGGTGGGTCAGGGGCAGTTCGGTGCTGTTGAGCACCTGGTTCAGCACAAAGCTGGAACGCACGCTGGTCACGCCTTCAATCCGCGTCAGGTGGCCCAGCAGCAGCTTCTGATAATGGTCCATGTCCGGCACCACCACCTTCAACTGATAGTCCGCATCCATGCCGGTCACCAAACTGCACTCCAGCACTTGCGGCAGGGTGCGGATGGCGGCTTCGAAATTCTCGAAGCGCTCCGGCGTGTGACGGTCCATGCCGATCAATACATAAGCGGTGAGGCTCAGGCCGAGCATCTTGCGGTCGAGCAAGGCGACCTGGCGGGCGATGTAGCCGTCGTCTTCCAACTGCTTGACCCGGCGCGAGCAGGGCGAAGGCGACAGGCCGATGCGTTCGGCCAGCTCCTGGTTGGAGATCCTCGCGTCGCGCTGCAATTCCGCCAGAATACTCAGGTCGTATCGGTCAAGCTTGCTCATTGGGTTGGCCTTTGTCGTAACTATTGCGGTGAATTATCCATGAAGGGTTAAAAATTGCGCAAGCACTGTTTATTGACGCAATCTTCGCAATCCTCTGCCCGCCCGGCACGCCTATGATTACCAACAGAATCACCGCCTGGACAACAGTCCACAGCAACGCGCCCAATCAGGCCCGTTGCGGCCGCCGCCCCAGCAGGGTTGAGCCGGCCTCCAGGCTGCACACTGTCCACAAGACGGCGTGAGGTGAGCCAACGTCAAAAGCGTTGAGCCAGGACGAAATTCTCAAGGGGTGGCCGACGGGTCACCCCTTTTTCTTTGTGCGCGTTTTGCCTTCAGAAAATAGTTCTCGTGACTGATAACCTGTCTCAGAACCGGGCGAGGCTTTTCCAGTCTCATGATCAAGCCCCAATCCGCAGTGAGGAAAAGCATGAAGCGCATCTGGCGTATGGCAGGTGTTGGTTTGCTGGTGGTCAGCGTCGGCTCCCAGGCGATGGCCGACGAACGTGATAACTCACCGGGACAGGGGCATGGGCCGCAAGGGCAGCACGAACGGGGCCCCGAAGGTGGGCCGCGGCCTGAGCATAACCTGCCGATTCAGGGCCGGCCCGATACCGTGCGCCAGACCCAGGAGCCGCGCCAGGGTTATTACCGTGATATCCCCCGACGCAACGATGACAACAGGCATTGGGAGGCCGGTGGCCCTGGTTCGCGTCCGGGCAATGACCATCCCAACGATAACCGTTGGCCCGGTCGTCCTGACGGGCATGGCAATGGCTGGGGCCCAGGCCCGCAGCATCGCCCTGGTTATGTCATCGACCGTTTCCCCGACCGCAATTACCGCGTGCCTTACCGTGGCCAGGATTACTTCTTCTCGGGTGGCTACTGGTACCGGCCCCAAGGCCCTCGCTACGTAGTGGTGACGCCGCCCTATGGCATTCGCGTGCATTACCTGCCGGACTACGCGCGTGAAGTGTGGGTAGGCGGCTCGCTGTTGTTCCTCGCCGCAGGCGCCTATTACGCCTACGAGCAAAGCACCCAGCAATACGTGGTGGTACAACCACCGACGCAGGTGCCATCACCCCCGCCGACGCCTCAAGGCAACGGTTATGACGTGGTGGCTTACCCGGCCAACGGCCAATCGCCAGCCCAGGTACAGCAGGACGGCTACGACTGTTATCGCTGGGCGGTGCAGCAAAGTGGCTTCGACCCCCGCACCGTGACTTACGCCCCCGACCCGGCAGTGGTGCAAACCTACCGCCAGGCCCAGGGCAACTGCCTGGGCAGTCGCGGGTATCAGGTGCAGTACTAGGTTTTGTTGCCGGTGACCACTTCCCGTGGGTCGGCGTGCACCAGCACTTCGGCTTTCGGGTATTCCCGGTGAATGGCATCGGCGGCCTGGTCGCTGATGCCGTGGGCCACCGACAGGGTCAATTCCCCTGGCAACTCCAGGTGCAACTGCACAAACCAGTGGTTGCCGGAAACCCGCGTGCGCAAGTCGTGGGCACCCAGTACGCCGGGCACGCCGCGGGCCAGTTCCAGCATGTGCTGGCTGACATCCGGCGGTAGCTCTTCGTCCATCAACACCGCAAAGCTTTCCCTGGCGATCTGGATCGCGCTCCACAGAATGTAGGCGGCGATCCCCAGGCCAAACCAGGCATCAACCTGATGAAAGCCAAAACCTGCCAACACCAGCGCAATCAGGATGCTGCCATTGAGCAGCAAGTCTGAGCGGTAGTGCAGCGAGTCGGCACGCACCGCATTGGAGCCGGTCTCGCGCACCACGCGGTGTTGCAGCATCAGCAGGGCCACGGTCAGCGCCAGGGACAAAATAATTACGCCGATACTCAACCACGGTGCCCCGACCGGCTCCGGATGCTTGAGCCGTTCATACGCCTGGAGCGCAATCAGCACCGCACTGCCGGCGATAAACAAGGCTTGCGCCATACCCGCCAGCGACTCCGCCTTGCCATGCCCATAGCGGTGATCGTCATCGGCCGGGCGCAGGGCGTAATGCACCGCCAGCAAGTTCAACAGCGAGGTTACGCCGTCGAGCAGTGAGTCGGTCAACCCGGCGAGCATGCTCACCGAGCCGCTGAGCCACCAGGCGATGGCCTTGGTCACAATCAACACACAGGCCACGCCCACCGAGGCGCGGGTGGCCAGGCGCAGAAGCCTTGCGTGTTCGGGGCTGCTGGTCATGAGCAGTCCTTACGCGGCAGGCTGCAGGCCCAGGGCCGCCAGTTGCTGCACGCTGCCCTTGAACTGGATCAGGCGCGGGTCGTCCAGCGGCAAGGTGCGGCCGGTTTCTTTCTGGATGATGCTTTGCAGCTTGGCGTTATCGACCGTGCCGTCGGCGCCGATGGCTTCGTGCAGTTTCTCGGGCGCGACCTGGGCGGTCTTGCCCGGTTCGAAGTAAATGGCGCCCGTGGCGAAGTCGACACCGAAGGCGATCAGGCCGGGGATCACATAAAACAACAGGCCGAGGGCATCGAGTACCGCGATGGTCGGGTCGATCTTGCCGTCGATCTGGCCACGGCGGTCAGGGTAGAAAATCGACCCGCAGGCGGTGAGTTGGCTCAGCAGGGTGACGGCGAGGACACCGCCGATGACACGGGAAGCGATACGCATGAAAAAGTCTCCTGAACATATTTATGGGTGACTATAAGCCAGATCGGCCAGGCGCCGATGAACCAATGTGGGAGCTGGCTTGCCTGCGATTGCGACGGTTCAGGAAATACAGCGGCAACTGTCACACCGCTATCGCAGGCAAGCCAGCTCCCACCCTCGACTGCATTCACAGCCCAAAGCGTGGGTGTTTTTGAGACCCGCATCGGCATCCGGCAGTTCGCCGTTATACTCGCCGCTCTGCTTTGGAGCCAGTATGAATTCGTTGCCGATCGATGATGTTTTACCCGCCCTGCGTGACGCCTTGGCGCATCGCCATGAAGCCGTGCTGGAAGCGCCCCCCGGCGCCGGTAAAACCACGCGAGTGCCCTTGGCTTTGTTGAATGAGCCCTGGCTCGCCGGGCAAACCATCCTGATGCTCGAACCCCGGCGCCTGGCTGCCCGTGCTGCTGCCGAACGACTGGCCAGTGAACTGGGTGAAAAGGTCGGTGAGACCGTGGGCTACCGCATCCGCCTGGACAGCAAAGTCGGCCCCAACACGCGCATCGAGGTGGTCACCGAAGGCATCCTCACCCGCCGCCTGCAGGACGACCCGGCACTGGACGGCGTGGGCTTGTTGATCTTCGACGAATTTCACGTTTTGCTGAATGCACAGAAACCATCACTTTCTTGTCAAAAACTCTCAAACAACGCCGTCTCAGTCTGGGGGCTTAATCTCCTCGCTTGATCCCCCGTCGTATACTGCTTCCCTGATTTGGGAGCCTCGATGATTTCACTACCTATTGACCTCGTATTGCCAGACCTACGAGAGGCCCTGGCCAACCGCCACGAAGTAATCCTTGAAGCTCCTCCTGGTGCTGGCAAGACCACTCGAGTGCCCCTAGCACTACTGAACGAGCCTTGGCTCGGTGGTCAGAAGATCCTGATGCTCGAGCCTCGTCGATTGGCTGCTCGGGCCGCCGCTGAACGTTTGGCGAGTGAGCTTGGTGAGAAGGTTGGTGAGACTGTCGGATACCGCATTCGTCTCGAAAGCAAGGTAGGCCCACGAACCCAGATTGAAGTAGTGACCGAAGGCATCCTGGCTCGCCGGCTTCAAGATGACCCCGCGCTTGATGGAGTGGGTGTGGTGATCTTCGACGAATACCACCTGCGAAACCTCGACTCCGACCTTGCACTGGCTCTGTGCGTGAGTGCTCGTGAGCTTCTGCGTGAGGAGCCGCCACTGAAGTTGCTTCTGATGTCCGCAACGCTGGAAGGTGCTCGCCTTTCAAAAGTGCTGAATGATGCGCCTGTGGTCACCAGTGAGGGCCGGATGTATCCGGTCGTACCGGTTTGGGGCAGTCCATATCAGCCGGGCGAGCGTATGGATGCGCGAGTCACTGACACCTGTTTGGCTGCCATCAACGAACAGTCGGGAAGCGTTTTGGTTTTCCTTCCTGGGCAGGCAGAGATTCGGCGGGTGACTGAGGCGCTCAAGGAGCAGTTGAGTAGTCGTCCAGAGGTAATCGTATGTCCTCTATACGGCGACCTCGACTTAAATGCTCAGCGTGCTGCGATAGACCCGGCACCCAAAGGCTCCCGGAAGATCGTACTGGCCACGAACATCGCGGAGACCAGCTTGACCATCGAAGGTGTCAGAGTGGTGGTGGACAGTGGTCTCGAGCGAGTGCCGAAATTCGATCCTCGCAGTGGAATGACCCGGCTCGACACACAGCGTATTTCGAAGGCCAGCGCTACTCAGCGTGCAGGACGGGCAGGGCGATTGGAACCAGGTATCTGCTATCGCCTTTGGTCTGAGTCGCAGCACGAACAAATGGCTGGCTACAGTACCCCTGAAATTTTGCAGGCTGATCTTGCAGCCCTGGCTCTCCAATTGGCCCGGTGGGGAATGAAGCCGGAGGAGATGACCTGGCTCGACCAACCTCCATCAGCTCCCTTCGGCCAAGGTAGAGACCTGCTGAAGCGCCTGGGCGCACTCGACGATGCTGGACAGCTCACACCACACGGATCAGCCATGAGCAAGCTCCCAGCGCATCCACGGATCGCTCACATGCTCATTAAAGGCAACGCGATGGGGCTGGATGACCTTGCTTGCAACATCGCGGCGCTGCTCGGTGAGAAAGACATCTTGCGTGGTGCGGGTGCTGATCTTCACACCAGGCTGAGTGCATTATCCGGCGAACAACATTCACGTCGAGGCGATGGCTCATTTCAGCGCGTGAAGCAGTCTGCTCGGCAGTATCGATCCCTGCTACGTGGGAGTGCCGTCCATCCAGTCAGCGAACCCGATCACCCAAGATGGGTAGGGTGTCTACTGGCATTCGCCTACCCTGACCGAATCGGTCTCCAGAGGCGTGCAAGTGCTTCTGAGTACCGTCTCTCTAATGGGCGGGCTGCTGTATTTTCAGAGCCCGATGCTCTCACTAAACATGAGTGGCTAGTAGTGGCCGATCTGGGTAGTCGGCAAGGGCAGCGCGAGGAGCGGATCTACCTAGCGAGCGATCTCGATCCAGCCTTGTTCGATGACGAGCTGGCTGACCTTGTAAGGTCAGTCGATGAGGTTGACTGGGACGAGAGGGAGGGGGTACTCAAGGCTGAGCGGCAACTCAAGGTGGGGCAGTTGGTGCTGTCCGCAACCCCTTTGCCAAGTCTTGATGAGCAAGCTCGTTCGCTAGCCTTGGTCAATCTGGTGAGGCGCAAGGGCATCGAGCTTCTGCCTTGGAACCCTGAGTTGCGCCAATGGCAGGCGCGGGTCAATCTGCTGCGTCAGTTGGATATCCAAAATGGCCAAGCAGAAAGCAAGTGGCCTGATCTCAGCGATACCAACCTTCTGGACACGCTGGAAGAGTGGCTCACACCGTACCTAGGCAAAGTCACGAGGCTCAGCCACTTCAGCCATCTGGATCTGTCATCGATTGTCAGAAATCTTCTGCCTTGGCCGCTTCCACAGGAACTAGAGGTTCAAGCACCCCAGACGATTCAGGTGCCATCTGGGTCGAATATCCGAATCGACTATTCGCAGCATCCTCCGATATTGGCTGTGAGGCTGCAGGAGCTTTTTGGTCTGTCAGAAACACCTCGGATTGCCCAAGGTAAACAGCCCCTGACGTTGCATCTTTTGTCGCCGGCGCGGAGGCCTGTACAGGTTACCCAAGATCTAGCCAATTTCTGGCGTAGAACCTACGTGGAAGTGAAGAAGGATCTTAAAGGCAGATACCCGAAACACTACTGGCCCGAAGATCCATTAGTGGCTGAGGCGACTGCCAAAGCCAAGCCTAGGAAGCCCTGACTTTCGGGCCAAATCAGCCTCACGTTCTGCCCGCTTTTTCTCCTCACGTCGCAGGCGAAATAGCCTAAGGCCATTAGGCGTGGACGCCACATGTCTTTTCCCATAGCCTTGGGCATCAAAAACCATGGAAGTAGGTGATGGACTCAAGCAATGCGGGGGGCGTAGCAGCCAAGCTTGGATTCTTGTATCAGGACTGTGCGGCGGCGCTTTTCGTAACCCAGATGCTACTCAACAAGAAGATCCAGGCTGTCAGATGCGAAGTTACAGACGACATCGATATCCTATACGATACGCATACTGAGTTCGTTCAAGTTAAGACTTCTGACAAGCCTCGCTGGTCTATTAGCACGGTTACAAGTCGTACTCGTGGAGCTGATAAAAAGCTTATTGCCAACAGTTCAATTGTGCACAAGTCAATGCAATGTGCATTCACGCCTATTGAGAAATGCAAGTTTCGGATCTTATCTCCTAGAGACTGTAAAGCGCCACTCGACTACTTAGAAATTGAGCTCTCAAAGCGAGACGGTAAGCCTGGCCGACAAAGCCTGATCGATGAGCTCGACGTAAAATTGCGAAAATATGTTGCGCCAGCAGGCAATTCTATATCCGACTGGGTTGACTCTTGTTCGTGGGAGGTTATACCTAGCTTAAGGCAAGTAGAGCTTACAGGTCTTAGTAATATCAGAAATGCTGCCCTTAACCTGTATGGCGTAATTCTAAGTTCGGATTCAATGGTTGAAAGTATCTGGGTTAATATTTTAGTAGCTATGACTAAAAGAAGTGCACTCGATAGGCGTGTGTACGTTGAAGATGACAAAACCTACCATAGAGATAATTTTCTTGCTTGGTTCAAGGCAGAGGTCTTATTTTATGATCGCGGAAATTCTCATTGCAAAGTTTATGTTCATCGCAAACTGCCAGATATATTAATTCAACTTCAGGCGCCTTTTTTAAGTCCGATTCCAACCAGGAATGGGCTTGCCCTACATCAGCGTTATCAGATGGGGCAGTACCGCTATGAGCACATCGCCAAGAATATTTGTTGTTGGTTTGACGAGCTCCTGTTGAGACCAGGTGAAATTGCCGACTTCATCAGTTCGACTGCTACGGAAAAATACAAATTATTAAGGTCACGTCTCGCTGATAATGCCAGAGACCTTGAGCGGTTTCTTGGAAATGCATTGCTGCATTCGGTCATGAGGCTAAGACATAACAGTCAGCCTATTCCGGCTACCCTATACCTTGATTCTAAAGATGAAATGCGGATTTTTGAGAATGTTCACATCGTACAGCGTGCTAAGGGAGGTGATGAGTTATGGCTTGGGATCAGCAAGTTAACAAAAGCCAAGACGTTATCACAGGTTTTAAATGATCTTAGAGATACGCTGTATAATGATATTGTAAGTGGTCTGGACGGAGTTAGAGAAAAGGTTCTGGATGTCAAGGAGGATTCATATCTACTTAATCACGATATCGATGATATTCTAGATACCAGCAATTCGTTTGAAGATCATTTGGAACGCCTTCGATTTGTAATTTTTTTCGGCTATGAGTCAAGTTTTCTCACTATTCCTGAGACTAAAGGTCATGAGGCTAACCTGTATCAGGAAGCTTATGATCTCTTCGTTGATTTTATTTCCGATATCACCAAGAGCCCGGAATATTCACAATTTAATTTTGAGCTCTATCTCTATCCTGCCCCAAGCTTTGACGACTTATGTGGGTTGGTGGAAAAGAAAATGAGGGATGACATGTGAATAGGATTTACGACACTGCTCGGCTTCTGCTCGAAACAGAAGGAACATCAGCATTTAGCTATCTTCATGCTGCTGACAAGCTGTTGTCGAATCCCGTTTCATTGCATATGGGTAGGGATTTAGTTATCCGAGCCTTGGACGCTAGGCTGAAGTTTACGAGCTATACGCCTTTGCTTCGCAACCTGGTACGCAAGTCTGGGCTGTATCCGTATTTGAAGAAAGAGTTCCAAGAGGTAACGGTCAGCGAAAAAGCGGCTTTAGGGATCTATCAGACTCCTTTTTCGGATGAAATTGTTTTCCATTCAATGCAGTTTCAGATTTTTGAACTGCTTCGATCTGGACGCAACGTTGTTCTAAGTGCACCGACCAGCATGGGGAAGAGCGCAATCGTAGATTCGATAATTGGCTTGGGAATAGTGAGTAGAGTGGTTCTAGTTGTTCCTACTATCGCGCTAGCCGACGAAACGCGCAGGCGCCTTCAGGAGCGGTTCGGCGAATTCTATCAAATCATCCATCACAGTTCTCAGGAAGCGAATGGTGATAAGGTGATTTACGTTCTCACGCAGGAAAGGGTTAATGAACGACAGGATATTGTTGGAATTGATTTCTTCGTAATTGATGAGTTCTACAAGCTTGCATTTCAGCAGCGGGCCAGTGGGAAGATAGACTATGAAAATGAGCGAGTTATCGAGCTTAATATCGCTTTGAGTAAGCTGTTGAAGGCATCTAAGCAGTTTTATATGACCGGGCCTTTTATTAACAGTGTGACAGGCTTAGCGAGTCTCGGCCTCGAGTATACCTTCATCTCCTCCGATTTTAATACCGTGGCTTTGGATGTTGAGTCCTTCGACCTGTCTCCTAATGATGAGGAGGGTAAAGAGGAAGCGGTTCTCTCTATTGCAGACCTGTGTCGTGGTGAGGCGACAATAATTTACTGTAAATCCTCTGCTGTTGCTGGAGGAGTTGCAAGGTCTTTAGCCAAGCATGGGTTTGGTGCTGAGTTTCATAGCCCTCATCTCGACTGGGTCGCCCAAGAGTACGATTCTGATTGGGATTATTGTGTCGCTCTACGAAGCGGAATCGGTCTTCACTTTGGGGGGTTGCCGCGTGCTTTGCAGCAGTACACTATTGATCTTTTTAATCGGGGAAAAATTAACTACCTTATTTGTACTTCGACGATAATCGAGGGGGTGAATACTATTGCAAAAAATGTTGTGATACATGACAACAGGGATGGCAATTTTAGCATTGATAAATTCACACATGGCAACATAAAGGGGCGCGCTGGTCGCATGGGTGTCCATTTCGTAGGAAAAGTTTATTGCCTAGAGTCGATTCCCCAGGACTCATTCAACCAAGAGGTGGATATCCCTCTCGGAATTCAAGATGATACGACGCCAATGAATCTTCTGGTTGGCGTTCAGCCTGAGCACCTTAGTGATTACTCTCAGTCCAGATTCGAACGAGATGAAAATATCGATGAATTTGGTGTGGACTTGTTGAAGCGCCATAGCTCATTCACTCTGGAGGCATTCAGAGAGTTGTACTCTTATGTCGAGATGTTATTTGAGGAATCCTTTCAGTCCACCATCTTTCATTGGATGCCTTCAGGTGAGTTTCTCAATGTTTTGGCTGAGGCACTAACGAGGTTCCAATCCGGCGCGCTTCGCCGAGTGCGGATCCCAACCAAGAATAGTTCGGTTATCCATGCAAAACTCACAAGTTATCTGTATACCCCTCAGTACGCAGAATACTTTAAGTCACAGATTGTTCAGTCGAAGGCGCGCTTAGAGAAGGGCGAGGTCGATAATCTCTCCACATGTATTAATGATGACCTCAAGGTGGTGGTCAATATTCTGGGGCACACAGTTCCAAAACTACTCGGTATTCTTGAGGATGTCGTTAAGTTGCATGCTAAAAGGCGTAATATTAATGCGAAGATTGATTATTCAAAACTTCGTGGGGTTTTTGAACATTACCACCTCCCATCTGGCCTGGCTGGCTTGGAGGAAATGGGCGTGCCGGTACAGACGCTCCAGAGGCTCAACACTCTCATGGATGTCCCTCATGACCTAGATGTGGATGAGATGGCTGAATACCTAAGAAACAACGAAGACCGTTGGCGGGTCTTGGGCACTGTGGATCGTTCCTTTTTGATGAGGACGCTTTATCCAAGCTCGAGATGATAAACGTTCCGGGGATGTATAATTGAGATCGGCTCATCCTTGCTAGGAATGTCTTTGAAGCTCCTAAATAGTATTCGGAACCTAATCAGCCCCGACCGCCGCCCCGAGCGAGAGAAAACTCGAGAACGTGAGTTCATCCTGGCAGCGAACAGCCTGAAGACCCTTTCGGTCACCGACCGGGGCGGCATGTCTATCGACCCCGAAGAGCTCCGCGACCAGATAGTCGCCTCGCGTGAGCATTTGAAGCATCTTGTCCACAGGTCAGAAGCGCCTAACCGATCATTCAGAGCAGCGGAAGATGCCCAGGTGGAACCGTTAGTGAGTTCCACCGTAGAGGCTCCGGTGAGCACCATGGACTGTATCGAGGTAGTGGCTTGGCGTCGGTTGCTGAGTGGCGCTGTAGTGCGGTACGTGTGCCTCCAATCTACAAGTACGGGGCGATTCGCTGTCGCGACTGCAAACCTGTTCTCAGAGGGCTCGCATAGTCTTCCATCTTGGATCGAAGCCAACACAGCCAGGCACGTCGCCCATGCTATACAGAACGATCATCGCCGCTGGTTGGCTACCGTGAGTGAGGCGATGGATGCATGGGATGCGGAGCTCTGATTGTCCTCGCTTGACCATTGATTTCACGGTCATCGATGCGGGGGGGGGCGCGCATCAAGTGCTGTTCGGTTGTCACTCATAGTGCAGCTCTCCAAACAAACCGATCATGAGGTCTCCTTCCAAGATTTCGAACGGAAGGGTGACATATTGATCTCGATGACGAGGTAGAGCTTTTCCGTCATGTGGCGCGTTCTTAGTGTGCCCTTGCACCCGCTCGCCATTTTCCTTGATATATGGAAGCACTACGATCCGACCATGATTTTTGGACAAAATAGTGCCTTCATGCCATAGCGTCGAACCTTCTTCGTTATTGGACTCGCCCCCGGTGTTCTTGATGACCCACCTCGGCTGCCCATCATCCTCGAACCAGAACACGAAGCCTCCACAGACCAACACCCTCTGGCCGCGCATCCTGGCTTCGGCAAGCATTTGTTTGACGCTGGCCAGTTGAAGCAGTTGGTTAGCTCTTGGGAGCAGCAGAGCACGAATCTGTGCCTTGGTTCTTCCCCAGTGATCAGCTGCCGAAAGACCAAAACCCTTGGCAGTAAATTCTCTAAGGCATATCTGTGAGCGCTTCGGGGTTAGAGCGCCGATCTCTTCCCATTCCATGTCTCCGGTACGACGAAGACAAGCGTTAAACCTCGGGATTGCAACCACTTGCAAATATGGGGCACGTATAAGCTGTTCGTGTAGCGGCTCCCGCACACTGTCCATCTTACTGGGCAGATTTAGATCTCGGATGGCTGGGCGGGGCAGATGAGCATTACGTTTGATCGCCTCGCGCTCCATTAGCTCCTCTTCGTCCTGAATGCGGCGAGCCGCAGTCAAAGCCTTGTCGACCTTCAGGGTGACTGAGGCTTGGAGCACGGGATCAAGCACCGCTGTGCCTATGCGCTCAGCGGTGGTCTGGTTGAACGCATCTGCCGCAATCATGGCTTCTGCAAAGGTGCTAAATGAGGAACCACGTGCATGCCCCTGGCCGTTATCGTAGAAATAGCGTTTCCAGGCAAGCAGGGAGTCGGGGAAGAGCTTCAGGGCTCGCAGTTGCCATGACCAGCCGATTCCAAATTGACGGAATGGGAGTACGGCTAGAGTAGGCATCGAGTGGTACGGCATCTGATCGAGGCGCATGGTTCTTCCTTGCAGATAGGCAATGGTCGCGCCGATAGATGCGCACCGGTGGGATACCCTGTTTTCAACGATTGCGTATATACCCAATGGATAGCACATCGCCAGGATGATTCAACCTACTAGGGAGTCTGATACGAAACTCTGACGCCCCGTGACGAGGTTAAGTACCAGTGGGCACCACTCAACGCTTGTGCCACATGCCCCAAAGTCTAATCAGCTGAGGCCGTAGCTTGCGCAGGCGCTTTGCCTGCTAGCAAGACATGTCCGTCGTGAGCTTTTTTTACATCCACCGCTGGTGCCATTGTGGTCTCGGTAGCTACTCTTGCATTTCACCACCACGTGCTGGGCTGGAACATGGACGCGCGCTACCACTATCCCCCTGATGTTTTTAACCTGCTGGTCGACACCATCCCGCTACTTTGCAAAAGTAAGGCTGATGTGCTGCTATTTTTACGGGGAGCAGGAGTGCCTCATGATGATCTCGCGCTGATGGACGTCACGGTTAAAACAAACCGTGATTCAGTCAGTACATTTGCCATAGTTCGCGACGTTCTTGAAAAGCTGAATAAGCGAGGGGATGGCGGCTTGGCGGCTAGGCGCGAAATCATCAAACGGGTGGTGGAGTTCGAGGAGTTTTCAGGATGCTGGCCCAACAATGTTCACAAGGCCAAAGCTAACGTGGGAGACCTGGCGCGCATCGTCAATGTCAAAGACTCGTTTACCCGAATGAACCAGCAACGAGAGGCCGCTCAAGCCGAGGTCGCCGCCAAGGCACGAGCCGAGCGTCAAGCGACTGCAGAGAAGGATCGTAAAGTTGAAGACGTTCGTGATCGGCTGAGTGCTCTCTTTGGTATGGATGGAGAACCTCAAAAGCGCGGCAAGCTCTTGGAAGGAGTATTGAACGACCTGTTCCGGGCACACGGAATCCTTTTACGAGAAGACTTCAAACGACTAGATCAATCTGGAGGCGCCGTCGTTGAGCAAATAGATGGAATCATCGAGTTTGAAGGACACATTTACCTTGTAGAGATGAAATGGCTCAAGGATCCAGTAGGAGTGAATGATCTCGCGGCGCACATGGTTAGACTGTTTGCGAGAGCTGACGCTCGAGGGATTTTTATCTCGAACTCAGATTTTGCCTCTACCACTATCGCCGAGTGCGTCACTCACTCAACCCAGAAAACGATGGTGCTTTGCACGCTAAGGGAAATCGTGGTGCTGCTCATGAACAAAAGCGACTTAGTCAGTCTCCTGCGAAGCAAGGTGCGTGCTGCAGTGATTGATAAAAAGCCCTACCTCGAAAGCCTATAAGAAGGCGATGTGATTAGATCAGCTAATTCTGGTGGTGACGTATAAGATGGTTTTCCAAGGACATTGATCGACGATTCCTGTTGCGGCTGGACGTTGGGAACGACGTGCAGAATCGATCCTGGTTTCATCCCAAGGCATTTGCACATGAGTAGCCTGTCCTCATTCGCGATCAGGCCACACCGCAGCCGCCACTGGTCTCAGAACAAGATACAAACCACAAATAGTCATGGGCCATCACTGTGGATAGGATGAGTTTTCGGACGAATGAGGGAATATGAAATATGAGCACTGAATTGATGACCACCGCAGTGTGCTGGGAGGTGGGCGCCAACGTGTCGGCAGAGTACGCAAAAGACAACTCCACTTTCTATTATTTTTGTCCTGAGCAGAACTGCTTGGAAAAGGTCGTCCCAGCGCAAAGGAACAACAAATTTTTTAGGGCGCCGAACAAGCATGTCACGGGATGTAAGAATGAAAAGGAATCCATTGAGAACTCCAATGTACAGGGAGAGCAAAAAAAAGTTGCAATGGCGGTAGCACCCATGATCATCCCAAGCCACTTAGGCGCAGTTCCTAATACGAAAAAAAAGGCCATGCCTACGCGAGCACAAATGCTTTCGCTTGCCCAACAAGTTCAGAGCTCTCCAGCAATCCACCCTGGCACGCTACAGGAAGTTGTCGATGCTTGGAGAGTTTTGAGCATGAACGAACGAGTCGAGCATCAGCTCTATATAGAAAATGAGCCATTCAATTACTTTGATGCATTCGTTCCGTTGAGTCACGCTGGGGAGGATATCAACTCAGTAAACTGGAGCAATACCATTTTTTTTGGAACTGCATCGGTTGAACTGTTTAACGGATCGTTCTATATCAAAACATTCAGCAAATTCTCCTGTAGTGCAAACAGGGCACAAATCCGGGTTAGAGTAAGGTCGAGCGAACCCTATTTTAACTTCCTGGTAGATGGCCAAAAAATGACGCTATTTCTGCGCACTTCTATGCCGACCCTAGACGCCAGAAATAAATTTTTTGAAATTCAACCCTCGACGTTATATAGCGGCTTTGCTATTGGCTAGTAACACCGCGATGAGGGACTCATTCGCGCCAAGGGCCCCAATTCGGCGGGTTTTCGACTATATCAATAGACGTGCTGAGCTCGTACTGCATTTGCTCAAAGACCCTGTTGAGATTCGGGTGAGCATTTGACTCTCTCTGAGTCCTTACCAGCTGCAGCAGCTCGCGGCCCTGCGCTAAGGGCATTTGAATGTCGCAATAGACTGTGTCGTCATCGTCCGTCATTCCCATCGGAAAATCCTCGCGGTATGGTCTTGGTCTTCTGTTCCTTCTACCTGGCGTTGGGCCGTGCCCCTTCGGGGACGAGCTGTCGTAAACCGAGCCTGCGTCTCGGCCCTTCGGGCTTCCATCCCGCACGCCTGCGCGCTCCGCTTGCGTGATGCCGAGATCAGCTCCTCTCTGACAATGCCTGCAGCTCCCACATACTAATCTCTAACGAATTAAACATGAGGCCGCGATGGCCTAGTTTTTTGAGATAAACGCCCTGACTAGGGCAGGCCGTCGAGCGAACGTTTATCGGAGCTGTGAACAGTTTGGAAACGCTTCAGACTAGCCTCGCGGGAGTGTGAAGATTGATCCAAATTAAATCCGGGAAAGGATGATCGCTTTCGGTCTACAAGCTTACAGCCTGGCGCAGGTAAGTTGCTGGTGCTCATTTGAGGCCGAAACGGCACACGCTGACTCAAGCCGCTATCCGCGAGGGTCAATTGGCTGGGTGGCTCTACGCGTCAACGCTTTACTTCTGACCTGTAAATATTCACTTTCCCTTAGCGTCCTTTCTTTTTTCCTTCGCCGCTTAATATCGTTAAAAAGATCATCCCGATGCTTATTGAATTGCATCCTCTCCTGGAGCATCACTGAAGTCGATGAGGATGGCCACGTCAATAGCTCACCCTCATTGAAAAGGTGCCCGTTGTCTATCATGTCTAGGGGCCACAGATTTTCGACGTAATGATCAATCGAACGACACGTGTACGCAAATTGGTAGGTCTTATATCCGAGGCAATTGGCGACAAGGTTATAAGCAAAGCTCAGTTTCATCGGGTTGCCAGAAGTCCTAACTAACTTTAGGAGTTTTTTTGCTCGGTATTTGATTTGTGCAATACTCATTCCTTTAGCCGTACCAAGAAAAACCAAAACATCAGCCAGTCTGTCCTCTCTTAGGACGTAATCATCCACCGGCGCCCAGCTTGAAATGTTATTTGCATTAAGAAACGCTTGGAGATGATCTCCCAAGTTTACAATGGCAACTCTTGCAGTGAGGGGGATGTCGACTTCCTGCGCCGGGTACACGGTGTAATTCATGCTGGCTAATGCTCGTTGGTCATTTCCTTTCAGTCATCATAATCAAAAAAAGCCAAGTTGCAAGTGTCGGAAAATCCCAGCTGTCAATACATGTTTAATCTTTTGTTTATATATTGACAGTGCTCTTTAGAATGCTGGGGTGCTCATGTGTTGCAATCATTGGTTGGTGTTCAGTAGCACTCAAAGTGCCGGCACTAAAGATGCAGAGAGGCGACATCCAAAGTTTAATGTGCTCATTGTTCAAGCGTCGAAGAAAGCACGGCTGGCCTCCATCAAAGCAGTAGCGTCATGCAGAGCTCGATGGCGCCTGGTTGTTGGCAGTAGGCGATAAATGTCACTAGCCGCCTCCCGGCCAACTAAGACCTCCAATGGCTTCAGCTCGAAGGTGGGCATCAGATCTGCTGCCTCGTAGAGGACATCGAGCCAAAACCCGTCTTGCGGTGAATCGCTGCAAAGCACCTGCCCTGAAAACAGCTGATTCATATTTCTCGCCACAGCGACCGGGGTATCACCTTCCTGATGTAACTGATCTTGTGTGAGACCGTGCATGTCTTGCGCGTCAAACGACCAGTGCGTCCAGTACCGGACGGGCTTGATAAGCGAGCTGAAAGTGGTATCACTCGACACGACGGCAACTTCAATCGGATAGCTGTCAGGAGCTATTCCAGAAGCTTCAAAATCAATAAAAAAAGAAGGCCGTTTCACCTTGCTGCTCCTGTTTGAGGCTGCGCTTTTCAGCGGCTACACCGACTGCTTATGTGTTTGCGCCGCAATTGCTCGAACCAGCAGTTCTAGCTGTTAGCAGCCTTTGCAAGTCGATGGTCTTGCAGATGCTGCATCTCACGCTCCCATTCAACCAGAAATTTATCCCAATCCGAGGCGTATGGCCCATTAAGCAACCTGGTCGAGCCGATACTTGCCTGGTTGAAACGCTCCCTCCAGGGTTGCGGAATAGTCTGCTCCAGGATGATGTCGATTCCGGAGTAGTGATGCTGCACCGTGACACAATCCCGAAGTTGGTTGAGATCAAGTGCCTTGTCAGCATTGGGGGGATATTTCCGTTCTTGAAGGTCAAGGTCATCAAGGATGGATAAGGCATCGAACGCCTTCGAATCGCCTGGAGATATGTTCGCAAGCATCCACAAAGCCTTTCGTCTCTTGGCCTCCAGTTCGCGGAGTTCATCGTCGGGCATTTGAGTTACCTCTTGTTGGCGTTGATGGCGTGCCGCCTGCGGCGTCAGGCTGCTGTGAATCGAGCCCCGCCAAGGCGTGTCTCGCCCCTGCGGGCTCGCATCCCTCACGCCTGCGCGTCCGCTTGCTTGGTGTCTGAGCCTATGTGAAGCATAGATCGCAACGCATCCTACCCTCATGATTCGGAGCTCGGCATCGCTATTCGAAGCGTTCTGTTATCGTTCTAAAAGTAATTTAGTCGCTCTTATTCATCAGCCTTCTGGGGAGCAGAGAATGGACACAACTCGACGCGTACCAGGCAGAACCTACCAAGTCGCTCGTGATCCTGAGCGCCTGCTCATTGAGGCGCGAGCCGAAGCGCTCTCAGCTGCAGGCTATCCGCTGCCACATGATGATCCGGCTATGTACGCTGAGCAAAGGCTGAAAGCTGCCAGAACGGCAGGTCGTTCATCCCAGGTAGGTAGCGTTAGCGAAAACACTGCGGCTGAGCTATCCGCAAGAGAGGTATCTCAGGTACTGAGGGAGGCGATTTTCGGTCGAAGCGTTATGAGTAAGGTTGGTCATGAATCGTGGGACGAGATTTATTCCGGCCACTTCCAGATCAATGTAGATGATTGGCAGATGTCGATTTATAACGACTGCGATCAGCTGGATTACTGCGAAAAATGTATCAGCCCGGATGGGCGACACTGGTCGTTTGACTCCGGAGATCGCTTTGGTACAGACCCCATTGCACTGCTATCTGTATGGGAGCATCAGATGCTTGAGAACCTGCTGAAGGCTCTCTAGCGGTCGACTTTTAGTCGGCAACGACGACTGCCGCAACCGCGCATCTTCTAAAACATTGCCTTTAGTAATCATCCCAGTCGTCGTAATGCTCGTCGGACTCTGGCTGACCATCATCGCGCTGCAGGTCTTCAGTTATGAATTTGACACGACAAACCTTATGCCTTACCAGCGTGTCAGGCACGTACTCAATCGCAGGCGTCTGCGATGAGGGGCTGCTAAGCAAATCATCCAAGTTCGTGAAAGCAGTTCTAGGCTCGAGTGAAGCCACCACGGCATGATTAAAAAGGGTTAGGTTTGTACCTTTCCGCACTTGAGCGGATTCGAACAGCACACCGTCGAGCGGCGGGTCGAATTGTGTAGCTAGGTACTCCGCCATGACTTGTGTAACTAGGTATTCTTGTTCCTGATTCGGAAGCACCGGGACGGTAATTTTTGCGTGGAGTGTTTTCAAGAAGATGCGCCTACCCATTTGCTCTTCGTAGCTGGCTTCAAACGCACTCAACGGCCTCGCTTCGTAGGCTTCATCCAATGCAATGAAATCCAGGACGCGAACGGGTCTTGTGAGTTTGAATTCGCCGCTGACGACTCGTCCTCCTACTGGTGGGCGAAGCTCGGCAACACAGGTTTTTCGGTCAAAAGCTCCGTAAAAAGCGGCCAATCCTTTAGGGTTCATTCGGCCAGCCCCTGCGACCTCCTTGGGTGGCGGGCCAAGTTCTGCTGCAGGGTTGCTAATGATCGAGTCGTATTCTGAAGCGGAATCACAGCGCCTGGCACGAAAGAACTGATCGTCGACAAGCTCTTTGACAACGGACATTGATCCATTAGGGCTTTTGAAGGTTGAAAGCCCTCGAAACAGCCAGTCCAGAAAATCCTTGGCATGCTGACTAAAAAACCGATTTCCATGCTTCATTTCGTTCTGAAAATTCAGCCATCGAGCTTCTGCATCTCTTGGTCGAATCACTCTCCACTCATAGTTTTCCTCATCGCTGTACCTCGCTTCGCCTCCTTGCATGATGTCGTAATGGGAGCTTTCGTTCAGGTCGCAGAGCACACGCTCTACGACCGGGTCATCCTCATTCAAGCCAAGCAATTCTGCGACATGGAAGACAAGGGGATCCCCGGTCTGCTCGGTCTCAGAGCGCTTACCATTGTCATCGTACTGATCGTATATCGCTCCAGGGTGGCAATACTTCTGGAGGACATCGTCGACCATGTTGATCAGGTCATCGAATGGGATAGCCTTACGCTTTTTTAGGCAGAACGAGCACTCAGCAGTCACGCCGGTTCGCCTGATCAACCTAATGAGATAGGCTTCGTTCAAGCATTGGTGGCAGATCAGGTCTTCGTCCATGGGGCTGTGCCTAGCAGAGTTCAGATGGCGGTGATTCTAAGTCACCATAGAGGCTCGGTTCGATGAAAACCTGCTGCCCACAGGCTCTGCCCTCAAGGAGCCCGTGGGAGACCAAGTGTGGACTTGGGCTTCTTAGCCACCAAGTGTTGCAACACCATGGCTTCACAGCGTTAGCACTGACAAATGGAGTTGATTTTAAGGTTATGACCGCACCACATGCCTCGACCTACCGACGTCCCGCAGACTGGAAGCAATTCGAGCGCCTGTCTTTAGCAGTGATGAGTTGCGTCTTTAAAAGCAGGTTCGATCAGTACGGTCGGGAAGGCCAACGGCAGCATGGCGTGGATCTGTATTGTCGCCTCAAAGATGGTTCTCTCATCGCCGTTCAGTGCAAGGGACGAAATGAGAACCTCGGCAAAAATCTGACCCTGGCTCAGGTAAACCAGGCGGTTCTCGAAACAGAAGACTTTCCGTTCAAGATCGATCACTTCTTCATCCTTACCACCAGTCCGCATGACAAGTACCTGACCAATCGTGCCTTAGAGCTCACGGAAGAGCGAGCTATCGTTGGAAAGGGAACAGTGGACGTATGGGGCTGGGCGGCCCTGGAAGCTGTGATTCAAGAGAACGCCTCGCTCCAGGAGTCATTTTATCCTGACTATAAACCGAAGATTTCTCTTCGTGGCTGGTTCCTCAGGGCCGGGTTGGCTAGCTGCGTTTTCGTAGCTGCCGTCGTGGGGACTCATAAGTACCTTACCTATCAAGCCGATACAGCACAGATGAACCAAGCGACTGTCGAGGGCCTCACTGAGTATATGGATCTGAATGATCGGTTGATTCAGATCTATGAGGGTTGCCTAGGGATGCTGGACAAAGAGACCTTTGCCTTCTCATATTCTTTTCAGCAATTTTGCATCGTTCCTGTGGAAAAGACTCTGAATGCAATGGAGCATCAGGTGCAGCACGCCAGTTTGAAGATTGATATTGCTGCGATTGATCAGCTGGATGTGCTGCTCGATCTTTTGCGAGAGGATTATCGACAAGGATTGATAGCCAATCAGATGACTGATTTTTTTGAACAGGGCATCAGGGATAGCCAGAAGGCACTGTGCATTCCAAACAATTCTGACGCGTCCGCTGAACGCCTGAAGCGGCTGCGCAAGCCTGCTGACGATGCGATGAACCGGCAGCTGGAGTTCTACTTTATCCTCCGCGACTTTATCCTGCCTGGGCTTCAATCCATGCAGGCAAATGTGCTGGTCGCAGCTCGGCAAAGTAACCGCAGCGGCCTATCAGAACAGATGTTGAGTGACGCGCATCAGCTAAGCGAACTGCTGAAACAGCGCCACCAGTATCGAATGGAGGAGCCACAGCAGCCTTTCACTCTGTCTGCTGTGAAGAATTTGAGCTCCCGAGGGATAACAATATCAGGCGAAATGGACACCATTATTGAAGATGCCCGCTATGCCCACGTTTTGCTCAAGGGGATTCGAGCATCATTTCTTGGCAAGCACGAGGACGTGAGTGAGCTAATTGAATGCGGCGTCTATGTTAAGGATGCCGGAGTAAGGTTCCTCAAGGATGAGGAAGCCATCAGGGCCTCCGCTGTACCAAACGCCTGAGATGAGCAGTCAGGCTCTTGCTTACCGAGGCAGTGCATTGGTAGCACCGGTGCACAGAGGCATGCCACATGACGCAACCGCTCTTTGATTTTGACCTCAAACGCGTTTCTCGCCGGCACTACATAACTGGTAAGGCCGCAATCAATTTCCCACACCCAGGGTGCAGCACCGGTGGCTGGCATTTCCTGTCTTACTTCGACCGAGATTCGGGCGTTGCAAAGGTGTCGCTTGCAGGGATTCACTACCCAGACACCGATGTGTTTCTTGGCGACACGGGCATCACTGACGTGACCGATCAGCTCAGGAAACGTGGCTGGCCCGTCGAGGACAAAAAACTCTTCATGGCTGACCACTACAGAGCTGCAGCAGACATGGTCGTGAAATGGGCATTGAGCGAATCCAATCAGTGTAATGTCGAGGTGGCTGACTGGTTCCCCTCCCCAACGGACAGGCAAAGGCTCCTTGAGCTTTTAGATTTGGCTAAGCCAAAGCTTCTTGAGGTGGGCAGGCTGGCAAAATTGGAAGCTTGGCTCAGCTCGCAGTAGCCGCAATGCAGCAGTTTGTGCAGGAACACCACGCGCTAGCTGTAAGCTGGAGGGTAATTTCAAATTCAAGGACGACAAATGTTCCCACCGATGGCAAACCCCAATCTTGAAATCTCATCTGCGGAATTTGAGCTATTGGTCAGAGACTGGATCCTCAAACAGGGTGGTGAACTGACATCGCTTGAGGTGAAGCATGACGTGAAGGTGGAGGCCTACGACTCAACCTACCAGATCGATGTGCTGGCGAAATTCCAAGCCTTTGCGGGTGCCGAATTCATCGTCCTAATTGAGTGCAAAAAATACCGTAACGCAGTCGAGCGTGAGCTGGTTCAGGTACTCCACGACAAGGTGAGATCCGTTGGTGCTCACAAAGGCATGTTGTTCACCACAACAGGATTTCAATCCGGCGCGATAAAATACGCCAAAGCGCACGGCATAGCATTGGTGTCGATAATTGAAGGCGCAGCCACCTACGAAACTCGCTCCGCGTACCCAGTCGCGGCGCAGGATCTGGCCTGGCTGAACCTTCCAAAATTTGCACTCTGGCATGTCGACGAGAATGACGCAGGAAACATCTCAATGAAGTCACTGGGCCGTGCCAGCACGGAAATCAACGAGATGCTGGGTGATGAGACCTCGTAGCTGTCGGACTAAACACGCGAAGACATAGCCGTATAGTCATGTTCCGCAAACCGGTCTCGGCAATACTTTGTGTAGGGCTTTCGTACTCGTAATCCTTAGCTGCTCTTTGATTGGCAGTTAGCACGCTGTCTAGCAATGCCTGCCGGCAGGGGTTGAGGTGCCGTGCCATAGGTCTGGTTGTTGGCCTGCTATTCAGAGTCGATTGAGATAGTGGGGAGTTTCATTGGAGCTAAAATTTCATTCAACAGGCGCACCGCTTCAGATCTAAGCTCGTTAAGTTTTTCTGCAGTTTCCCTGTCCCGAATTTCAATTACAGAGGCATGCTCAATAATTAGCTTATCTGCTAGAGCTTTTGTTGAGATATCTCTTGCGCGCTGTAATAGTTTTGCCGCAGCGCTGAGTTGTCTTGGTTTGTTTTTTGGAACTATTGCCTGATCAATAACATGGTTGTCCCGGTCTTTTAAACACCCAGTAGCTATTGCATTTTGAGTTGCGGCCAGTGCATCAATGAAGTCTTTCGCCCTATTTTCAAGATGAAATGAAGTCCTTATTGCTGGGCGATTAAATGCCATATGTAGAAGCAGGTAGTAATGTTCGACTGGGTCGTAGGTCTGGCGGTACTTAAGCACGTTCTCATAGTATCTATACATAAGCTCTTGGTTGTTGTTCAGAAACTCAACGTAATCTTCCCAGAAGATTAGCGATACAGAAAATCCGCTTTTTTTATTTCTGTTGAACTCACGTACATATTGTTGAAGCTCCGCGTCCTTTGGCCCAGTTGTGCTGATGACAAAACGATCCAATTCAGGGAAAAAACTTCTAGCTGCATTTATTTCATCGTCGATCTCTTTTCTAGTTAGCGTGCTGGAGGGGGCATCAGCTCCAGGCTTCGTTTTCCAGATGCGTTTTTTACACTGAATACCAGTTTGTTCTTTCTGCGAGCTGTTGTATCCGGAGACGTCAACGCCTGCTTGTGCCTGGCCTTGTCGTCCATTTCTCTCCGCATAGTCATCCTTCCACACGGTTCTAGCATAGTCTAAGGTCAGTCGCTCGAAATCCTGCCAGTACGCAGGAGGCATGACATCGACGAAAACATTACCCATCAATTATTCCTTCAACTTTATATTTGGAGTGACATTGAGGCTTTGGACTGCTTAGTGCCTAATTAAAGCGAGCCGCTTTAAAGCGAAGTATCAGAATTCTCGTTGAGTATCCGCTTCCAATGACGATTCACTAGGCTAGGCGACAAGCCCAACTCCTGAGCGATCCGCGCCTGTGTCATGCCGGTTGCCTTTAGCCTCCTGACTGCGTCGAGGCTTTCAGGGTTCTGAGGCTTTCCGCGCGTCCGCCGAATTAAGGCTCCATCGGCGAATTGCTCTGCTAATAGCTCCATGCCCCCATCAGCTTCAAACGCGCGAAGCTGCTCTTGTGCATTTTTCATAAGGTCTTGATATGGCGTCCCTAGCCGTGCGGACATACACAAGGTCAACAGCGCGAGCGGATCTATCTCAAGTGCTTCAGACAGGCTTTCGAATTTCTCAAGCGTAATGCTGGTTTCACCGCGCTCCAGAGCGCTGATCTTAGACTTGGCGCTGGCATCCGAAAGCTTCTCATACCGGAAGCGTTTGTTCAGGCGTAGAGCCCTGAGGGTGCCTGCTAAGGCGATTTTGAGATGCATGGCTCTGCCAAAAGTCAGGATATAGCCATACCACTGGGTTTCAGATAAACATCAATATGAGGTATTATTGTAAAGATCGGGGCGGCTCCAGTCCCTCTCTTCAGGCCCGACGCCAACAGGGGGGAGCTGACAGCGACCACGGCCTGACAATTTATGATAAATCCTGAGGATGGAGAGATGGACGTGGATAGTCCCATTCAAGACGGTCTATTGGGCGATCCTGGTGTCAGCCTAATGGGCGCGGAGCTTTGCCTTGATGACGCCCTGCAGGCGGCAAGAAGGCACTATAAGCACCTTCCACTATGCGTCGTCGAAGAGTGGATCATCCTGGACGCCGTGGTCACTGACGCCGAGCGCGCAAAGGTAGTCGCCGCAGGCTGCCAGCCAATGTTTCTGTTTGCCCACCAGGTGGTGCACGACGAACAGAGACGATTCGAACCCGGTAACTGGGTGCGCTCCAGTATGGGCACCACCTTCAAAGAAGGCTTCCTGTTCGCCACGCGGAACTCGGTTTACGTTCTTCTCGGCCCTGGGCACCGGAAGTCGTCTTCCATCGACGCAATATTTTCCCTTTTCTGATCGTCAACCGGCCCCTGCTGGGTAGGGTGTCCGCAGCAGCTCAATGCGACGAAGCTCAGAATCATAAGTTTCGTTGGAGCACTTGGTAAGGCTTCAAGGCAACGGCTTGCGACAAGACAAAGATCCCTTCAAGTCAACTGCAGGTGCGCCTGGTGGGCCTGCTTCATACGAGAAACAAGATGTTCAGGATTTGCATGCAAGACCAGGCCGGGCCAGCCGGAATGTTTGGCGACGGCCTGGCTCACTTTCACGCTGTGTCACGATCTCTCGCAACGCACTGGTATCACGTCAGTCTCAAGCGCCGGCATGAAGGGCGATTTGTGGCCTTTGAGGAGATGATCAGCGATGAGCCTCGTCTTGTAGAACTGCTCATTGCTCAGGATGAGAACTTGGTTGTTCAGGAAGTCCAGGTCGTAACTCCTGGCTGGATGAACAAAAGCCCGAGCTGGAGGATGGAGAAGTTGAGCACCCTATCCATGGGCTTCAACCGAGTAGACGTACCGATCTGCGTCTTGGAAGTTGAAAGCGGTGAGGTGTACGTCAACACGCATCAGCGTGACCTCGATGTCGGCTCCCTGAGCGACGTGAAGGAGTTCTACCGGCGCACTGCTGCGACCACTGATATGGCTTCAGCGGCGGAGGTTGTGTAGCCATGGCCGAGATCAACACTGTTGCAGTCGACCTGCACGTGAAGCGCTATTCAGACTTTGACCTCCTTCGTATCGCAAAGGCTGTCAGCCAAGATTACGAAGGTTTGATCACTGCGTACCTCGTGAATGTGCATATCCATGCGTGCAGCGCCGTTGGCGTTGTTTTTGGCCATATCCTTGCCTTGGCGGATCCGCGATTCTCGGATGGTCGACTACTCCGGACTTCGGACATTCAGAGCGTGAAAAAGGAGGGCCGGTTTTGGGTGATCACCACTGTCAACTCCACGTACGCCATTGCGACGTTCCGTCGTGATGTAGGGCGGCGAAGCTTGCGTGAATTCCTGCGCATTGCAGGGGATCGGTACATCCCAACGCCTCGTCGGCTTCAGTAGCCATTGCATTTTTGTTTGGGCTTGCCCTGCTCCGGGGCCGGCTGTCGTAAACCAAGCTCCGCCACGGCCTTGCGGGCGTCCATCCTCAAGCCTACTGCCATCCATGGCCTGCGCGCTCCGCTTGCCATCAGTGCAGCGAGCTTGATGCCTTGGCTTTTACGTCGCTGCGAACTTTGGACACTATGAATCAAGACACTGAAGCTCTACCTGAGATCGACATCAATAAGTTCCGAGAGCGCTTCCCTCAGATGTTCTCAGACCCTGCTGTCGACGAGATTTATTGCGATCCGGGCTGGAGGGGAATCCTGATTGCGCTTTGCGAGACCATTCAGGATTACCTGAGGCGACACCCAGAGGTCACCCCGGTAAACGTCGCGCAGATCAAATCCAAGTTCGGCGAACTGCACTTTTTCTACGATGCCGGGGACGTGTACTGCAGGGGAGCAGTAGACGTTGCGATCCAGCTATCGACGAAGACCTGCTCTTATTGCGGTGCCCCAGGCAAGCTGGTGGGCAGCACCTGGGTGAATACATTGTGCTCGAGGCATGACGGCAGCACTCGGTCGAGATGCAGTGACTGACGGGTTTGCGCCCTTTTTGGAAATTGTACTGATTTCACGACCTACCTGGATCCGACTTGGAGACAACAGTGAGGCCCGCAGACGCGATACGAGGAAAGGAAGGGAAAATCCGACGTCTCATCGAGACCTATGGCTTCATTGAGCCGAAACTGTTCGGCTCAGTTGCTCGAGGTAATGATCACGAGGGGAGCGACCTTGATCTGCTCGCGACCATCCCTTCAGCGTTGGTCGGCAAGATTTCATTGTTCGATATCTTCGAACTCGAAGACGAGCTTCAGGCCTTGACGGGGGTGCCGGTCGATTTTCACGTGCACAACAACATGCCTGAGCACCTCAGGCAATCCATCGAGCGTGAGATGGTTACGCTCCAGCTGTGAACATGCTTGCGATGATCCTGGCGTCGAGCAGGGCGTGATGAGGCAGTTCTTCCCCGTCGTTCGTCGCGGTCAGGGTCGTGGTATCAGTGGAGAAATTCCTGACGTTCTTGGGCCATTTCCCATCGTGATAGGCGAGCTCGCAAAACAGCTCCCAGTCGTAGACAGGTGCGTCTGTGACAATCTCGAGCTCTTCGTCGTAGGTTGCCAGGAACCGCAGGAGAGCCGCTCTGGCCTCGATAATCGGCATGGCGTACTCACCGCCCCAGAGCTGCGGCAGTACGATGTTCTTCACGAAGTCACTGCAGTCATCAACCTGCCACGTATCCTGCAATTCAACGTAGAATTCCCGGCGATCCTGGCCAACCAGAGCCAGGGAGATCAGCTTCGCTGCTGCTGAGAGCTCGGTGAATTCGCAATCAAGAAAGAGCCTCATGCATTCAGAATCCTGTAATGACTAGACGTCGCCTGAATATAGCGCAATGACCTAAACTCGCAGCAATCTATGTCAACAAGAGATCGTGGCTAACTATTTAAGGCTAGTGCCGAGTTATCGTGCTTACCCTCTTAAGGGTTTCAAAATCATTAAGTTAGCCCCTCTAAACCAGATCAATGATCAGAGGCGTTCCATACGATCTATCAGCAATCGAGCTTCCAATACTTTCATTTTTGCACGTTTTGCTTTGACACTTTCACCTAAATGATAGTCGCAAAGGTGTCTGAATTTTTTCATTGATCGAACTCCTTCCGCCACTGACTTGGCATTTACGGTTCCGATACTATACAGTGTCGCTATAAGCGATTCATGGCTTCCAGAATTATCTATCATAACAGTGGGGAGTTTTTTCTCCTCAATAATTTCCCTGGCCTTATGATAAACGCCGTAATAAGCTCGACTACCAGCGGATCTTATGTTGATCTCGCTGGTATTGTCCGACGAGAGTGCGACTTCAGCCAGTTCTATAAAGTCCGAGCTATTTACTGTCATGGTGATTCTCCATCGGCGCAGTACCCACGCTGATATGCTCAGAGTAAGCAAAATCAAACTGGCTAGCAAGAGTGTCATAGGTGGTCAGATTTAGAAGTGCAAGTTTTTCGATGTCATCATCAATAACAACCTCATAGATAATTCCAAATTCGTTAGTTAGAACTCTAGAGGATCTCAGCATGTAGCCTGAATCATTAACTAATTTTGTGAGCATCAAAATTCGTTCGGAGATCCTTACTTCATCTAGGTTGTTTTCATTAATGTATCGGGCTGCGGGCAGAATTCCTGGCATAACTTTAACCAACTGCCTAGCGCGAGAAGGGTTAATCTCTTCAATTTTCAGCAGGATTTCATAGGCGCTTCGGTAGAAGCCAGAGCCTTCGCAGACTTCTAGGACGCTTTGCAGTCTCGTTAAATTCCCGTG
Source organism: Pseudomonas sp. AL10 (assembly GCF_029960685.1). Classification (NCBI taxonomy): domain Bacteria; kingdom Pseudomonadati; phylum Pseudomonadota; class Gammaproteobacteria; order Pseudomonadales; family Pseudomonadaceae; genus Pseudomonas; species Pseudomonas sp. AL10. The sequence continues at coordinate 50,486 of NZ_JASBQZ010000005.1, forward strand.
AGGAAACGCAGACGTAAGCATCTCGGAAATAAGAAGTGGATTGCCGAACATCCTCCCCATGCTTGCTCTGACTATATACCACTCCGAGGTCTCGCCGTAAATATCGAAATATTTGTCGATGACAGCTTTTGCCTGTGCGGCGTCGCCTTTAACTTCATGCATGTTCGCTTGCATCAATAGCGACGGCGCTAAAAACTCGCTGCGCTCACCCAGTAACTTTATTTTATTGAATAATTTTTTCCAGCCTACCTCATTTAAGTGTCCGGCCTGCTTCTGTGCAACGCTGAACTTCACGATATCATCGCCAAGCTCGCTCAGTATTGTTTTCGGGGCTGATCCTGCCAAGGTTAATCCCTAAATATTTCATGATTGTTTTTTCGTTATGTACATCATGTTTCTGGAAGCCTTGATGTTATCATGGAGTCAAGCTTCTATGCCTTACCTAAAAAGAGCAGGGTCGTTTCACGTCACGCTGCACAAATGTAACGTAGCGTAAATTCACGTTTTTACCATCAAGCGACGTGTAGAAACCGAGAACCCGCCCGCCAAGGGGGCAAGCTCAACATAGAAGTGATGCGAATCGCCAGCTGCTAAGAGACAGTATTGTCGCCGAACGCCTCGCGAAGCAGGCTCTGTATCATCACTGAGGCAGGGCCTTCGAGAAAGTGCTCCTCACCGCTGACATCAAACCGCGCAGGGTTGATGTGAACAACGGTCGCCCCATGACCAAGTGCACGTAACGGCAGCTCTGCAGCAGGGTAAACGATGCCGGACGTACCAATCGACAGGAACACATCGCACTCCTGCGCAGCTGCGAGCGCGGTGCTCCATGCATGCTCAGGAAGCATCTCACCGAACCACACGACGCCAGGCCTAACATACCCATCACACGCACCGCATCGCGGTGGCTCAATCCGACTTCCATCCTCAGACAAGGCGTCAGAAGTGAGTGGCAAGGTATGCGCCTGCCCACAATCGATGCAGCGGGGTGAATGCAGGCTGCCGTGCAGATGGATCACACCCCGGCTGCCGGCGCGCTCATGCAGGTCATCAACATTTTGTGTCACCACGGTCAGCTTGGGCACACGATTGGCAAGCTCAGCGACAGTGAGATGAGCACCATTTGGCTGTGCCCGGAGAACCTTGTGCCGACGCCATTCGTACCATCCCCAACACAGTGCTGGATCGGCTCTGAATGCTTCGCTGGTGGCGAGCTGAGCAGGATCGAAGCGCTCCCACAGTCCCGTCAATGCGTCTCTGAAAGTCGGGATGCCACTCTCAGCTGATGCTCCCGCCCCTGTGAAGACAACGACATGCTGAGCTTTCCTTAATTGCTGGGACAGGATACTGGTGGTCATGTGTATGCTCCTTCGGGCAGGGTCTACTTTTTAGGGCGTGTGACGATCTAGGCTACACGCTCACTGGAGGAAGAATGGATCAGCCTAAGCGTGAGAGAAAGAAACCTCGAGGCACTGCGTTAACGTTGCAGGTCGGCCCGGAGGGTGCTGTATGCGTAGAGAAAGAGCTGCCAGCGGGGAAGCCCGAAATTGAACAGCACTTTGCTGAGATGTTCTGTACAGATAACCAAGGGATGCGGCCTCATTTTAAACGGTTTGGGCGTTTTGATAATCTGCTCCCCCAGAAGGAAAACGATCTCGATTTCACAGTAGACACTGACCTGGGGGTGAAGTGGCTCGAGCTCGCCGAGTTCGCTCCCATTAAAGAGGTGGGTCACTACCAGGATTCCACCGGTTTTTGGAACGGTGGTGAACTGGCAGAACTATTCAAGAAACTCGTCAAGAAAAAGAACGACAAGCTTTATGGCGGAAGCGTAATTCTTATGGTGTATGCGACCCACGATCATTTCTGGGTTCCACCACCCATTATTAGAATGATGCCGTCGTTGCTCAGAAACGAAGGGCTTACGTTGGAAGCGGTTTATATGGTCTCGCCGCATGGAACCGTCGTAGAAGCGTGGCCGGGCGATCCATCCCGTGAAGGCCCAGTGGAGTTGGGGAACGTGCGCCTTGGCGTTTAACCCATTGCCGGCAGGGCGGCGACAGGTTGATGGCCTGAGTTCGTTTGCCCAGATCTAGACCGCCGAGCACGTGCTCAGGGATAACCTCTGCGCTTTTGTTGGTTGGGAGTGCGAGGCTTTGGGGACAGATACCGTGACATGAGAATCGCAGAATTTGCACTTTGCTCGCAGCTCCCTAACGCGCCTCCTGTGAGCGCCCCAACGCGACTGCCCAGCCTCAACCATAACTATATCCAGTGACGGACATTTTAAAAGGGCAAGTCTTCATCACTGAGGGGCAAGTGCGCTACTGGCGGTTTTGGCGTCAAAGCTTTATGAATGCCCTCAAGCCGACCTAGCATCTCGTCGAAGGTAATCACCAAAACATCCTTGAGGCTGTTCCGGTACTGCTCGAATGCTCGCTGCTCACCAATCTTTGATGGGGTACGGCCAATGATGACAATGGCCGCCACGGCATGTGCGTGGACACGGTCATCAAGATCCTCGCTCAGACCGAGAATGTTCTTCTGCAGAACGCTTCGCTGGCTAATGACCTGGGCCACGGATCCACCGAGTTCGTAAGATGGTACGTAGGTCTTGCGGTAGGCTTTTCCGAGTAGGTCGTGCTGAGGGTGTTTGATCTCGATCAGAGCAAGGTTTCCGGTGGCCTTCGCAGCCATCAGGAAGTCGGAATACTGGCCCCCTTGACCTCTGATGTCCTTACCGCCTACATAGGGCTGTTCGGCAATCATCTTGACGGGATAACCGAACGCCATGTCGAGTACGAAAGAGTGCTCAAGCAAGAAGCGTTGCCACTTGTTCTCGGCGGCGTTGCTTTCCAGCATTTTCCGGTACACCTCAATGAGTTCGCCGAGCGTTATGAGCTCGATCTCAGACTTCAGCTGATACAGGGTTTTCGGTGCAGATTTCGCCAGCGCGGAGACGCTTTGCTGGGCAAGCATGACTGCCTGCTTTTGATCTTTGGGTGATAGACGAGGTGCCACTGACCCCAGCGCTACAAGATTTGCAAGAAGATCTGGCGGGAGCTTGCGTTCACGTGGAGGATGAAGCTCGGGGGCCGCTTTGTGCAGGAGCCCCATGTAGCAAACAAGTTTTTTGTCGGCAGCGGTTTCTCGCTGATGCCGTTGAGTTAGCCGATCAAGGCTTCGCTCCATTTTCTCAAGCTGAGCAACGCCTAAACAGAATTGATTGCCCTCGATTTTCGCATCAAAATTCCCTAGCCCACCATGCAGAAACAGTGTGTCGACCCCCTCCAGATCATTTAAAGCCTGGACGATATATCGGTACTCGTAGTGGAAGCCAAGACCGTAGCGCCAGTCTTTGGTGAGCCCTACAGGGAGAAGTCCTAGTAAATCCTCTAGCTCATCCTGATTGTTAGGATGTGGATATTCCTGGAAGACGGGGCGAGTGATCACTATCGACTGGATGGTGTCGTACTTGGGCTTACCGTACTCAGAGTGTTCCGAGCGGGCGTTGATCGGATAAATCGTCAAATACTCGGAGGTGACCATCAATAGGAGATGCCAGCCTGACCCATTGTCCGGCAGGGGTACATCGCTGTAGAAAACGAGTGTGGGGCCATAGTAGTCATTTTCGTCGTATTCGCCCGACTCCAGTGCTTCGAGTTCTTCCTCGCTCAATCCTCTCGCTTCACCATTGTCGAAACGAAGGAATGGGCCGCCATCCGCGCGCTGTTGCATGGCGTACTGTGAGGGGCGCATGGATGGCATGTGCTTTCGTCCTTGATCGAGATATGGTTTCTACTTGCCCACGCACTGGCGGGCCGAGTGCGAGTCTAGCGAGCCGCTAGTGTTTTGGAGAAGGGATTGATGAGAGCTTGTCTGGAGAGAGCGGTATAACACTGCGAAGGCTCCAAGTCGTTTATATTTTAACTGAATATGCCAGCGATAATCCTGTCGTCGAGCAAGGCGTGGTGAGGCAACTCTTCACCCTCGCTGGTTGGAGCAAGCGTCGTCGCATCGGTAGGAAAATTGCGAACGATTCTGGGCCATCGTCCGTCCTCATATACCAGGTCGCAAAAAAGCTCCCAATCGTACTGAGGGGCATCCGTGACGATCTCGACCTCATTTTTGAACAACGTCAGAAACTTGAGCAGAGACAACCTGGCTTCAGCTGTGGGTAGCGAGTAGCTCCCTCCCCACAGCTGCGGAAGGACGACTTGTACGACGAAATCGCTACAGTCTTCTTCTCGCCATGTGTCGAGCAATTCCACGTAGAATTCGCGCCCATCCTCAGCCACCAATGCGAGTGAGATCAGCTTCGCTTCTGCTGATAGCCGGGTAAACTCGCAGTCAAGAAAGAGCCTCATGTTAGAACTCCGCAATGGCTAGGGCTCGCCTGGATATGGCGCAGGAAGGTCAGCTATGGGAAATGGCCCTCGAGCATCTTGGCTCAGACGGACTCCTCCAAGCGGTCATCGAAATGTGGAGCCGCGCCGCGCCTCCGCCCAGACCATTGGTTGAGCACCTGTCCATCAATCAGGTGAGTCAGGACGTCTTGAGCATACTGAAAATTGCCCAGCAGCGGGTAGGTGCCATCGTGCCAGGTCGAACGCCTGATGCAGGCACAGTCACGCTGTACGCACGTCACGCTAGCAACTTAGTTGATGGGCTCATTACACTGCTGCCAAAGGTGAAGCTTTCGCAAGCCTTACGAGGCTCTTGTCTTGAAATCGAACTGGGGATTTGACGTCCGCGCAGGCTCCTCGAACACCAGTCAGCAACAATCTTATTAAAACTTGCCCAGCGAAATGCGTCCCTGTGAGATGCTCTATGAACTCTGATTTAACTGAAGAAGAAATGCGTCGTGCCCTTTTTGGTACGCCTCAGCCAGAGGAGCAAGTTTCTACTCCGCTAGTGCAGGAACCTGTGCCAGAGATCGTTTTAACAAAGCCAGCAGAGGCTCCAATAGCCAAGAAGAAAGCGGCGAAAGCCTTTACGCCAAGGCTCAAGGTTACGCTACGCGTTGGAAACGAATTCGAAGGGAAGATGCATGAGTTGATCCACGAGGCCGACACGTTGAGCTCGTTGCTTGCTGAGCAAGAGGCTGTGAGGGCTGCAAGGAAGAAATACAAGTACGTGGAAGTGGAATCCGTTAAATCGATGTAGCAAACGCCTCAAGTTTAGGTCGGACAAGTGCAATGTATTTTCAGATCGTCCGCCGACAAGTCACCGTAGAACCCGAGGGGTAGAAGGTTAAAACTTTCTGAAGCGACTGTTCTTTGGTATTTGAAAACCACCAAACCCGAACAGCCGTGATTTTTTAATGATCAGTGGCTGTCTAAAAAATGGCACAGGAGGGCTTCTTGGGGCGCTGCTCGGCGGTATCTCGGCCCACTTCGCCCCCACCAAGTGGTGGTTGACGCTACGCTTTTCGCCAAACCATTGCAGGAATTACCCGGATGTAAATTAGCTCGCTGACCAATTCAATCAGCGTTTGGGTGATTACTGCTACCGCAGCTAGCCCTCTGATTTCTTCGGGTAGAGCAAGTGCCAAGGGCAGAACCACCAACGAGTTCCGTGTCGAGCTACTGAACGCTACTGATCTTGCAGTGATGGCCGGCAATTTGAATGCTCGCGCAACCAGCGCACCAACCAATGGTGCCAAGAGCATGAAACCAATGTAGACAGGAATGACGGGCAGCAGCTTGTCCATGTCTCTGACCACCGCTGAAATCTGAGAGCCGATCACTACGACTAATACAGCCGCCATAGCCGGTACAGGCATCCAAGCCCAAGCATTGTTCCAACCCTCAACGACGCGTGACCTTTTTGCACCGGCAGCTGTTGCTACCGCCAATACCAAGGGCAAAGCAATCAGCACTACGAAAGCCTCAACAAATGGGCCGACAGATATAACCACTGCCGAGTCATTACCCAGCATGAAGGCCAGATACAGGGGCAGTAGAACAAGCTGTAGCAAGAGTAGTAATGGCGTTGCCGCCAGAGTCAGTTTGGAGTCGCCCTTACCGATATGGGTAAACACCACCACATAGTCGATACAAGGCGTCAGCAAGACCAACAGTGCACCCACCAGAATCGCGGGGTGATCCGTTAGGCCCATGGTCAACGCCCAAACCAACAGGGGGATGGCGACGAAGTTGGCTGTGAGCAGCGCCGTCATGAAACGCTTGTTTGCGAGCCCTTCACGGAGATCCAGGAATGGGATCTGTAGAAACATGGCGTACATCAGCACAGCGATAGCTGGTGTCACCAACGCACCTAACGCTTGAGAAGCATTAGTTGCGAGCAGACCTCCGATAGCAGCGACAATGACCGCGACGAAGTAGACGGGAATCTGGTTCTTCTCTAGCTGTTCTCTGTCCACGAAATGCCCTTAAACGCGTGAAATCAATTTTCGATTGAGCAGGGTAATATCTGTAGCCACTACAGGTTCAAGAAAATGCTTGGGGATTCGCATGTCAGGAATTGGGGCGTTGTCTAAATCAACGGGTTGCCACATTGAGACGATTCGCTACTACGAGAAAATAGGCCTTTTACCGCCGGCCCTGCGGTCGACCGGCAGGCACCGAATCTACACAGAGAAGCATCGTTCAAGACTCGTGTTCATCCGTCAGAATCGTGAGTTAGGATTTCCCCTCGACGATATACGAGAACTCATCGCGCTCGCAGCAGATGCTGATCGTCCGTGTGCTGACGCGCTGTCGGTGGTCAAGAAGCATTTGGCAGAAGTAGAGGTGAAAGTAGCCAAACTCCAGCAGATTCGAATTGAGCTGCTTTCCATGGCAGGCGCTTGTGAGACAACCTGCCTGGGCTCAAGCACCTCTGATTGCACTATTGTTGAGTCCTTGTTCGAACCCGCAGCAGGGACACGTTCCAGGTGCTGCTCGTGATCAAGGAGTTACAGTCGTTCGATATCGAACCAAGCAGTCACATCAGAAACGGCATTGGACGTTCTCAAACCACCGTCAACTAACGCGCCGCTTGACCGCAAGAGAGCTGCTCTGCGAACCCTAAAAAGGATATTGATGCCGATTGCTCAGATGCGGTAGGCTCAGGTTAGGAGATGGCATTCCTCCTTAAACCGCCTTGTGCTGATGATGCCTACGTGAACCCTGGACAGGGTGCGTAGGTGTGCCTCCCTGTCCTCCAATTTAGGACAGGCTATGATTTTACTCCGCTGTTTCCCTCCCGCTTTTCATGCATCCCTCTACCTGTCAAACCACACAGGTCTGATGAGGAGAGCTTGCTGTGTTTAAGTCATTAATCGTCATTGCCATTGGTGCCTCACTAGGAGCCTGGTTGCGCTGGCTTTTGGGCATGAAGCTGAATGCTCTGTTCCCGACGATTCCTCCAGGTACTGTGGTCGCGAACATGGTTGGGGGTTACATCATTGGCCTGGCCATCGCCTTCTTGGCCGCTTCTCCTACCCTTAGTCCAGAGTGGCGTCTCCTGATCATCACGGGTTTCTGTGGCGGCCTTACCACCTTCTCCACATTTTCAGCCGAAACGGTCGCCTTGATTCAGGATGGCAGACTGCTATGGGCGCTCGGCTCAATTTCGTTGCACGTCTTAGGTTCGTTAGCGATGACCGCTGCCGGGCTTCTTTCCTACCAAATGATTGGTACTCGCTGAGGAGTTAGAAATGAAAGGCTTTATGGTCGTTTTCTTTACTCAACAAAACCGTCGCTATCAGGGAAAGATGCTGGGCGAATGGATAGTCGACGTGGCTAAAGAAATGGGGTTACGCGGCGCCACGCTTTGCACTGGAATAGAAGGGTTTGGACACACCGGAAAGCTGCACTCATCGCACTTTTTTGAGTTGGCGGATCAACCCACGGAAATTCGCTTGGCAATCACGGAAGATGAGGCAGAGCGGTTGTTCACACGACTGGACTCCGAGGAAATATCGGTGTTTTTCACTAAGACGCCAATCGAGATGGGCACCCTTGGGAGAGCCCCGTCTGACGCAACCACTTCTACAACATCGGAGGTATGAACATGAGCTACGCGGACATCCATGCTGGTGAGGCGATCCCCGATGACTTTTTCACCGTTATCGAGATTCCTGCAAACCACTCTCCGATCAAATACGAAGTGGACAAGCCAAGTGGGCAGATCTTCGTCGACCGCTTCCTCAGCACGCCGATGTTCTACCCGGCTAACTACGGGTTCATTCCAAATACCCTCAGCGATGACGGCGATCCTTTGGACGTCCTGGTCATTTGCCCATACCCGGTATCTCCAGGCGTTGTCATCCGCAGTCGCCCAGTCGGTGTGATGTACATGACGGACGAAGCTGGTGCCGATGCCAAGGTGATCGCAGTACCCCATGACAAGCTGAGCTCTATGTACAGCAACGTGAAGGAGTGCTCTGATCTCCCTGCATTGCTGCTCGCACAGATCCAGCACTTCTTCGAAAACTACAAGGCATTGGAACCGGGTAAGTGGGTGAAGATTGGCCGCTGGGGTAGTGCAGATGAAGCGCGGGAAGAGATTCGCAAGTCAGTAGCTGCGTATACCCCCACATAGGTCTTACGCCAGATTGAATCCGTTAGCCGGGAGTAGGTACTGAGGGGCAAGTGACTTGTGATTGGCCTCTCAGTCGTTCGGAACATCAAATGTCCTGGGGAACACACACATGGAAAAATGGATGGCTTATGCCTTCATCTCAATGTTTTTTGCCGGGTTCACGTCTGTGATCGCCAAGATGGGCCTCGCAGGTATCTCAGGCGAGCTTGGTCTGACAATCCGTACCTTGTTCGTGTGTGCTTTTGTACTCGTATTCGCGGCATGGGCCGTTCCGACACAAGAAGTGGCCAACATCACGAGCCGGAATTTGTCTTGGCTTGGTCTGTCTGGAGTCACCACTGCCTTGTCGTGGATCTTTTACTACAAGGCTCTGAAGGTAGGGGATGTCGCCACGGTGGCACTGATCGATAAAGGTAGCGTGGTCGTTGCTATGTTGCTCGCCGGCCTGGTGCTTCGGGAGGTCATCACGCTGCGCATGATTGCCGGAGCAGGCCTGATCGTGGCAGGTCTGCTGGTCATTGCCAAGAAACCCTGACTAGATTCTCAGGCGTTCAACGTTTTGAACCAATAGGCACGAAAATGGCATTCACTTCTTAGAGCATCTTTGGATGCTTGCGGTTCGTCAGACAGACGAGGACATAATTTCAGTAAGGATGGTTTTTGTGGGATGGATTTTTTTGTTGCTCGCCGGTGTTTGTGAGATTTTCTATGCAGCCGCGATGCCGCGAACTGACGCGTTTACTCGATTGTGGCCAAGCATCTTTTGTGCAGTGTTCATTTGCCTAAGCATGTATCTGTTGTCACTGGCCACGCGCACTATTCCTGTCGGTACGGCCTACGCGGTGTGGGTTGGGATCGGTGCGCTAGGTACAGCAGTCTATGGGATTACCATACTGGGCGAAGATCGCAGTGCAATGCGAATCTTCTGCTTCTTTCTCATTTTGGCCGGGATTGTCGGGCTGAAATTTCTCGCCGCAGAGAAACACTAAATTGAATCAGGGGTGACCCTATGGCTTTGAAAATTCGTACGGCAGTGGCATCAGATGCAGAAGCCATCCAGCGCATTTATGCCCCGATAGTTTCGAACACGGCGATCTCATTCGAAGAGACCCCGCCAAGCGTTGGGGAGATTGCTCAGCGGATAGCGACGACACTTCAGACCTATCCCTACCTTGTGGCTGAAGACGGTGGTGAGATCAAGGGATATGCATACGCAAGCCAGCATCGTGCACGTGCAGCCTACCGATGGGCTGTTGACGTGACGGTGTACATAGCTGAATCAGCTCGCCGCCAGGGTGTTGGCCGCAAGCTCTACGAGACTCTGCTTCCAATACTTGAGAAACAGCGGTTTCGCGCCGCTTACGCTGGAATTGCGCAACCCAATGAAGGCAGCGTGAGCCTGCATGAGGCGCTAGGATTCACCCATATCGGGACATACCCGAAGGTAGGATTCAAGCTTGGAAAATGGCACGACGTCGGCTACTGGCGGCTCGGGCTCTGCCAAGCAACTCCTCCGTCGGAGCCAATTCTCTTCCCCCAGCTTGCAGTGGACTCAAAGTAGAGCACTCGGGGAGTGCTGCCTATGAGCTGAGCTACTGATGAACGTGCAGCGGTATGGACATGAGACCATTCACCTGATGGCTCAGGTCGAGAGAAAGAAACCGCAATCTCAGGATGCGTAAACTTGAGATTTTCCTGAAGGGCTCTGTCGGGTTGGGATTGTCCGGTCTCTAAGAAGCGCAGTTTTCGCGCAGATTTCTGGTTGCTCTTTTAAGTAATCAGGTGATGCATCTTTGATAAATAGGGACGAACGTCGAGCTATGACCTCGCATCGAGAAAACAACAAAGCAACAGTATTCGGTAGCGGTACTCTCATCGGGGCATTAGGTGGGCTGATTGGATTGGGGGGCGCAGAGTTCAGGCTGCCGCTGCTCATTGGCTTGTTTGGCTTTGGCGCGTTGGAGGCAATCATCCTCAATAAGGCCATGAGCCTTGTAGTGGTAGCCACAGCCCTTCCATTCCGTGCGTTCAGTGTTCCCTACGCGGCAGTCTTTGAGCGATGGGACATTATTGTCACGCTTCTCGCTGGGAGCCTTGCAGGCGCCTGGTTCGGTGCAGGATGGGCGACGAAGCTTAAAAGTAAAACTCTTTACCGTATTTTGGCAGTGCTGCTCGTAGGTATTGCTGGTGCTTTGCTGTTCGGACATGAAACAACTTCTACCGGCGTGGCCCTGTTTCATGGCGTGACACTGGCTATCGTCGGGATCGTGGTCGGTTTCGGTATCGGAGTGGTTGCTGCTCTGATGGGGGTCGCCGGCGGCGAACTGCTGATCCCGACAATTGTTCTTCTATTCGGTGCTGACATCAAGCTCGCTGGCAGTCTTTCACTTGCTGTAAGCCTACCCACAATGATTGTGGGTTTCACGCGATACAGCCGCGACCAAAGCTTTTCAATAATCCGCGCTCAACGGCCCTTCATCTTGGTCATGGCAGTGGGCTCCATTATCGGGACGTTCATTGGCGGGCAGTTGCTAGGGCTGATACCAACGGCTTACTTGCTCCCGTTGCTGGCCGGCATTTTGCTGATCTCCTCGGTGAAGGTTTGGCGCCATAACTGAAAAATGCCAGCCCCGGCAGTGCATGAGCATAGGAGTTCGACGCAATGACCAGTTTGTTGTTCCAGGTGTCGTCCATGCATGAGACTTGCTTGTCAGCACTAATTAAACCGTGACGAATTAATCTGCCAGCAAGTCCGCACATCGCGAATGAAAATGACTGGTCAAGACGAATTAAACAAGTGGTCAGCAGCGATTCAAATGGATGGTCAAGTGGGGGGATTCCGCACATTATCGTCGGGGCGGCGGTAGTTATCAGTCCAACTCAGTGAGATAGCTTTGCACTTGCTTGACTACATCTCGAGCGGTGCGGGTTACTCCGATCAATGTCGCAGAGGCTAGCCCTGTCCAATCGCCGTAACCCACCAGCCACAGACTAGGTGAAGCAACACTCCGGTTTTCATTCACGGCGACTTTGCCGTCATCGCCAACGATACCCAGGCTGTTTAGGTGGTCGAGCGCTGGAGAAAACCCCGTGCACCAGATCACGACATCCACCGCTGTTTCGTCTCCTGATGACCAGACAACGCCTGTTGAAGTGAAGTGCGTGAATGGCCGTACTGCGCTCAATACACCGCGTTCACGAGCGTCCTTCACCGATGGCACCATTACGATATCGCCCAGCCCTCCAGCGGGTTGTTCGGGCTCCACACCAACCTGTTGCGCCTTCAATCGAGCAGTAGCTCGTTCGAACAGGACACGCCCATCAACCTCATCAGGTAGAAACTTTGGAGCCTCTTGAGTCACCCAGGTTGCCTGAGCCACTTTAGAAACCTCGGCGTAAATCTGGGCTCCCGAGTTGCCACCACCCACGACAAGGACGGTTTTCCCCTCAAACTCATCCGGCCCAACGTAATGAGCGGAATGAAGCTGCTGCCCTACGAACAACTCCTGTCCGGGATAGCTCGGAGTAAATGGGCGGCTCCAGGTGCCTGTTGCACTGATAACCGCTTTGGCATCCCAGTTTCTATCCCCGGAGACAACCTGTAATGCTTCTTCGATTTTCTCGACACGGGTCACCCTGGTGGATCGGATGATGGGGAAGTCATATCGACGCTCGTACAGAGTCAGATAGTTGATAACATCATCACGGTGAGGTGTTTCTTCTGATACGGCAGGCATCGGCCAGCCTGCAATCGAGCTCCATGCCGATGGAGAGAAGAGTCGCAGCGAGTCCCAGCCATGCCGCCAGGCTCCTCCTGGTGCCGACTCCGCATCGAGCAGCACGTAGGACAAGCCTGACCGCTTCAAAAAATAGGCGACTGTCAGCGCTGATTGACCACCGCCAATGACCACAACATCAAGTTTCGAATTCTGACTCACCAGCATCCTCCAGGCTCAATCGCGGCACCTCACCGTCGTCGTATCAGACTCTGCGACCGTGCTCATCAATGACCAATTGGCCGTCCTCTTTGACGAAACTCCCACGCTGCTCTTGCGGTAACAAATCGAGCACAGCTTCTGACGGACGACACAAACGCGTCCCCAAAGGCGTCACGACGATGGGGCGATTGATCAGGATAGGGTGAGCCATCATGGCATCGATGAGCTGTTCGTTCGTCAGTGATGCATCGCCCAATCCCAGCTCTTCGTACGGAGTGCCTTTGATACGCAAAAGAGCCCGCACCCCGATACCCATATCCTCAATGAGTCTGACAAGTGTTGTGCGATCAGGCGGGTTCTTCAGATACTCGATAACCGTCGGTTCTTCCCCGCTGTTACGGATCAACTCCAAGGTGTTGCGAGAGGTGCCGCATTCGGGGTTGTGGTAAATCGTGATCTGGCTCATATCGCTTCCTCGTACTGACGTTAGATGGAGCGCTGGTTGACGCGTTTGGAAAGCTCTTCGGCGGACTCTTTACGCTCGGAGTACCGATCAACCAAATAATCCTGGCGATCCCGCAACAGCAGGGTGAACTTCATCAGCTCTTCCATCACGTCCACGAGACGGTCGTAGTACGAGGACGGCTTCATACGACCTGCCTCGTCGAACTCGGTAAATGCCTTGGCAACCGAAGATTGGTTTGGGATGGTGAACATCCGCATCCATCGGCCCAGTACGCGCAGCTGATTAACCACGTTGAAAGATTGCGAGCCACCGCAGACCTGCATCACTGCAAGGGTCTTTCCTTGCGTAGGTCGTACAGCACCTATCGCCAGCGGAACCCAGTCAATTTGGGCTTTGAATACTGCACTCATGGAGCCGTGACGCTCAGGGGAGCACCACACCTGCCCCTCAGACCATTGCATCAGCTCGCGCAGCTCAGCGACCTTGGGATGTGTATCGGCAGCGTCATCCGGAAGCGGCAGACCCGATGGGTCAAAGATCTTGGTTTCAGCGCCAAACTCATTCAGCAGGCGTGCCGCCTCCTGCGTGACTAACCGGCTGAACGAGCGCTCTCGCGTTGATCCATACAGTAGAAGAATGCGAGGTTTATGGAGCGAAGGCGTGCGAGGCGACAGTTGCTCCAGCGACGGAATGTCGATCAGGTCGGCGTTTACGTTCGGCAGTGTGTCTTGCATATAAACTCCTACGGCGGCGCCTGGTTGGGTGCCGCCTCGGTTGATCTTTAAAGCGAACCGATGCGGTTCAGTTCAGCTTTCAACTGTTCAGCGCTGATGGTCTTCAGTGGCAGCGCAAGAAATGCGCTCACGCGCTCGTGAATTTTGGCGAGTGTGGTTTCAAACGCTGCGGTGATCTCGGCTTCCGACCCGCTAGCGTCAGACGGGTCGGCCAGACCCCAATGCGCCTTCAAAGCTGGCCCAAAGAAGATTGGGCATGCCTCACCCGCAGCCCGGTCACAGACAGTGATCACGATGTCGGGAGGCGAGCCTTCAAAAGCATCCGAAGCCTTGCTGCTCAAACCCGCCGTGGAGATACCCGCCGCCTCCAGCGTTTGCAATGCCCGTTGATTCACCCGGCCACTGGGAAAGCTTCCTGAGCTGACTGCTTCTACACCCTCGGGCGCCAAGTGGTTGAAAAGCGCCTCGGACAGAATGCTGCGGCAGCTGTTGTGGGTGCACATGAACAAGACTTTCATCAGACGATTCCTTGATTCAGAAACTGAGGCGCAGTGCCAGGGCGGACAATGTGGCGACGAGGATGGGTACGGTCAGCACGATCCCGGTCTTGAAGTAGTAACCCCAACTGATCGTTATGTTTTTCCGGGCGAGCACGTGCAGCCACAACAGAGTTGCCAAGCTCCCAATTGGGGTGATCTTCGGGCCCAGGTCGCAGCCGATGATGTTGGCGTAAACCATCGCTTGCTGGACAACACCATCGACTTCGGCGGCATGAATGGATAAGGCGCCTACCAAAACGGTGGGCATGTTGTTCATGATCGAAGACAGCAACGCTGTTAGCAGCCCTGTACCAAGGGACGCGCCCCAAACGCCATAACCGGCGAACACGTTCAGGATCTGCGCGATGTGGTCGGTCAGGCCGGCGTTCTTCAGGCCATAAACAACCAGGTACATACCCAAAGAAAAAATCACCACCTGCCATGGCGCCTCTTTGAGCACCTTGCCTGTGTTGATGGCGTGACCACGAGCCGCGATGACGTAAAGAATGAATGCACAGACCGCTGCAATGGCGCTGATTGGCACCCCCAATGGCTCAATGACAAAGAAGCCGATCAGCAGTAGTGCCAGCACCCACCAACCAGCTACAAAAGTGGCCCGGTCGTGGATCGCCTCGTCCGGATTGTCCAGTTGGTTGAGGTCATAGGTCTTTGGTAGATCTTTGCGGAAAAACCACAGCAACATGGCTAATGTCGCCGCCACGCTGACGATGTTTACCGGCACCATGATCGAAGCATATTCGTTGAAGCCGATATCGAAGTAGTCGGCAGAAACGATGTTTACCAGGTTGGAAACCACCAGCGGTAAGCTCGCCGTATCGGCGATAAAACCGGCTGCCATGACGAATGCCAAAGTAGCCGCAGGAGAAAAACGCAACGCCAACAACATCGCGATCACAATGGGTGTGAGGATCAATGCTGCTCCGTCATTGGCGAACAGGGCCGACACCGCTGCACCCAGCAGGACGATAAATGCGAACAGCTTGCGGGTGCTCCCGCCTCCCCATCGGGCCACATGCAGCGCAGCCCACTTGAAAAAACCTGCCTCATCAAGCAGCAGACTAATGATGATGACCGCGATGAAAGTCCCAGTGGCATTCCAGACAATGCGCCAAACCTCTGGTATATCGGCAAGGGTAACGACACCTGCCAGCAACGCCACGATGGCACCGAACATCGCACTCCAGCCAACCCCAAGCCCCTTGGGCTGCCAGATGACAAGGACGATGGTGGCGATAAAGATCAATACGGCAATCAGCATTTCATTAATCCGGTTGGGCGTGAATCAGCTACACACGGCTTGGTTGATCGGACGGTCGTTCATGCCGCAGAGGCGCTTAGCCTCGGTTTCCAGCCATTGCTGATTGGCGTCTACCACTTCCTTCAAAACTGCAGTCACCCACGCGGGCAAATCAGGATTCAGTCGGTAGTACACCCATTGGCCTTGGCGACGATCCAACAACAAACCGGCAGAGCGCAGCAGCGCCAAATGACGAGAAATCTTCGGCTGACTCAGGTCGAGTGCTGCCGTTAGCTCGCAGACACACAGCTCACCTTCACTCACGACAAGCAGCGAAATTTTTGCTCGGGTGTCATCCGCCAGGCACTTGAATAAGGTGGTGGGGTTCAAGGGTTCTGTCATAGATCCTCCAAGTGTTTGGTCTTGACCAAAACGAAGAGCTTGATGCGCTCGTGGATGTCGTGGAGCGTGTGGCGAAATGCGCCAAGATCATCGCTAGTTACTGGGTCAGGAAAATCCCAGGCAATGACTTCACCTGCATTGGGCATTGGTAGGCACTCGCTTGCGGATTTATCACAAAGAGTGATTACGTAATCGAATCGATCAGCTTGCAACTCGCTGATGGACTTGCTGCGCAGGCCCGTTGCATCGACTCCAACCGCCTCCAATGCTTGAGTCGTGCGCAGATCAACCTCAGACGGTTCAGATCCTGCGCTGAAGGCCTCGAAGCGCGGGTCGGTGTGCCGCAGCAAAGCCTCTGCAAGCAGGGAGCGGGCTGAGTTGGCAACGCACACGAAAGCACTTTGATAGCAGGGCTCATGGTGGAACTCGATGCATACGGAAAATCGAATATACGCTTTGGCGAATATTCGGTAAAGCGAATATGATGTCTGCTGTTTCGAGATGTGCCCTAACGTTCCATGCGTGTCGGCATAACGGAGATGAGAGGATGGAGGGGGATATGATGATCAAAGCAACGGCAATAGCCGGAGGGCAGTCGCAGCGCTTTCGCGATGCGCTGAAATTTGCTGACCTTCCAGCAGACGATATTGATCTTCCAGGCCGAACCTTTTTTGAGTTCACACTGGACAGCGAGACGGTCGCATGGGGAGGATTCGAAACGCATGGTACGGACGGGTTGCTGCGTTCCCTGGTCGTAGTCTCGACACACAGATCGAAGGGGGTCGGTGTCACGGTGCTTCGGGTCATTGAAGCGAAAGCCGCCGAGCAGGGAATCGCTCGACTTCATTTGCTGACAACAACTGCGTCAGGCTTTTTTGAGCAGCAGGGCTATGCAGCAAATCAACGAGGCTCTGCGCCGCCTCTGATTTCTCAGACGGAGCAGTTCAGGGGGCTTTGCCCTGGCTCGGCGTGCTACATGTACAAGGTCTTAACTTCGAAAGGTGCGATGACTGTTGCGCCTGAGGTTTTACGAGACTGAAGGAGTGACTTATTCATCGTTTGAAATGCACCTCCAGCGCAAGCGGAGCGCGCAGGCCCTCGGATGGGCCGAAGGCTTGAGGATGGAAGCCCGCAGGGCCAAAACCCAGCGCAGTCGGGGCCAACGGGGTCAAGCCCCTAGCGGATTCAATGTAAGTCGCCATCGAACTACTGAGCCAGGAACCTTTGTCAGGCTTCCACTTGCCCATCCAACACGTCAAAATACGATTTTGACGTGCCTACAGGATGTTCAATGCAGACGATCATCGTTCGCTATTTTGAAACTGTGATCGACCCAGCATCAGGCCGTGAAGTGCCTAACCTGCTGGGAACTGAATCCTACGAAGATATTCGCGAAGCACTCATCCCCGGCCTACCCACCCCGCGCCCAGGTAAGAAGGCCCCCCCGATCTTCGTCACTAAGTGCTTTTCTACCTCCCAGCACCATCGTTGGGAATTGGTATCGGTAACCAGTACGCCCGCGAACGGCGTAGCACCGGCTATTTTTACGATTTTTATCAGGCCGGTAGACGTTTCCAGCGAGGTTTTCCTTTACCAGACGCTCAAGAAGGACAAAAACCAGACGCTGAAGAGACTGCTATGGCCTGGAACATTGGTTGAGGTCGATTATGGCTTTGTCCAGCACACTGGGCGGACTGACGCGAGCACAAAGACTAATAAGCGTTACTGCGACACGCTTCTTGCTGGCGAGATGTACAAGCGTCGATTGGCTGTAGTGGTGAAGGTTGTGTCGCCAAACCTTGTTCAGGTTGCTCCTGTGACATCCGTCACTCCATCGCCGGATGACAAATCGATCTTCCAGATATCTCAGGCCACGCTGGATAAAATGCCGCGCTATAAATTTAGTGGCAAGTCCAGCTATGTCCTGTGCGGCAGAGCAGAATCCGTTTCTATTCAGCGTCTTTTGCCTCCATTGAGCTACGGAACGAGCATCCCCATTCGCAACGTGCGCTACACGGTTAAGCTGGCGCGGAGCGAAGAGAAGCTTTTCAAAGAGGCTCTGCTGCACGCTGTGGGTGCTACCAACTATGTCCCCTACCACCAGTTCCTTCAGGAGCAGATCAAAGCTGATCAGCTCCAGCAGGATGTTGACCGCCTCAATCGGGAGCTGGAGGCGTCCATAGCTGCCCTGGACGCGGTCACCACAGCGGGCAACCTCGCAAAACGTTGGGCATCAGAGTGGGAGCTGGACTATGATGAAGGCCTTGAGGTTCAGCGAGAGTTGGATCGCGCCTGAGTCGAGCAACGTTAAATTGAAGTCCTGTCAATCTGGTTGACACGCGTGGCACCTTTTCTATATAATTTGCCCACATGGTCGAGCTAAGAGTGCAGGACTCCACCTCGGCGACACGGCTAATACCGTCTCCTGTGAAAGTAAAATGTTCAAAGAAACCGCCCCTCAAAGGCGGTTTTTTTGTGCCCATCGTTTAGTGCTCGGAGCCCTGAGATGGAGGGTTACTCTTGAGTCCGGTTTTGCGCCAACGCCTTAGTGGTGGTGCTTCTGCCGGTCGTGGGCAGGATGCCCCGCTGATGGCGAGGCAGCCTCTGTTTACCAGCCCAAAATTTCTTCGACCCGTTCGGTGAGCTCTGCCCGGTCGGTAACCTTGCTCAGATCATCGCTATGAAGTGCATTTTCGGCAGCATGGACATGTACAAGCTTCTCTTTGCCGTGCTTGTTCATAAGCTGCTCCAAGAAATAAAGGACTTCGTAGCCTTCGTCCTTGTCTACCTGCTGACGATCTTTAATACCTGCATAAGGCGAGTCGCCTTCATCTCGAGTCCAAGTATAGGTATAGACATCGGTTTGAAGGTTTGAGCGTTTGAGTATTACAGCCATGTGAACTCCATTTGCGTGATACAGCTGATGTGGAATTGAGCGCTCCGTGCATCCAAAGGCCCCGCCTGGTAGGCGAGCATGATGGTGCTTGGGCGAGCTAATCGTGCCCCAGCTTTTGCGTAGTGTCACGGGATTAGTGGCTTCTTGCTATTGCGCTTAATTACATGGCGCGTCCCTGATGCAAATGAGCCGTGCTAGCGCTTGAGTGAGTTTCTATGTGGCTATAGGAAGTTGGTCAAAAAGCAGGGAGTTGGCATGTTCAGTTTGCGCTTCGAGGTTTGCTCAATTGCGGTTACCAGTTTGTGGCCACCGAGCACGCCGACAGATGTACTCATCTACCGTGATGGCTTGGCGCATAGACATCAGGCGACTGGAGCACGCTTCCTGGCTATCTCAAAATCTTCGTCCCTCAAACGCTGCAGTTCCAGCAACTCTGCTTCGTACTCCTCGATTGTCAGATCCACTTTCAATCTGGTCAATAGTTCTCGTTGCTTGCGGTCGAAAAGCTCCATGGCAGTAGTCAGAAGGACTGAGGAAACAGTTTTTGCATACCCAGCGATTTCCTTGAACGCCATATGGATGTAATGTTCCACCGATTCGGGGGATTTGTGCCCAGTCCACATCATAACCTCGGCAATAAAGCTACGGACATCAAGCAGAGCCTGCCTGAACTGGTCGGAATTCTGGATCTCGTGCTCTTTTATCAACATCACGAATCGTTTCGTGATGAAGGCATGTCTAAACATATGAGGTGAAATTTTTTCCTTAATTCCTGCGACTATCTTAAGGGTTGAAATCTCTGAAGTGATCGTATCGGGTACCAGCCCTTGTCCGGTAGTTTCACCGATGAGAAGAAATCCCTCATCGTGTACACCCTTTAGCTTCTTGAAAACCTGCCGTCGCTGCATGTCAATGAACTTCTTAATGTCGTTAAGAAGCATTTTGTGGACAGGAATGTACCGTATTCTTCCATCGCCCTGTTTCCAGGTTTCTAGCCGCAACATTGGATCGGTCATCTCTAATGCATTTATGATGTCTTGAACCTTAATGCGTGAAATTTCGCCCCTTCTTGCTCCTGTATGCTCGAGTAGTTGAAGCATGACCTTTCTTCTTTGTTTAATAAATCGCGAGGATTTTGCCGAGTCTACTGCATTGCTGAGACGTCTGATGTTTTCATCGGTTATGGGGAAGACAGAGCGAGTTCTACCACCAAGGCTGAGAGAGTGGTGATGCACATAGCTTCTCTTAATATTACGACCGTTACGGTATTGTATTGTAAAGGATTCATGCGTGATGCGTATTGTTCCACCAGTAGATACGAATTCCGGATTGTTGTTCATGCGACCTACGAACTCGAGGAAGTTTAAGCATCTACGTCCAATTGCTAGAATGGTCGGTTCAGTCCTCTTCTTGGATGCAGGATATATTGGTGAGGTTTCTTTCCTTAAAGAGTCAATGAATTGTGTGAAACTAGAATCGGTTAGCTGAATGAAGTCTGTTTTTGAATGGAAGCAAAAACGGATTAGTTGCGAAATTTTCGAGGCATACTCTCCTAGTGAACCACCTTTGGATCCTCTTGAGGATAAACCAAGATTTCCTCCGCGACCTGCTCGCTCCAATAATGAAAGGATGTATTGGTTGGCCGGTAAGCAAGGAGATCCATTAGGCCATGTAATAAATGGAATGTTGTCAAATTGATAGGTTTCTAACTTGTCCAATGCCATGTGTGAATATAAGGTTAGGCCATCTAAGAGATAGGTTAGCTGGCATGAGGTATCTTTACTCATTACCTATAATCCTCAAGTTTAACCACCGGGTTTTCGCTTGGGGTAGGTAGGCTATTAAAGGGCGGTGCATTCAATGAGGTTATGGCCGCCAAGGCCCTTATCGATTCGCTTGCCCGATGCGCTCGTAGCCCAGCGTTAGGAGCATCTCGTACGCTCTTGATATCATCCAGTGCGCGCCCGAGGGCCTGTAACAGAACAAAATTGGTTCTTTGGTGCATGGCGAGTTTGGATTCGAGCTCCTCGACCCTCATGGATAAGCCTACTTTAGTTCGCTTATTGGAGCGCTGAGCTTTGCGTTCGGCGAGTTCAAGTGCTTCCAAGGCAGCTTGCCTTAGTCTGTTGAGGCCATTAAACCCTGTGGGTAAAATTTTTTCAGCATAGGTCTTCAGGGTATTAAGACTCACCGGTACAGTGGTTTTGATTGAACCTTCGATTTCAAAGCTAATTCTCATAGCGGCAGTTGAGCTTTGGTTCTTAAGCGCTGGTATAAGAGCCTTATCACTCTTAAAAGCGTCCGGATTTCTATGGATCCGCAGGAGGCACTCAACCAGCGTATTGAATGCCTCAGTATTACGTTGAATACGTGTGTCCATCTTGCTCATGGCTGAATTTCCTTGATCTTTACCACTAAGCGAAATTTTTGACCGTGCGGGCCTTCAAAAAAATCGGGCTCAATTTCAATTGTGCCTTTCTCCATAAGGTCTGCCAAATAGTCTTCCAGCTCCTCAGCATCAACGACAGTGAAATCATAAGTTTGATACTTGGCTTTTAAAAGATCGGCTAAGTTCTGGTAGTTTTCCGCATGTCCATTATGGATGTCTTCCGCAATATATTGAACTTTGGCACCTTTCAGAGTAACCCCATCAACAGTCTCTGTGATGTAGTTCCATATGTGTGTGGCGTCTACATGCCCGAGCATCCATTGTAAAGTTTCCAGCCCGCCGAAACTGCTGGAGTGAAAAAATAGCAATGCGAAGAAACGACGGAGTTGATGCTGTCGAATATAATAGCGTTGGCCCTGCTCATTATTCAAGGTTTCAAAGTAGTCGCAAAACAGATCGAGGTTTTGATTGTAGGTATAAGTCGATAATTGAGATAAGGTGACATCACCATGGATCGAGGGGCTGCAAAATAGTTCTTGCATTTCTTGGATGAACCCAAGGCGCTTGAGTATCTTTTGCATCCTGATCAAGTTCTTGATCATGTTTACCGCGATGGGTTCTATTGGACGTGCTTCTGTTTGACGTGTCCCAAAGAGCCGATAAGTGCTTTTCCTGTTTTGAAAGATAAGCCATTGAAAGCTGGTATCCAGGCAGTTAGACGCATGCAGGTCTCGGAGCTCTCCAACGCGGCGCCCCATAAGTGCGCCAACGACCAATTGAACACAGCCAGTGTATATTTTGACAAGCTCAATCAATCCCCGGTTACAACGCAAGCGCCTAAAGTATTCTGTATTTTCACCTCGGGTATTTTGTGTATAGGGAGTATCCACACTCCTGCGCGAAAGCCCAAGGTTCTCAACTCCGAGAAGCTTAAGTTCTTCAGACATTATTTTTCTGAAAACTGGGTCTGTTAGTTTGCTAAGGCTGATTCCCTGTTTTCGGCAGTAGATAGCGACTCGACACCATCCATCAATAACATTGCGCCCATGCTTTAAATGGAATTCTATAGCGTCTTTTACCGCGCTAAATACAACGGAAGCAGGTAGAGTTCTGTGCCGCCCTAACTCCTGGAATTTTATTGAGAGATTTTTTATATGAATCAGGTCAGTCTCTGAAGGTGCAGGCAGGCCGATCTCATGAAGGATGCCCAATCCGTAAATAGCCTTTTTGTAATCCGCAAGAGCGCTTTGGCCAATCAGTTCGCTCCCGCCAGTGGTGACAGGAACTGGCGGGAATTCTCGCTTGAAATCATCTTTCCTAGGAATGGTCAATATTTCTAAGATAGGCTTGTCAGCAGTACAGCCCTTTAAGGTGTTTGCATAAATTACTTTGGATAGTGTAGCTGAGTTAGGTACATATCCCTTTTCAGTGGAAAATCTATAGACTCCATTGATGTGAAGGGCTGCTCTTACTTTAGGGATGAGCTCCAGGGGGATCTCGAGCGTGTTGTTATCGTGCTGGCTAGGCGTAATCTCGGAAATTTCAGGCCATTCCGTGATGATTTTTTGGATGGCGACAGGATCTGCTTTAATAAGTAGCTCAAGGCAATGAAGAGACAACCGCTTAGACCACCCATAAACTGCTTCTGCCGCATTGCTGCTCGATGCTATTTCAGTCAGGATGGTCTTTAAATTATCCCGTCCCAGACCTCCCAGGCCAAACTTGGCTAATTTGAAGTGCTTTGAGTTTAGGAGAAGTGCGTCGATGATGTGAAGGGTGGCGGCGAAAATTGATGGAGCTTGTCCGGCTTTGATTTTGCTTGTCGTAACTATCTCTGAAACTGAACCCGTCAGAAAATATTTTAATCCAAGTAACAGATCGTTATGTTTTTGATCGGTCAGCCGGCTTCCGTCTTCAAGCTCGACATTCCAGTCAATCAGCTTAGATTTTTTGAATCCAAAACTGTACTCCCACTGGTTCTCATAAAAGTCGCTAAGTAGCCAGTCAGCTTTTAGCAGTCTTTCCGCAGAGTGCAAAAATAATGGTTTAAGAAAGTCGAGTTCAGGCGGCAGATTCATAGATCACCTTTTCCATGTAGGCAGGATTGCGATGTACCAACGCTGTGGATAAATGCTCCTTTAGAAGACCATCATTACCCTGCTCGATATCGAAAGTGATCAAGCTAGAAATTTGTGCCCAGTATTTAGCTCGCCCAGAAATTTTGTTAGGCATAGGGGATTGGTTTACTGCCTGTTCCAATGAGAGCAATGCAGTCATGATGCCGACATCAATCGAAATATAAATGTGATCTTTGGTGGCAACAGTGGGCTTTATATTTTCCTGCTCAGGTGTTTGAAGGTACGCAGGGATGTCTTTGAGGGCATGGTTTTTCAAAAATGAATGTAGCTCATCCATATTGGTAAAATTTGTTGCCTCAAGAAGATAGGGACTATTTTTCATAGCCTCACATATGAAGCCGCGCTGGAAAATCCGGATCCAGCGTGTTTGAAAGAACCCGAGCAGCGCTTCGGGCAAATATCTTCCTAGTAGAAGTGAGTCATAACGAGCGTGCCCCAGGGCTTTGGCCATTTCAGTTACATCTTTTGTTTTTAAATACACAGCAACGCCGCAAGATGCTCGCAGAGAAGCCAGCGAAACACGCTCAAGGTAGTCTTGAATTCCACATCCCATCAAATGCTCATAGGGCGCGAATTGAGATTGAAGACCTGCGAGCAGGCTATCTGATCCTGCTAGCTTGGATCGGTTCCAGCGAGGAAACCTAGCGCTTGAAGGTTTTGAGAATGCACCTCCGCAAGTTAGGAACAGCTCCTTCCAAGCAGGATTACCCTGCTCGCGTAGGAAATTACGCAAAGGCTCAGTAATCTCGATAATTTCTTCCACCCACCTTTGAGATAGCGAGTTGAGACTGATAACCTGTTCGCTAAGTTTTTTCCCCCGCCGATCCTTGTAGCCTACTAAATTAGCACCAGTTTCGGTTTTTACGAATCCGATGTAATCCCCATTGTCATCACAGAGAATAAGTTTCTCTAAGAAACTTCCAGTTATCTCAGGGTGTTCCGTGACCAATAGGATCTGATATGGGTATAGTTTTTCACTGGTAGGTAGGCCCAGGATTTCGGCAGTTTCCGCTCGGTTTCCGCCTCCAAATCTTGCATCAAGATAAGCCTTCCCAGTTCGGAATCCATCTCTTTCGAACGTAGCACAGATATTTGCATATCCTATTTCTGCTATGCTCTTTAGGGATGACCCTCCTTCTAATGGTGTGCCAAGCTTTGCCATTTCCTTTCGGCTTTGCGCAGCTTTAATGAGAGCGCTAGTTTGAACTACAGCCCAGTTGGTCGTAATCGATATGTCAGTGTCAATACGTTTAAAGAGTAATTCAATTGCTTCTTCATCGGTCAAAAACAGCGGAACCGGCGTAATAAGCTTTTCATGGATTATAACGCCGTTATCTCGTATTGTTTTGTGAGTTCCAGCGCCAAAAGTAGTTCTCGACTTTGGCTTCGGTAGATGACCTCGATAGGGAGTCGCCCATACACCTGTATCAATAAATAGAGCCTCGCAGTTTGAGATTAGCTGGCCCCATGTAAGGATCTGGGAGTTCATGTCTTTTTTATCATTGTAAGCAGTAATGAAAAAATCCTTCATAAAAGCAAGGAAGAATTCATTGATTTTCTGAGGATGTTGGAAGGTAGCAGCTGGCCAGTCTTTGGCATTTGCGGAAAGAAAGCGTGCCATTTTGTTCAGGTCTGTATAGCTAGGGCGTGCTTGCTTTCTGTAGAACATTTCCCAGTGCTGATAGAAGTCTTCAGTAAACTCCTTTCCATGACTTTCCCAAAGGCAGGGGAAATCTAGGAAATGCTCTGTTTCTTTAGATGATTCGATCCTCCAACCATTCCAGTATCGGAGTCTCTCTGCATTGAATTTACCTCGAGTTTGCTCCCAAGCTCGGTCGTTCTCCGCCCAGCTCTCATCGTCGTAACCTATATGCTCCAATGCCGGAACAGAGGCCCGCATTGCGTTGTGCATAGCAGTGAACATACGGATCTTGGCTCTTCGCGCCGCCCACTCATTCCCTACAAAGGATGTGGACTTGAGGGCGCCAAGGAAGCCTCTGACTAAACCTGTGTAGCTGGGACTCGACAGACCCACGTAGCTGACTTGAACGCCGAGAAGGTCGCAGTAGCACTCGAATAGTCTCAGTGCAACTATGAACGACTTTGATAGCGTCCGAGCTGTCGCCTCCATGAGGCTTACGACCTCTGGTGCAAGGACACGAAATGGATAAGAGGCCAAGGAGTTCGTGTTCTTGATGGTTGTCAACAGGTAATACTCTTTGTTTTGGCCTGAAACCGGCATTTTAGAGGGGCTGAGATGATTTTTACATGAATGTGCAATAGTTCAAATTTTTGAGCGCAGCCTCGACGCCGATCTGGCGCTGGCCCTGAGCCTTAACGGTCGCGAGTTGTTTCGCGACGAGCAGCCGCTGAAAATCCTGCTGATGTCCGCCACCCTTGAAGGCGAACGCCTGGCCGGCCTGCTGGATGACGCGCCGATCCTGCGCAGTGAGGGGCGCATGTTCCCGGTGCAGATGCGCTGGGGCCGGCCGTACCAGGCCGGGGAGTTTATCGAGCCGCGCGTGGTGCAGACCATCCTCGAAGCCCTGCATGACGAAACCGGCAGCGTGCTGGTGTTTTTGCCGGGGCAGGCGGAGATTCGCCGGGTCAACCAGCAACTGGCCGAGGCCTTGGGTGATCGCCCTGACGTGCTGCTGTGCCC
Organism: Pseudomonas sp. AL10; assembly: GCF_029960685.1. Classification (NCBI taxonomy): domain Bacteria; kingdom Pseudomonadati; phylum Pseudomonadota; class Gammaproteobacteria; order Pseudomonadales; family Pseudomonadaceae; genus Pseudomonas; species Pseudomonas sp. AL10. The sequence continues at coordinate 76,458 of NZ_JASBQZ010000005.1, forward strand.
CCTGCATGGCGAGCTGGACCTCAACGCCCAGCGCGCCGCCATCGACCCGGCGCCGGCCGGCAAGCGCAAAGTGGTGCTGGCCACCAACATCGCCGAGACCAGCCTGACCATCAACGGCGTACGCGTGGTGATCGACGCCGGGCTGGCGCGGGTGCCGCGTTTCGACCCCGGCAGCGGCATGACCCGCCTCGACACCCAGCGCATCTCCCGCGCCAGCGCCACCCAACGCGCCGGCCGGGCAGGGCGGTTGGAGCCGGGGGTGTGTTACCGATTGTGGTCCGAAGACCAGCACGACGGTCTGGCCGCTTATGGCAGCGCGGAAATCCTCGCCGCCGACCTGGCGGGGCTGGCCTTGCAACTGGCCCGTTGGGGCGTGACGCCCAACCAGTTGGTGTGGCTGGACGTACCACCGACTGCCGCGTATGCCCAGGCTCAGGATCTGTTGCAACGCCTCGGCGCATTGAGCGAAGAAAACCTCACCGCCCATGGCCAGAAGATGGCCGAGTTGCCCGCTCACCCGCGTATTGCCCATCTGTTATTGCGTGGCCAGGACTTGGGGCTGGCCGCCACGGCCTGTGACGTCGCGGCTCTGTTGGGCGAGCGCGATATCCTGCGCGGCGGCGGTGCCGATTTACACAGCCGCCTGGCGCTGATGTCTGGTGAAGAGCGTGCGCGAGGTACCCAAGGTGGCGTGCAGCGCGCCAAGCAACTGGCCCGGCAATACCGTGGCTACCTGCGCGGCAAGGCGACCCAGCCGGTGGACAACCCCGACCACCCGCGCTGGCTCGGCGCCTTGCTGGCACTGGCCTACCCGGACCGCGTCGCCCAGCAACGCCGCCCCGGTGGCGCTGAATACCGCCTGGCCAATGGCCGAGCGGCGCTGTTTGCCGAAGCCGACAGCCTGATGAAACAACCCTGGCTGGTGATCGCCGACCTGGGCAGCCGCCAGGGCCAGCGTGAAGAGCGCATCTACCTGGCGGCGGATTTTGACCCGGCGCTGTTCGACACAGTGCTGGCCGAGCAAGTGCGCAACGTCGACCAACTCGACTGGGACGAGCGTGAAGGCGTGTTGCGTGCCGAGCGCCAGCGCAAAGTCGGCGAACTGGTACTCAGCCGCGAACCGCTGACCGGCCTCGACGAATCCGCCCGCAGCCAGGCGCTGGTCAACCTGGTGCGCCGCAAAGGCCTGGAACTGCTGCCCTGGACCCCGGAACTGCGCCAATGGCAAGCCCGTGTGATGTTGCTGCGCCAGCTGGATGCGGGCAAAACCAGCGAGTGGCCCGACCTCAGCGACAAGGCCCTGCTCGCCAGCCTGGAGCATTGGCTGATGCCTTACCTGGGCAAGGTCTCGCGCCTCAGCCATTTTGCCAACCTGGATATCTCCAGCTACCTGCACAACCTGCTGCCCTGGCCTTTGCCCCAACGCCTGGAAGAGCTCGCGCCGCAGCATGTGAAAGTGCCGTCGGGCTCCTCAGTGCGCCTGGACTACAGCGAACAGCCGCCGATCCTGGCGGTGCGCTTGCAGGAATTGTTTGGGCTGGCAGACACCCCGCGTATCGCCGGCGGGCGCCTGGCCGTGAAGTTGCACTTGCTGTCCCCGGCGCGTCGGCCGGTGCAGGTCACGCAGGACCTGGCGAACTTCTGGCGCAGTACCTACGCCGAGGTGAAGAAGGATCTCAAGGGGCGGTACCCCAAGCATTACTGGCCGGATGACCCGTTGGTGGCCGAAGCGACAGCCCGAATCAAGCCGCGTAAGTAAGCGCGATGCAGTTCAAATGTGGGAGCTGGCTTGCCTGCGATCGCATCGCTGCGGTGTCACTGAAAGACCGCATCGGCGGCATCGCAGGCAAGCCAGCTCCCACAAAAGAATAATGATGTGGGTTATTGCGCGGCAGGCAGCAGGTAGCGGGCGATAACCGGTAGATGGTTGGAAATGCGCAACGTGTCCTCCTGCCTCACCTTCGCCTCCACCCGCTTGATGCGCGGGCTGTAGAACAGGTAATCCAAGGTGCGATCCGGCCTGTCCAGGCTCGGGTCATTGGGGAAGTGCGTCAGCCATTTCTCACGATCAATCCCGCTGGATTCGCTATTGCGCGGGATCATCGGGTACTTGTCCCACAGCAGGTGCAACTCGCTGTCCGGCGAATACTGCCCGCGCTTAGCTGCGTCCAGGCGCAGGTATTGGCCCAGTGGCAGCAGGTTGAAATCCCCGCCGATCAACCAGGGCGTGCCCCGGCCTTCGAATTTATCCAGCAGTTTGGCTGTGGCTTGCACCTGTTGTTGCGCGGCCGAGCGGCCAGGTGCGCCGCCGTCCAGGCGTGTATTGAGCACCGCCAGTTGGCCGCCATCGCTCAAGGGCAGGTAAGTCAGCAGCAACGCAGGTTTAGGCTGGAACTGCCGACTGATGAAGTTGGCTTCGGCGGCCGGCAGTTGCAGGCGCTCGGCGTGTTCGATCTGGTAGCGGCTGAGCGTAGCGAGCTTGCGCCCCACGCTACCGAAGATGTGCAGGCTGGGCACAAAGTCGGCTTTCCAGTCGAAGGCCTGGGCGCTGCACGGGTAGAGGTCCACCAGACGCTCCTGCAACAGCGCGAGCTGGTCCTGATAGTGGGAAGGCTTGGCGCCTTCGTCGACTTCCTGCAACAGCAGGACGTCAGGCTGTTCGTCGCGAATCACCCGCGCCACTTCGTCGAGGCTGAACGCCATGTCTTCGACGGTGGGGCGATCGTCCGGGCCGCTGCCGTCCGGGGTGTCGTACCAGAACACGTAGTTCTTGCCGGCCAGGTATTGCACATTCCAGGTCATGACCTTGAGCGCCTGCCCCGGCAACAGCGTCGGCGCGCGGGGTGCCACGCAGCTGACGGGCAGGGTCTCTTTGTCGGCAGGGCGCCAGGTCAGGCTGTAGATCAGCGCGGCCAGCAGGCCGGCGATGATCAACAGGCTCAACAGGGTGATGCGCAATAAACGGGTCATCGGCTCGGCTTATATGCGTGTCAGAAGAGCCACGGAGCATATCACCGCACGTCGGCGTCGCCACCGATCAGCATGAATAAACGGAACAACACCACGCTGGTAAACAGTTGCAGGAAGCTGTGGGCGCTGTCCATCAGCAGCCCCAGCAACGGCGCCGGCTCAGGGTACGCCGCTACGCTGGCGCCCTTGAGCAGCCACAACGGCGTCATCACGCACAGCAGGCACACCAGGATGCGCCAGAAATGCCCACGGGTCAGGCGCAGGCTTTCTTTCATCGCCGCCAACGCCGGCATGCCGCGCAATACCAGCAGGTATTCGGCAAACGCCAACACCACCATCAGCCACAAGCCCGGCAGGAAATACAGCGACAGCCCCAGCAAAATCAGCAAGGTGCTCATGGCCGTCAGCAGGGCAAAACGCGGCCACAGGCTCAAGGCCATGGCCCACACATCCTTGGTGCGCGGCGACTCGCCCCGGGTGCGGGCGTCGAGAAACAGGATCAAGGCGCCGGTGTACAGCGGGTACACCAACAAACCCACGACCACGCTGTAGCCGGGAAACGCATCCGGGCCCAGCGTGTGGTCCAGCACCTGTTGCAGCAAGGCTTCGAGGATCACCAAGGGCAGGCACAGCTGGACGATGGCGCCCAGGTTGCGCTGGGTAAAACGGAAAGAGTCGCGCAAAACGTCTAACGGATTCATCAGGGTCATCACAGGCCTGGAAGCAGAGGGCGACACTTTAACCGATCAGGCTCAAAGGGGCGCAAACGTAAACCTTGAGTAAAGACCATTGAAACAACTCGTAACATCCCCATAACTGAAACGCCCCTGGCCTGATCACAGGCGGGACGAGAATTTTTTATCGGCAATCTACGAGGTCGCCATGAACAGCGAAGAGCAAACCCTGATCGATGGACTGTTTTCACGGTTGCAGCAAGCCGAAACGGACTCAGCCCCCCGCGACGCCCAGGCCGAAGCGCGGATCAAGGAGCATATGGCTCGCCAACCCGCCGTCGGCTACTACATGACCCAGTCGATTCTGGTGCAGGAACATGCGCTGCAGAGCCTCGACGCGCAGAACAAGCAACAGGCCCAGCAGATCCAGCAATTGCAGGACGAGCTGCAACGGGCCAAGGCCACGCAACCTGCGCCGGCCAGCGGTGGTGGCTTCCTGTCGAGCATCTTTGGCGGCGGCTCCCGTGAGCCACAGCCTGCTCCGAGCAACTCAGGTGGCGGCTGGCGTGAACCGGCGCGGCCCGCTTTTGGCCAGCCAGCGCCGCAGCAGAACTACCAACCGCCGCAAGCACCGGTCGCCGCGCCCGCCGGCAGTGGCTTTCTCGGTGGCGCCATGAAGACCGCCGCCGGTGTGGCCGGTGGTGTGTTGCTGGCTGAAGGGATCAGCAGCCTGTTCCATCACAACCAGCAGCCACAGGTGGTGGAAGAGATCATCGAACAACCAGCACCTGCCAGCGATCAAGGCAACTGGGGTAACGATGACCAGCAGTTCGCCGGTAATGACAGCTGGGGCGGCAACAATGCCGACAGCGATTTTTCGGACGATTCCTCATCCTTTGGCGACGACGATTCTTTCGTCTGACACACCAGGCCCGGGGCGCCACGGCGCTCCGGTCTGATTTTTTCCCGGAAACACTCCCTTGGCTGGCATACTGGCGCCCTTTCCGGGCGCTGGCGCCTGGCTGTCCATGAGGAAGTGCGGTGAAAAAAATTGCGGTGTTCGCCGATGTGCAAAACCTCTACTACACCGTGCGCCAGGCCTATGGTTGCCACTTCAACTACGCCGCCCTGTGGGCTGACATCAGCGCGCGCGGGCAGATTGTCGAGGCGTACGCCTATGCCATCGACCGCGGCGACAGCAAGCAGCAGCAGTTCCAGCAGATCCTGCGCAACCTGGGCTTTACGGTAAAACTCAAGCCGTATATCCAGCGCAGCGATGGCTCGGCCAAGGGCGACTGGGACGTGGGCATCACCCTGGACATCATGGACGCCGCCGATCATGTCGACGAAGTCGTGCTGGCCTCCGGTGACGGTGATTTCGACATGCTGCTCGAGCGCATCATCCACAAGCATGGCGTGCGGGCCGTGGCCTACGGCGTGCCGGGGCTGACGGCCAACTCATTGATACGCGCCGCCAGCCACTATGTGCCGATCGAAGGCGCGTTGTTGCTCAAATAGATCGTTGAACGGAGTAGGAACAGGTTTGGAACGCATAGCGGTCATCGACTTTGAAACCACCGGCATCACCCCCAGCAGCCACTGCCGGGCCACGGAGATTGGCGTGGTCATCCTTGAGCGCGGGCAAATCGTGGACCGCTACCAGAGCCTGATGAACGCTGGCGTGCGCATACCGGCGTTTATCGAACAACTCACCGGCATCAGCAACGCCATGCTGCGCAGCGCGCCCCCGGCTGAGCGGGTGATGAACGAGGTCAATGAGTTCGTCGGCACCACGCCCTTGATGGCGCACAACGCCGCGTTCGACCAGAAGTTCTGGGACTTTGAGCTCGGCCTGATCCGCCGCACCCGCCTGCAGAAATTCGCCTGCTCCCTGCTGCTGGCCCGCCGCCTCATGCCGGCGGCGCCCAATCACAAGCTCGGCACCCTCAACACCTACGCCAAACTGCCCCACACCGGCCAGGCTCACCGGGCGCTGGCGGATGCGGAAATGGCCGCCAACCTCACGGCGCACCTGGCCCAGGAACTGCGCCAGACTCATGGCTTGCGCGAGCTGTCCCATGACCTGTTGTGCACCTTGCAGAAAGTGCCGGCGGCGAAGATCAATGAACACCTGAAGAAACATTGCGGGTTTTAAGGCCAGGCGCTGATCGTCCCCACGCTCTGCGTGGGCATGCATCTGGTGACGCTCCGCGTCACGACTTTAAGAGCGGACGCAGAGCGTCCAGGGCGGCATTCCCACGCAGAGCGTGGGAACGATCAGCAAACAGCGCGGGTTCTGATCCGGCTACTACCTCAAGAACACTGGAGTTCCAATGTGGGAGCTGGCTTGCCTGCGATAGCGGTGTATCAGCCAGCCATTTATTGCCTGGCCCTCCGCTATCGCGGGCAAGCCCGGCTCCCACAGGGGTTATGCGTCGCCTATCGAGGCTGTGCGCACTCCAGCGCCTGGTCCACCACCCCCTTCGCCATCTCCACCAAATGCATCACCGCCCGCTGCGGCGCCTTCATCACCTCACCCGAAGCGTGTGCCGTCTCCACCGCGCAATGCAACAACTCCGCCGCATGGGCCAACGCGTCTTCGAAGCTCAGGTTGTCATTCAGGATAAAAATCGGCGCATCCGGGGCGGATGCCTTGAGGTAGTAGTCGATGGCACGACGGTGGAGCAGGGCGTCTTCGCTGAGGAAGTCGGTTTTGGACTGGGGTGGATCGGGGGTGACTTTTTTGACCATGGTGAAACTTCTCCGTCAGGTAAGAAGCTGCAACCGTTCGCTTGCACACGAATTAGGGTGGCAGCAGTACGCAGGTGTGCAAGACCGAGACGGAGTCCGGTAGATCCGAAGATCTCCCGCGTACAGCTGCCATGACACTTAGCGCCTGAGATAAAACCCAGGCGTAGAGAGTTAAGGCTATGCGTATTACCGTCGTCGGACTTGCACGTCCGGTCACCGAACATTCGATGACAGGGCGAGACTAGCTACCGAATCCGACGGAAACAAGGCCGTGGGATTCTCTCGGAAACGTCCCGCAAATGAAAGGGATCGGTCGTGCTGGCCAATGAAATACGGGGGGGGTGAGGTCTCTTTCACCTGAGCGCTGAATGGTCGGTAGGCCAAATCCTGCTATGACCCAGGACCTTTCTCGTTTTTCTCTTCACTCCTCTATCGCGTCTTACTGCGACCTACCATCCCGTCTGTCACTCATGCACAGGGATTACAGTCATGCAGGAAAGCGATCTTCATACAACGATTATGCGAAGCAAGTTGGAACTTGAATCAAATGGCATTGATCTGGGCTCCAGTTCAAGCGTGGCGTTTCATGTGGGCAACACGATGACAAGCTGCCCGGCAGTCACTGATCGTTCCCACGCTCTGCGTGGGAATGCTGCCCTGGACGCTCTGCGTCCGCCCTTAAAGTCGTGACGCAAAGCGTCACGGGATGCATTCCCACGCGGAGCGTGGGAACGATCGATCAGCCACTATTTTTCCCATGGGCTTCCAATTGCCCCAACGGCACCCGCCGCTCTATGGCGCTGGACAAAATAATCGAGGTCTTGCTGAACCCGAACTTCGCCACCCGATTAATCAGGTCTTCCAGCTGCGGCATGGTGCCCACCGCCGCTTGCATGATCACGCAGGGGTCGCCTGTGACGCGGTGGCATTCGGTCAGTTCGGGTATTTCCGCCAGGGCGTCGTACACCTTTTGGCTGCCATGATTGGTCAGCCGCAACTCGATCACGCATTGAATCGGCAAGCCCACCTTGGATAAATCCACCTTGGCCTGGTACCCGGTGATCACGCCGCTGGCCTCAAGCTTGGCCACGCGTTCGGCCACGGCAGGGGCGGAGAGGTTTACGGTGCGCGCCAGTTGCGCGTAGGAAGCACGGCCATCTTCAAGCAGGGCGCTGAGGAGCATGCGATCGTATTTGTCCATGATAAGGCTCCGGTTGCGCTTCGCTTTCGAAAGCACGATTTATAGCCTTGATAACCATGTTTTGAGAAGTGTATTGGCGTTTTAAACAGGTTTTGTAACTTAAGTTTATCCATCTTCGTTTCTAGAATAAGTCTCCCATTTCCTGCCATAGAGCCGCCCAATGCCTGGCCCACGTCGCTTTCCCTTACCGTTGATCGCCGCCTTTTTTGCGTTGTATGTGATCTGGGGTTCCACCTACCTGGTGATCCGCATTGGCGTGGAGTACTGGCCGCCGTTGTTGCTGGCGGGCATTCGGTTTTGCACGGCGGGCGCGTTGATGTACGGCTTTCTCAGGTGGCGCGGGGTGCCGGCGCCGACCTGGCCGCAGTGGAAGGCGGCCGGGATGATCGGCATTTTGTTGCTCACGGTGGGCAATGGTGGCGTAAGTGTGGCCGAACACATGGGGGTGTCGTCCGGCGTGGCCGCGTTGGCGGTGGCGACGGTGCCGTTGTTCACTTTGCTGTGTGGGTTTTTCTGGGGCGCACGTAATACACGGCTGGAATGGGCCGGGGTGCTGCTGGGGATCATCGGCATCGCCATGCTCAACATGGGCAGTACCTTGCAGTCGAGCCCACTGGGCGCGGTGTTGCTGTTGATGGCGGCAGCGTCCTGGGCCTTCGGCTCGGTGTGGAGCCGCCATTTACCGCTGCCCCAAGGCGCGATGGCCAGCGCCGCGGAAATGCTCGTGGCCGGTGTGGCGCTGCTGATCGTCAGCGCGTTGTCTGGCGAGCACCTGCAGGCGATGCCGCCGCTGGAAGGCTGGCTGGCCCTGGCGTACCTCACGGTGTTCGGCTCGATCATTGCCTTCAACGCTTATATGTACCTGCTCAAGCACGTACGCCCGGCGGCGGCGACCAGCTATGCCTACGTAAACCCGGCAGTGGCCGTGTTGCTGGGGATTGTATTCGTGGGCGAGAGCATCGGCCTGGAAGAAGCCCTGGCAATGCTGGTGATTATCAGCGCGGTGTTGCTGATCAGCCTGCCCCAATGGCGCAAGCCCAAACCCGAAATAAGGTAAACTGCCGCGCATTACGCCCTTGCGCTGAATTTTTCCTACGGTAACTACATGACTTTCGCCACCCTTGGCCTGATCGAACCCTTGCTGCGCGCCCTTGAGACGCTTGGCTACCAGACCCCGACGCCGGTGCAGGCCCAAGCCATTCCGGCCGTGCTGGCCGGTCGCGACCTGATGGCCGCGGCCCAGACCGGCACCGGCAAGACCGCAGGTTTCGCTTTGCCGCTGCTGCAACTGTTGACCCTGGAAGGGCCGAAAGTCGCCGCCAACTCGGCGCGTGCGCTGATCCTGTGCCCGACTCGCGAACTGGCCGAGCAAGTACACGCCAGCGTTGCCGAGTACGCCCAACATCTGCCGCTGACCACTTACGCGGTGTACGGCGGCGTGAGCATCAACCCGCAGATGATGAAGCTGCGCAAAGGCGTCGACATTCTGGTCGCCACCCCTGGCCGCCTGATCGACCTGTTCCGCCAGAACGCGTTGAAGCTCAACCAGCTGCAAACCCTGGTGCTGGATGAAGCCGACCGTATGCTCGACCTGGGCTTCTCCGAAGAACTTGCCAACATCTACCGCATGTTGCCGAAAAAGCGCCAGACCCTGCTGTTCTCCGCGACCTTCTCCGATGACATCCGCCTGCTCGCCGGGCAAATGCTCAACGACCCGCTGAGCATCGAAGTCAGCCCGCGCAACGTCGCCGCCAACACCGTCAAGCAGTGGGTGGTGCCGGTGGACAAGAAGCGCAAGCCGGAACTGTTTGTGCACCTGATGCGCAAGGGCCGTTGGAAGCAAGTGCTGGTGTTCGCCAAGACCCGCAACGGCGTAGACGCCTTGGTGGACAAGTTGCAGGGCCTGGGGATCAACGCCGACGGCATCCATGGCGACAAACCCCAAGCCACCCGCCAACGCGCACTGGACCGCTTCAAGGCCAGCGACGTGCAGATCCTGGTGGCCACCGATGTGGCGGCCCGTGGCCTGGATATCGAAGACCTGCCGCTGGTGGTCAACTTTGACCTGCCGATCGTGGCCGAAGACTACATCCACCGCATCGGCCGTACCGGGCGTGCGGGCAATACCGGTGAGGCGATTTCCCTGGTGTGTGCCGATGAGGTGAACATGCTCTCGGCGATCGAGATGCTGACCCGCCAGACCCTCACCCGCAAGATGGAACCGGACTTCGAGCCGGAGCACCGCGTGCCGGACACCGATGCCAGCGGGCAGGTGGTCAAGAAGCCGAAAAAACCGAAGAAGCCTAAGGCGTCCGGCGGTGGCGGCAAGCGCAACCTGGGCAAGTGGGTGGACAGTGGTGACGTGGCGCCGGCTGAGCCGTCGATCAAGCCGGTGCGCAAGGTGCCGGTGTTTAATACTGGGCCGCGTAAGAAGAAGTGATTGATCGTTCCTACGCTCCGCGTGGGAACGCATCCTGTGACGCTCTGCGTCACGAACCTAAAGCGGGACGCAGAGCGTCCCTGGCGGCATCCCCACGCAGAGCGTGGGAACGATCAGCGGTGGAGCCATTCCAAAATCCCCCGCCCAGCCGCTCTACCACTGGCAAAACACCCCGTCAGCAAATACCCACCAGTGGGCGCCTCCCAGTCCAGCATTTCCCCCGCGCAAAACACTCCAGGCAATGGCTTGAGCATCAACCGCTCATCCAGCGCTTCAAACGGCACCCCCCCGGCCGTGCTGATCGCCTCATCCATCGGTCGCGTCTTCACCAGCGTCAGCGGCAACGCTTTGATATCCACCGCCAATTGCGCCGGATCGGTGAAGTGTTCAGCGGGCGACAACTCGCGTAACAAGGCCGCTTTCACGCCATCTAGCCCCAACTGACTGTGCAGATGCTTGCTCATCGACCGTGAGCCACGGGGCTTTGCCAATCCGGCCTGCACCTTGTCCAACGGCTTGCTGGGCAGCAAATCGATATGCACCGTGGCCGCACCGTCGCGGTTGATCGCTTCGCGAATCGGCGCCGACAAGGCGTAAATCAAACTGCCTTCAATGCCGGTGGCGGTGATCACGCATTCGCCCAGCCGAGGCTTGTCATCCCCCAGGCCAATGGCGACGTTTTTCAACGGTGCGCCAGCGAATTTGCTGACCATCAACTCGCTCCAGGCCGACACTTCAAACCCGCAGTTGCTCGGTTGCAGTCGCACATAGGGCAGGCCCTTGCCTTCAAACAGGTTAAGCCACGCGCCGTCAGAACCCAGGCGCGACCAACTGCCGCCGCCCAGGGCTAGCAGCACCGCATCGCTGTGGACAACTTTGTCACCGTCCGGGCTGTGGATAAGTAAACCGCCTTCGGCATTCCAACCCAGCCAACGATGCCGGGTTTGGATAACCACACCTTGATCGCGAAGGCGTTTGAGCCAGGCGCGCAACAGTGGCGCGGCTTTCATATCGGTAGGAAATACGCGGCCAGAGGTGCCGACAAAGGTCTGGATACCCAGGCCATGAATCCATTCGCACAACGCCTCGGCGCCAAAGCTGCGCAGCAGCGGCGCCATGTGCGGGGCGCGTTCGGCGTAGCGCGACAGGAACGCCGGGTACGCTTCGGAGTGGGTGATATTCATGCCGCCCACGCCGGCCAGCAGGAACTTGCGCCCCACTGAAGGCATGCCGTCGTACAGGTCCACGCGCACGCCCGCCTGGCTCAAGACTTCAGCGGCCATCAGCCCGGCGGGGCCGCCGCCGATAATGGAGACGTGGTGGGCAGAAGTCTGAGGCATGGGCAGGCTACGGTGATATGAATAGGCCGAGCATTCTACCCGACCACGACACTGTTGCCTGATCAAAAAACGTACACTTTCCTACAGGCCATACGGCCATTCGCTTGCAGCCGCTTACGCTCAAGTTATCCACAGGCCGTTCCACAGGCATTGTGGGTAACGCTCACACTTCAATGACAGCCTGATGACGTCCACACCCGTTGTGCGCTGTGGTGCAGGATGCCGTGGCGGCGGGCGAGGGCGGGGCGGTCCTTGCTGTAACCGCCGCCGATCACGCCCATCACCGGAATGTCGCGGCCCAGGCAGTGGCGCATCACGCTTTCATCACGGGCGGCGACGCCTGCGTCTGTCAGCTTGAGGTAACCAAGGGCGTCGTCCTTGTGCACATCCACGCCGGCGTCGTACAGCACCAGGTCCGGCTGGTAGAGCGGCAGCAGGTAGTTGAGCGCGTCATCCACCACCTTGAGGTAGTCGGCATCGCCCATGCCCATGGGCAGCGGGATGTCCCAGTCGCTCTGGGCCTTGCGTGCCGGGAAGTTCTTTTCGCAGTGCAGCGACACGGTGATGGCGTCCGGCGTGTCGTGCAGGATGCGTGCGGTGCCGTCGCCCTGGTGCACGTCGCAATCGAAGATCAGCACGCGATTGACCCGGCCGCTGGCCAACAGGTAATGGCTGATCACCGCCAGGTCATTAAAAATGCAGAAACCCGCCGGATAATCGTAATGGGCATGGTGGGTGCCACCGGCCAAATGGCAGGCCAGGCCATGTTCGAGGGCCTGTTCGGCGGCCAGGATCGAGCCGCCCACCGCGCGCACCGTGCGCCGGGCCAGGGCTTCGCTCCAGGGCAGGCCGAGGCGGCGTTGGTCTTCGCGGGACAGTTCGCCGCCCATGTAGCGTTCGATATACCCAGGTTCATGGGCCAGGGCCAAAATGTCTGCCGGGCACAGCGGCGGGCGCAGCAATTGGCTGTCTTCGGTCAGGCCGCTGTCCACCAGGTGGTCACGCAACAGGCGAAACTTGTCCATGGGGAACCGGTGGTCCGCCGGGAACTCAGGGCTGTAGTCTTCGTGGTAGATCAATGGCAAGGGCATGGGATTTTCTGACGGGAACCTGCGACGGATCTTAACAGCGCTGTACACTCACGCACATGGCAAGGCAGGGGGACCCATGGAGCCGATATTGGAATTGGAAAGTGCACGCTTGGTGCTGCGCCAATGGCGCGACAGCGACCTGCCGGACTTTGCGCGCATGTGCGCCGACCCACAGGTGATGCGTTATTTCCCGGCTCAATTGAGCCACTTGGAAAGCGCCGCGCTGATCGGCCGGATTCGCGGGCATTTTGCTGAATATGGCTTTGGTTTCTGGGCCTTGCAGCGCAAGGACACCGGTGAGTTTATCGGCCTGACGGGCCTTGCGAATGTCAGCTTCGAAGCCGGCTTTACCCCGGCGGTGGAAATCGGCTGGCGCCTGGCCCGTGAGCATTGGGGCCTGGGTTATGCCAGTGAGGCCGCCTGGACGGCGTTGCGCTGTGGTTTTGACCGCCTGCAACTGGACGAAATCCTGGCTTTCACCACCGAGAGCAATCTGCCCTCACAAAAAGTCATGCAGGCCATCGGTATGCATTACGATCCGCAGGCAGATTTTGAACACCCGAAAGTCGCAGCCGGTGACCCGCTGCGCCCTCACGTGTTGTACCGCATCACCCGCGCCCAATGGTTGGACACGCTGCACGGATAAGCAGGCGGTCATGCTCAACAGAAACCTGTAGGAGCGAGCTTGCTCGCGAAGAACGCAAGAGCGCTGCGGTAAACCAGAAGCGCTGCGTCATCGTTAACGACCTTCGCGAGCAAGCTCGCTCCTACCGGTAGATACCGTTTTGCTTTGAGGAGAGTTTCAATGAGCCAAGTATTGGAAGATCTGGTGGACTTGCTGACCCTGGAGCCGATCGAGGAAAACCTCTTTCGCGGCCGCAGCCAGGACCTGGGCTTTCGCCAGCTGTTCGGCGGCCAAGTGCTCGGCCAGTCGTTGTCGGCGGCCAGCCAGACCGTAGAAGAAGCGCGGCATGTGCATTCCCTGCACGGCTATTTCCTGCGCCCTGGCGATGCCGCGTTGCCGGTGGTGTATTCGGTGGACCGCGTGCGCGATGGTGGCAGTTTCAGCACGCGTCGTGTCACCGCGATTCAAAAGGGCAATCCGATCTTTACCTGTACGACCTCGTTCCAGTACGACGAAGAAGGTTTCGAGCACCAGACCACCATGCCGGTGGTAGTGGGCCCGGAAAACCTGCCGTCGGAGCTGGAGCTGACCCAGCAACGTGCGCACCTGATCCCCGAGCACATGCGCGACAAGCTGCTGTGTCCCAAGCCCATCGAAGTGCGCCCGGTCACCGAAAAAGACCCGTTCAACCCGCAGCCGTCCGACCCGGTCAAGTACGTGTGGTTTCGTGCCGACGGTGCCTTGGCGGACACGCCGGCGCTGCATAAATACCTGTTGGCCTATGCCTCGGACTTTGGCCTGTTGACCACCTCGCTGCTGCCCCATGGCAAGACCGTGTGGCAGAAAGACATGCAGGTCGCCAGCCTCGATCACGCGCTGTGGTTCCACGCTGACCTGCGTGCCGATGACTGGTTGCTGTACGCCATGGACAGCCCGTGGGCCGGCAACTCCCGGGGTTTCTCCCGGGGCAGCGTGTACAACCGCGCCGGGCAACTGGTGGCGTCGGTGACCCAGGAAGGTTTGATTCGCCATCGCAAGGATTGGGCATGAGCCTTTGCGACGTTAAGCACTGGGTGTTCGACATGGACGGCACCCTCACGGTGGCGGTGCATGACTTTGCTGCCATCCGCGAGGCGCTGGACATTCCACCCGAAGACGACATCCTCACGCATCTGGCGGCCTTGCCGGCGCCGGTTGCAGCGGCCAAGCACGCCTGGTTGCTGGAGCACGAGCGCGAGCTGGCCCTGGGTTCGGTGGCGGCGCAGGGCGCGGTGGAGCTGGTACAGGAATTGGCCGCTCGCGGTTATCGCCTGGGCATCCTGACCCGCAATGCGCGGGAGCTGGCCCATATCACCCTGGAGGCGATAGGCCTGGCGGACTGCTTTGCCATTGAGGATGTGCTGGGGCGCGATGATGCGCCGCACAAGCCGGATCCGGGTGGGTTACTGAAGCTGGCGGCGGCTTGGGACATATCACCCAACGAAATGGTGATGGTGGGGGATTATCGCTTTGACCTGGATTGTGGTCGGGCAGCGGGGGCCAAGACGGTGTTGGTGAACTTGCCGGAGAACCCGTGGCCGGAGTTGGCGGATTGGCATGCCGAGGATTGTGCGGCGCTGCGCCGAATGATCTAACCCAGGCGACAGAGATCAAATGTGGGAGCTGGCTTGCCTGCGATAGCGGTGGGTCAGCTGACACTTTATCAACTGACAGTCCGTCATCGCAGGCAAGCCAGCTCCCACATTTTGATTAGGTTTCGTCAGTGATTACTGGGCGAACAGCACCTTTTCTCCCTCTGGCGAGGTAAACATCTTGTCCCCGTCATGCCCCACCCCCGGCACTTCCACCAGCCTGTGAGCCAACTGCGGATGCCGCTGCTTGAGGTAATCAAAGTAGTTGTGCCCACGTATCAGCCGATACGCGCCCTGGGCCTCGGCCTCGCAGCTTTTATCCAGCGCCGGGTGGTTGAGGTCGGTGTCCTGCTGGCCCAGCAGGTAAGTGATATCCCGTGACACGTAGGCCTGTTCCAGTTGCTGGGCGCCTCGGTCACCCACGTAATCCGGCAGGTTTTGCATGCCGTACTTCCAGTCGTTGAAGCCTGGGCAACTGGTCGCATCGAACTTCACCGGGCGTTGCGGGCTGAAATACGCATAGGACGACGGGTTAGCCACCACATACCGCAGGCGGATGCCTTCGGTGTTCAGCAGCGGGTGGTCGTGGCCGGTGAGGGCGAAGCGCTGCACCACTTGGCCGCCACCGGAATGCCCGGCGACCACGATTTCTTTCAGCGCCGGGAACAGTTTGCGGTTGCCCAAGTGCTTGATGATCTGGTCCAGAGCGCCATAAGAGCTGATCTGCCCTGGGCCGGTGGACGCTTCGCCGGCCATCCAGTCGTTGCCCTTCCAGCGCAAAACCTGATCGTCCAGGTGGTTACGCTTCACGTCCGTTTGATTGAGAAACTGTGGTGCGATCACCAGCGTACTGCCGCCCACCCCGGCATGCTCGGCGGCATTGATGCCGCTGTGCAGGTAGGTTTGCGCATTACGCAGGCGCCCATGCACGATGATCAATGCACGTGTGACCTTGGGCAGCGGTTGGCGCCAATCCTGGCTCAGGCCCAGGCTGAGTTCGCCGGCCTCCAGATGAAAGCGATCGGGGCTGACCACCTTGACGCCGTGTTCGGCCGCGAAGGTGCAACAGGACACGAGCACACCCAGCAGTAACCCCAATCGTTTGATCATTTAGAGACTCTTGGCCGCGAAGGTATCGCATTGAGTGATCTGGCCCTGGGCGAAGCCGGTCTTGAACCAGCGCACGCGTTGGGCCGAGGTGCCGTGGGTAAAGGAGTCCGGTACCACGCGCCCCTGGCCCTGCTGCTGCAAACGGTCGTCGCCGATGGCATTGGCTGCGTTCAGGGCTTCTTCGATATCGCCGGGTTCCAGCCAGTTCAGGCGCTTTTGCGCATGGTTGGCCCACACGCCGGCAAAGCAGTCGGCTTGCAGTTCCTGGCGAACCAGCAGGCCACCGTCGCCTTCCATCTGCCGACCCTGTTGGCGCGCCGCCTGGATCTTGGACGAGATGCCCAGCAACGTTTGTACGTGGTGCCCGATTTCGTGGGCGATCACGTAAGCCTGGGCGAAGTCACCGGCGGCCTGGAAGCGTTGCGACATTTCCCGGAAGAAGTCCAGGTCCAGGTACACCTGCTGGTCAGCCGGGCAGTAGAACGGGCCGCTGGCTGAGGTGGCGCCACCACAGGCTGAATTTACCCGGCCACGGAACAGGATCAGTTTCGGGTTCTTATACGCCAGCCCATTTTGCTGGAACACTTGGCCCCAAGTGTCTTCGGTATCGCCCAGCACAGCGCGCACAAAGTCGGCTTGCTCATCGTTGGCCGGCGGTGCCTGACGCGGCTGAGTGCTGACCGACGGCGCCTGCTCCATCTGCCCGGTCAATTGGCCGAGGATCTGCATCGGGTCCTGGCCGGTCAGCCAGCCAATGCCGACGATCAGCACGATGGCCGTGAGGCTCAGGCCCTTGCCGCCGCCGAAGCGCATACCGCCACCGCCGCCGCCACTGTCATTACGGGCATCCACCACGTTGTCGCTGCGTCGGCCTTTTTTCCATAGCATGGGAGCAATCCTCTGTGTGCTAACCGTGATTGATTATGGTCGGTATTAACGGCAATAGCCTTCGCCAGTGGCAACGACCAGGCAGTCTTTTTTATCTGCCAGCCACTTCAAACCGGTGGCGGCGCCATCGCCAGCGCGCAACAGCTGCGGGCCGTCGGGGCGGGTGAAGGCGATGCCGTCGTCAGTGGCCTCACCTTTGAAGGTGCCAGCGTCATCGGCATCGAGGCCGTATTGCATGGTCAGCAGATAGTGGCCGCGGCCAATGCTGTCGTCTTTGGCGATGGTCAGGTGCAAGCCTTCGACACCGATCCACTTGCCGACCCATTTATCGGTGGGCGGGGTCTCGGGCACCAGGGTCGCTTGCACGGAAGCGGGCGCGGGCTTGGGGGCTTCTTTCGGGGCTTTATCGCAGGCAGCGAGCAGGGCGAGGGCAGACAGGGCAAAGAGGATTTTTTTCATAGCGGCAAGGCCTTGGTTAAAAAGTGTGCAACGCCGGGGCGAGCGTGCAGCGTTGGACTCGGATCCATCGATTTAGTGCGCTGTTCGCCCGGTGTTTGGTTATGCTCTTGGGGCAGACTCCGGCCCGGCTGCTAGATTACCGGGTTGAGCGCTACTTGGTTCAGTGCTCAGCGTCCCGCTCGCCACACAAGAGAATTCAATGACTGTCAGTACCCCGCTCTCCGGCGTCAACCATCCGTTCAAAGGCATCCTGCTGATTGTGCTGGCGACGTTTCTGTTCTCCAGCCACGACGCCTTGTCCAAATACCTGGCCGGGTTTTACCCGATCGTGATGGTGGTGTGGGCGCGTTACATGGTGCACACCTTGCTGATGGCCGGGATCTTCCTGCCGCAATCGGGCCTGCGCGTGTTGCGCAGCAAGCGGCCGGGCATGCAGGTGGTGCGGGCGTTATGCCTGTTGGGCACCAGCCTGTTCTTCACCACGGCGCTGCATTACATCCCCTTGGCCGAAGCCACGGCGGTGAACTTCCTGGCGCCGATCCTGGTGACGGCGCTGTCGGTACCGTTGCTCGGTGAGCACGTGACCCGTGGTCAGTGGCTGGCGGTGATCTGCGGGTTTATCGGCGTGGTGATCATCATCCACCCCGGCGGCGAGTTGTTTACCCCGGCGGTATTGCTGCCGCTGTGCTCGGCGTTGTTCTTCTGTTTCTACCAGTTGCTCACGCGCATCCTCAGCCAATACGACAGCCCGACCACCAGCAATTTCTTCGCCGGCCTGTGCAACACCCTGGTGATGAGTGCAATGGTGCCGTTCTTCTGGCAAGTGCCGACGCTGTGGCATGCGGTGATGATGCTGGCGCTGGGCACCTGCGGGATGACCGCGCACTTGATGCTCACCCAGGCGTTCCGCTTCGCGGCGCCGGCCTTGCTGGCGCCGTTTGGCTATTGCCAGATCGTGTTCGCGGGGTTGTTGGGCTGGCTGGTGTTCAGCCATACCCCCGATATGACCACGGTGGTGGGTATCGGGGTGATCTGCATGAGCGGGTTGGCCGCTGCCTGGCAGCAGCGGCGGCGTTAGTTAAACGTCTACGGTGGGGATCTTGCGCGGCGCCATGAAGTACATCCACACCAGGGCGATGAAGTACATCGCCGGGATCAGGGTGAACAAGATCGTGTAGTTGTTGTTGGTCACCGTGAGGATGTGGCCGACGATCTGGGTCATGAACATGCCGCCGATGGCCGCGCACATGCCGCCAAAGCCGAATACCGTGCTCATCATGTGCTTGGGCGTGTAGTCCATCACCAGGCTCCAGATGTTGGCGGTCCAGGCCTGGTGCGCGCCGATGGCCAGGGAGATGGCAAACACCGCGACCCACAGCTGGCTGGAGCCGGCCGCCATGATCACGCCGACGATGCAGCAGGCGAACAGCAGCATCGACAACAGCCGCGCCTTGATCGAATTCATGCCACGGCCAATCAGGAACGACGACAGGATCCCACCGCCCACGCTGCCAAAGTCGGCGGTGAGGTAAATGATGATCAGCGGAATGCCCATCTGCGTCACGTTGATGCCCAGGTTGTATTGCTGGTTCAAGAACGGCGGCAGCCAATACAGGTAGAACCAGAACACCGGCGCGGTGAGCGAGTAGGCGAGGGCGAAGGCCCAGGTGCCACGCATGCGCAGGATGCGGCTGAACGGCACACGGGGTTGTTCCGGTTCGACTTCCTGTTGCACGTAGTCCAATTCGGATTGTTTAACGGTGGGGTGGTCTTCCGGGTTGTAGTACTTCAAGCCCCAGAGCACCAGCCAGATACCGCCAAGTGCCGACATGCACAGGAACGCCGCCTGCCAGCCCCACACGTGCAGGATCAACGGCAGCAGCATCGGCGTCATCATTGCGCCGACGTTGGTGCCAGCGTTGAAGATGCCGGTGGCCACTGCACGTTCACCCGCTGGGAACCACAAGCGTGTGGTCTTGACGCAGGCCGGGTAGTTAGCGGCTTCGGTCAGCCCGAGAATAAACCGGCAGACCATAAAGCCGACTGCCGAAGTGGCCAGGCCATGGGCGCCGGTGGCCAGGCTCCACAGCAGCACGGCGCAGAAGAACACGCGCTTGACGCCAACCCGGTCGATCAGGCGGCCTTGCAGCACAAAGCCGATGGCGTAGCCGACCTGGAACCAGAAGTTGATGTTGGCGTAGTCCATCGCCGTCCAGCTCATTTCCTTGGCGAGGATCGGTTGCATCACGCCCAGGGCGGCGCGGTCGATGTAGTTCAAGGTGGTGGCGAAGAACACCAGGGCCAGCATGCCCCAGCGCGTTTTACCCACGGCCAGGGCACCGCGGATCTTGTCGCCGATACCGGCGTGCGGGTTGCCCGGGCGCGCGGCCAGGGCTGGATTTTGCAGAGGCATGAGGTTTGTACCCGTTTTTTGAAATTCTTATGGTGTGTTCTGGGTCTTTGTTACGTGAACGAATTGCCCGGTCGATGGTGCGCAGTGGTTAAAAAGTCGTCAATTCGCCAAAGGGGCTTAGTGTTCGATAATCGCACCAAAAACTAACCGGTTCGTACATTTTAATTGCTGCCTGTAGGCTGGGGGCGAATAATTTGCCACAAACAACAATTGCCGGGAGTCTTCCATGCAACGTTCTATTGCCACTGTGTCCTTGAGCGGCACCCTGCCGGAAAAACTCGAAGCCATTGCCGCCGCCGGGTTTGATGGGGTGGAGATCTTTGAGAACGACTTGTTGTATTACGACGGCAGCCCGCGCGAGGTTAGGCAGATGTGCGCCGACCTGGGCATCGCCATCACTCTGTTCCAGCCGTTTCGCGATTTCGAAGGCTGCCGCCGCGATCGCCTGGCGCGCAACCTGGAGCGCGCCGAACGCAAATTCGATTTGATGCAAGAGCTAGGCACCGACCTGGTGCTGGTGTGCAGTAACGCCTCGGCCGACAGCGTGGGCGACGAACGTATTCTGCTCGATGACCTGAGCCTGCTGGCCGAACACGCGGGCAAGCGCGGCCTGCGCATCGGCTATGAAGCCCTGGCCTGGGGCAAGCATGTGAACACCTGGCAGCAGGTGTGGAACCTGGTGCGCCAAGTCGACCACCCAAGCCTCGGTGTATTGCTCGACAGCTTCCACACCTTGTCGCTCAAGGGCGACCCGAGTGCCATCGCCCAGATCCCGGGCGACAAGATTTTCTTCGTGCAGATGGCCGACGCACCGATCCTGGCCATGGATGTGCTGGAGTGGAGCCGGCATTTCCGTTGCTTCCCAGGCCAGGGCGAGTTTGACCTGGCGGGCTTTCTTGCGCCGATCATCAAAAGTGGCTACAGCGGGCCCTTGTCCCTGGAAATTTTCAACGATGGTTTCCGCGCCGCGCCCACCCGCGCGAATGCGGCGGATGGCTTGCGCTCGTTGCTGTACCTGGAAGAGAAAACCCGCCAGCGCCTGGCGCAAGAAGCGCCCGCTGCGCCAGTGGACATTCTGTTTGAAACCCCGGCGGCCAGCGAGTACGACGGTATCGAGTTCCTGGAGTTTGCCGTGGATGAAAGCCTCGGTGCCAAGCTGAGCAATTGGCTGGAGCGCCTGGGTTTCGCCAAGGCCGGCCAGCATCGCTCGAAGAATGTGAGCCTGTTGCGCCAGGGCGATATCAACCTGATCCTCAACTGCGAACCCTATTCCTTTGCCCATAACTTTTTCGAGGCCCATGGCCCGTCGTTGTGTGCCACGGCGGTGCGGGTCAAGGACAGTGCCAAGGCCCTGGAGCGGGCGGTGGCCTACAAGGGCCAGCCTTATCGCGGCCTGGTCGGCCCCAACGAGCTGGAATTGGCCGCCGTGCGTGCACCGGATGGCAGCCTGATTTACCTGGTCGATCCCAGCGAAGGCGGGCTTTACGACACCGATTTCAACCTGCAAACGGCCGCACTCGCCAGCGGCGGCTTGCTGCGCATCGACCATATGGCCATGGCGCTGCCGGCCGACAGTCTCGACAGTTGGGTGTTGTTCTACAAAAGCCTGCTGGATTTCGAAGCCGATGACGAAGTGGTGCTGCCCGACCCTTACGGCCTGGTGAAAAGCCGGGCGTTGCGCAGCCGTTGCAGCTCGATCCGCCTGCCGCTGAATATCTCCGAAAACCGCAACACCGCGATTTCCCACGCGCTCTCCAGCTATCGCGGTTCGGGCGTGCACCACATTGCCTTCGATTGTGCGGATATTTTCGCCGAGGTACGCCGGGCCAAAGAGGCCGGTGTGCCGTTGTTGGATATCCCGCTCAACTATTACGACGACCTGGCGGCACGCTTCGATTTCGACGATGAGTTCCTCAGCGAGCTGGCGTACTACAACGTGCTGTACGACCGCGACGCCCAGGGCGGTGAGCTGTTTCATGTGTACACCGAACCGTTCGAAGGGCGGTTTTTCTTCGAGATCATCCAGCGTAAGCACGGCTATGCCGGCTACGGCGCAGCCAACGTGGCGGTGCGTCTGGCGGCGATGGCCAAGTCACGCAGCGGTGCGGCGCGCCAGGCCCGTTTATAAGGGCAGGGCGGGTGCTTCCTTCGGGGAGCGCCTCGGCCCATAATCGGGCCTGCCCAAGCAATCGCCGTGAGCGCACCATGACCCTGACCCCTGACCTCTGCGCTGTGTCAGACACACCGCGCAAGAGTCGCAAGAACAATCCGGAAAAGACCCGCGAAAATATTCTGCAAGAAGCTATTGTCGAGTTTGTTCAGCAGGGCCTGGCCGGCGCACGCGTGGACGCCATCGCCGAGCGCATCCATACCTCCAAGCGCATGATCTATTACTACTTCGGCAGCAAGGAGCAGCTATACGTCGAGGTGCTGGAGAAGCTCTACGGCGATATCCGCAACACCGAAACGCGCATGAACCTCACGGCTCTGGAGCCGCGTGAGGCGATTCGCCGGTTGGTGGAGTTCACCTTCGATCACCACGACCAGAACGTGGATTTCGTGCGCATCGTCAGCATCGAAAATATCCACAACGCCGAGTACGTCAAGCGCACCGAGACCATCAAGGCGATGAACAGCAAAATCCTCGAAGGGCTGGGGGAGACCTTGCGCCGCGGGGCTGAGTTGGGGCTGTTTCGCGAAGGGCTGGAGCCGCTGGATGTGCACTTGCTGATCAACTCGTTCAGCTTTTATCGGGTGTCCAACCGGCACACCTTCAGCGAGATTTTCCAGATCGAGCTGTCGGACGAGGCGATCAAGCAGCGCCATCGGGAGATGATTTGCGAGTCGGTGTTGCGCTACCTGCAAGCCTGAGAACTGATCGTTCCCACGCTCTGCGTGGGAATGCCGACATGGACGCTCTGCGTCTGCTGTCAAAGTCGTGACGCGGAGCGTCACGGGAGGCGTTTCCACGCAGAGCGTGGGGACGATCATGATGGGGTTGCATCCCTAGGTATTCATGCTCTGGAAATGCGCCAGCATCCTGTCTGCATCCGCCACTTCGCCGCTGAACAACTCAAACGCCTTCACCGCCTGAAACACCGCCATATTGCCGCCGTCCAGGGTACGGCAACCCAAGGCGCGAGCGTCACGCAGCAGTTGGGTTTCCAGTGGGAAGTACACGATTTCCGCTACCCACAATTCGGCCCGCAATAACTGCGCTGGCACCGGCGTGCCAGGCAACTTGGCCATGCCCATCGGCGTGGTGTTCACCAGGCCATCGGCCTCGGCCATGGCGTTTTCCAAGTGGCTGCCAACCTGAGCGCGACCGATGCCGAAATGCTCGGTGAGGTTATCCACCAGGTCCTGGGCACGGGCGCTGTCGACGTCGAAGAGGCTCAGTTGCTCCACACCCTCGGCCAGCAGTGCATGGGCCACCGCCGCACCCGCGCCACCGGCACCCATCTGTACCACGCGGTGGCGCGGCACGTTGTGCAAGTTGCGCCGAAAGCCTTCGGCGAACCCCAGGCAGTCGGTGTTATGGCCAATGCGCTTGCCGTCCTTGAACACCACGGTGTTGACCGCGCCAATGCCCCGGGCCTCATCGGAGAGTTCATCGAGCAGCGGCAGGATCGCCTGCTTGCACGGGTAGGTAATGTTCAGCCCAGTGAAGTGCATCAGCTCGGCGGCCCGCAGGAGTTCCGGCAGGGCGCTGAGGTCCAGATGCAGCGGCTCCAGGTCGATCAGGCGATACAGGTAGCGCAAGCCCTGGGCGTCGCCTTCCTGTTCGTGCAGTGCCGGGGTGCGTGAGGCCTGGATACCGGCGCCGATCAGGCCGGCGAGAATGCGTGGTTTCATCAGGTGCGTCCCTTCAGCGTATGGCTGAAATGTTCCAGGGCCAGGTGGTAGCCATGGCTGCCAAACCCGGCCAACACGGCCTTGGCGATTGGCGACACAAACGAGTGATGACGAAAGGCTTCACGGGCGTGCACGTTGGATAAATGCACTTCGATCACCGGCACTTCACTGGCCACCAGGGCATCGCGGATCGCGACCGAGGTGTGGGTCCAGGCCGCCGGGTTGATCACGATACCGGCGCAGCGGTTGCGGGCGGCGTGGATCCAGTCGAGCAATTCGCCCTCGTGGTTGGTCTGGCGAAATTCGATGGTCAGCCCGAGTTTGTCGGCGCTGCGCCCACACAGGGCAGCAATGTCGGCCAGGGTTTCATGGCCATAAGTGGCAGGCTCGCGGGTGCCGAGCAGGTTGAGGTTGGGGCCGTTGAGCACCAGCACGATGGGCGGCATAGAGGCTTCTCCACAGTTCTTATTGGTTGTGGAGTCAAAATGTACTGGTTGGTTAATTTGGTCAATGGATGGCTGCGGATCTGTTCGGTGATCGAACGTTTAATCAAGGCAAACGCTAGGCTCAATCGGATTAGATATCAATTGAAAACCATTCTCGACAACGCTTAAGATGCCCGCCTGTTTCCTCAACATTCCAGGGAGTCGGTTTGTCGGACGTGGATCTCAAGGGCCTGTTTCTCAAGCACGCCGATACGCTGCGCGGGTATCTGGCCCGCAGAGTACGGGACCCGCAATTGGCCGCAGACCTGGTGCAGGAGAGCTTCCTGCGCCTGGCAGAAAAACCGGCCGGTGAGCGTATCGACAACTCCCAGGGTTATCTCTATCGAACGGCGAGCAATCTGCTGATCGACCATATTCGCCAGGAAGCACGGCGCAAGACCGACACCGTGCCCCACGAGGCGCTGGCCGAGATTGAAGATGACGTGGCCGGGTTGGAGGCTCAGGCAATGGCGCAGCAACAGCGGCAGGCATTGAAGCAGGCGCTTTCGGAATTGCCGGCGCGCACCCAGCAGATTTTCCGCTTGAACCGTATCGAAGGCATGACCCACGCTCAGGTCGCCCGGCATCTGGACATCAGCGACAGCAGCGTGCAAAAGCATCTGGCCAAGGCCCTGGCCTATGTGATGCAGCGCTTGCAGGAAGGCGAGGTGACGCCATCCGACGAATGAATTACCGAAAAACGCCAGGCCAGACGTCACAGCGTCTATATAACGAGAATTCGAGATTCACACGTGAATAGCCAGGGACCGCAACAGCACAGCATTACCGAGGCGGCCGCCGAGTGGGCGGTGCGCCTGCACGCCGGTGCCTTGAGCGAACAGGAACAAGCCGAACTGCGCCAGTGGATCGCCCGCGACAGCCGCCACGAAGCGGCCCTGCGGTTTGCCGAGCAGACCTGGGCGGCGCTGGGCGAGGTGCACACGGACGAGGCTGTACACCGACAGCGCCCGCCCGCGCCCGCTATACCCTTGCGCCGCGCCAAACGTCGAAGGCCGTGGCAACGTGCGGCCGCCGTGGCGCTGGTGCTGGTGGCGGCGGGCATCGGCTGGGTACGCGGGCCGGATGCCTTGCTGCGCTTGCAGGCCGACTACGTCACCCACATAGGCGAAGTGCGCACGGTGCACCTGGCCGATGGCAGCGTGGTGGAGCTGGATTCCGATAGCGCCATTCGCCTTGAGTACGACGGCGTACAGCGCGGCGTCAACCTGCTCCAGGGCGCGGCGATTTTTCAGGTGGCACCGATGGCCGGCGAAGAAACCCGACCGTTCGTGGTGCACAGTGCCGGCGGCCAGACCCGGGCGCTGGGCACACGGTTTGTGGTCGAACGTGAACGCGAGAGCCAGGCCTGGGTCGGTGTGCTGCAACACAGCGTCGAAGTGTCAGTGCCGGCGTCACTCAGAAACGGCCCTGCCGAGCAGGTCCTGCAACCGGGCCAGGCTGCGCGCTACAGCCCCCAGGATGGGGTGGTCAGCCTGGATCAGTTTGATGTGGATCGCGCCACCAGTTGGCGCCGTGGTGTGTTGATCTTCGACCGGCAGCCGCTGGCCAAGGTCATCGAGCAACTCAACCGTTACCGCCCCGGGCGGGTGGTGTTGGCCAACGCAGACCTGGGCGAGCGCGAAGTCAGCGGCGTCTTCCGCCTGGACATGCTCGACAGCGCCCTGGCCACCCTGACCCAAGAGCTTCAAGTGCAACGCCTGGAGCTGGCTGGCCTCAGCCTGATCTACTGACCTTCCCCCGTTAAAAACCGATGCCCCTGTAGGCGCGAGCTCGCTCGCGAAAATACCCAGGGCACCGCGTTTTCGTTGACGTTCTTCGCGAGCAAGCTCGCTCCTGCAAAAAATATTACTGACTTCCCGCGCCTCGCACGTCTTGCTAGGTGAGAAGTATTCGCATAAACAAAAAATGCTCAGCGCAGGGATCATCACCAATGTCAGCACTCACCAAGGGGCGTACCACCGGCAGCCGCTTAGCCCTGGCCATTCACCTGGGGTTGTCCGCCGTGGCCGTACCGGCCTATGCGCAGCCTCCAGCTGCCACGGCTCAGTCCGCCGTGTTGACGTTCGATATCCCTGCGCAATCCCTCGGCAGTGCGGTGCTGGCCTTCGCTGACCAGGCCGGCCTGCAAGTGTTGTTCGACAGCCAGCGCCTGCACGGGCTGAGCAGCACCGCGCTCAAGGGGCGCTTTGACGTGCAGGAAGGCTTGGGCCGCCTGCTCGGCGCCGCCCCGGTGGAGTACCGCTTTACCGGCGATCGCCAGGTCACCCTGACTCGGGTGGAACAACAAGCCGGTGCCCTGGCCTTGGCCACCACCACGGTCACCGGCCTGCACCCGCAGGATTGGGTGTATTCAACGCCGCGCGCGGTGAGTGTGGTGGGGCGCGAACAGCTGGATCGCAACCCGCCGCGTCATGCCGCCGAGATGCTGGAAGAGGCGCCGGGCGTCTACTCCGCCGTCAGCCAGCAAGACCCAGGGTTGTCGGTGAATATCCGCGGTATCCAGGACTATGGCCGGGTCAATATGTCGGTCGATGGCATGCGCCAGAATTACCAGCAAAGTGGTCACCAGCAACGCAATGGCACGCTGTATGTCGACCCGGAGTTGCTGTCCGAGGTGGTGATCGAAAAGGGCGCGACCTCCACCCAGGGCGGTGCGGGGGTGATTGGCGGGGTGGCCAATTTCCGCACCCTGGAAGCCGCTGACCTGCTCAAGGATGGCAAGCAAATCGGCGGGCGCATTCGGCTCACCTCGGGGCTGGGTGGGCGCAGCAACGGCACGCACTTTATCGGCAGTTCGGCGTTTGCCGTGGGCACCGATGTCTGGGACATGCTGGTGGCCGCCAGCGAGCGTCACCTCGGCGACTACAACCCCGGCACCCGGGGCAGCATTGGCGAGTTGCGTAGCGGCGCGGCGTACATGCCGGCCAGTGAGGAGCGGATCAAGAACACCACCGTTGCCTATTCGGGCTCGGTGATGCGTTCACGCTTGCTCAAGCTGGGGCTCAATCTTCCGGTTGAGCAGCGCCTGCAACTGAGCTACCTGGTCACCGAGGTCGACTACGACGACGTCAATATGATGACCGCCGAAAAGCCCCAGTTATGGGAAAAGCTCGGCAGCAGCAACGTCAAGGCGCAGAACTTCGCGCTCGATTACAGCTATGCGCCAGACAACCCGCTGATCGACTTCAAGGCCAAGCTCTACCATGTAGATACCCGCAACGACCAATCCACCCTGGCCCGGGGTATCAGCAAGGCGTACGACGTCACCTATCAAACCAATACCTACGGCGCGCAGGCGCAGAACATCTCGACCTTTGCCCTGACGGAACTGGCCACCCTCAAGGCCAACTATGGGTTGGAGTTTTTCTACGACAAGGTCCGGCCGGACTCCAACCAGGGGGTAGAGGCGGGCTCGGCGCTGACGGCCTCGGCGGCGGAGAGCATCACGCCCAAAGGTGATCGCACCATGGGCAGCCTGTTCGGGCGCCTGGACTTCGACTACGACGGTTGGCTGAACCTTAACGCCGGCTTGCGTTATGACCGTTATCGGCTGCGCGGCGATACCGGTTTGAACACCCGTACCTTCATCATCGGCACCACTCGCCAGATCAGTGTGCCCACCACTTATGATGTGGATCGCGAGGAGGGCCGTTTTTCGCCGACGTTTGGCTTGTCGGTCAAGCCGGGTGTGGACTGGCTGCAACTCTTCGCCACCTATGGCAAGGGTTGGCGCCCGCCGGCAGTGACCGAAACCATGGTCAGCGGCCGGCCCCACGGCGGCGGTTCGGAGTCGATTTTCCCCAACCCTTACCTGAAGCCGGAGCGGTCCACGGCGTGGGAAGTCGGCTTCAATGTGCTCAAGGAAGACCTGCTGTTTTCCGATGATCGCATGGGCATGAAGGTGTCCTACTTCAACACCCGGGTCGATGACTTTTCCTATATGGCCCTGGGCGTGCAGCCGCCGGGTTATGGCAACGTCAATATCGGCAGTGCGGCCTATGTGAACAACCTGGAGACCACGCGTTTTCGGGGGCTTGAATACCAACTCGATTACGACGCCGGTTTTGCCTACGGCCAGTTCAACTACACGCGCATGCTTGGCAGCAATCAGTTCTGCAGCAAAACCGCGTGGCTGGGCGGCGTGACCAAGACCCAGAAACGCCCGGGTAACCGTGCCCCGGTGGACGCGATGGTGCCGGACGACGCAGCCAATGCCGGCGTGGGTTGCAGCGCGATCCTCGGCTCCTCCGAACACATGCCCATGGACCGCGGCACCGCCACGCTGGGCGCGCGGTTCTTTGAGCGCAAGCTGGACGTGGGTGTGCGTGCCCGCTACAGCGCCGGCTACTACGTCAAGGGCGCCGCCGGGGTAACCACCTCGCAAACCGGCGTCTACCCCGCTGACTGGAAGCCCTACACCGTCTACGACCTGTATGGCAGCTACCGCGCCACCGACCAATTGACCCTGCGCCTGGCCATGGAAAACGTCACCGACCGCGCCTACCTGGTGCCGCTCGGGGATGTGCTGGCTTTCACCCTGGGCCGTGGGCGCACCGTGCAGGGCACCGTTGAATATCAGTTCTGACCGCTTTTGCCCAGTGACGGGCAAAACCACAGCAGGCACCGGCTTGCTGGGGAGTGACCACCCAATGACTTGGAGTTTTGCATGAGCATTTCTATTTCATACAGCACGACCTACGCCGCCAGCACCGTCGCCCAATACCTGAACGACTGGTCGGCTTACTTTGGTGATCTCAACCACCGTGAAGGTTCGGTGAAAGAGGGTGTGAACACCGGTGGTTTCAACCCGGGGCCGTTCGACGGCACCCAATATGGCGTGACAAGCAGCGTCAGCGATGCGGCGGTGGTGGCTGAAGGCAGCCTGCATTACACCCTGTTCAATCCGCCGACCCACACGCTGTGGGGTTCGCTGGACGGCCTGACCCTGGGCGATACCCTCGCCGGCGGCGCGAGCAGCGGTGGCTACACCATCGCCAACCAGGAAGTCAGCTTCACCAACCTGGGCCTGTCGAGCCTGCAATCCGAAGGCCGCGATGGCCAGGTGCACAAAATCGTGTACGGCTTGATGAGTGGCGACAGTTCGGCGCTGGCCTCGGCCATCGACACCCTGCTCAAGGGCATCGACCCAAGCCTGTCGGTCAACTCCACCTTCGATCAACTGGCCGCTGCCGGTGTGGCCCATCAGGAGCCCGCTGCATTTGCAGCTGCCGATGTGGGGCTGGTGGGTATTCAGGACGCGCCGCACGACTTCGCCTTGGCCGCCTGATGCAAAAAAGCCGATGAAAGATCGCTCTTTCATCGGCCTTGCTCAAACACCGTCGCCGCCCGAGTGCTTGCAGGCCAGGGCGGCGGCGGCTGCAAATTCTGTGGGCGCGCCACAGGTGCTGTCAACGCACCGGGCGGGCCCTTGCTTGAATCTTCAATGGGATGCCCTTCATGACTCGGCCCGGTGCCAAGCGCGCGAATGAGATGCTGGCTGCACTCACCGCCTATAAAAGCGCCTTCTTTAACATTGGCCTGTTCTCGGCGGTGATCAACCTGCTGATGCTGGCCCCGGCGCTGTACATGTTGCAGGTGTACGACCGCGTATTGGCCTCGGGCAACCAGATGACCCTGCTGATGCTGACGCTGATGATCCTCGGCCTCTTCGGCTTGATGGGCGCGCTGGAGTGGGTGCGCAGCCAGGTGGTGATTCGCCTCGGTACGCAGATGGACATGCGCTTGAACCAGCGTGTATTCGACGCCGCCTATGAAGTCCAACTCAAGGGTGGCACCCAATCGGCGGGCCAGGCCCTGCACGACCTGACCACCTTGCGCCAGTTCGCCACCGGCCAGGCGTTGTTCGCCTTTTTCGATGCGCCGTGGTTTCCGGTGTACCTGCTGGTGATCTTCCTGTTCCACCCCTGGCTGGGCCTGCTGGCATTGGGTGGGGCGTTGCTTCTGATCGCATTGGCCTGGGCTAATCATTATGTCAGCCAGGCACCGATGGCCCTGGCCAGCCAACTGTCGATCAGCGCCAGCCAGCAGGCCACGGCCAACCTGCGCAATGCCGACACCATTGAAGCCATGGGCATGCTCGCTACCTTGCGCGGCCGTTGGTTCAGCCAGCACCAGGCGTTTCTGGTGCAGCAGAACCTGGCGAGTGAAAAGACCGCGATGGTCACCGCGTGGTCCAAGGGCGTGCGTCTGGCTCTGCAATCACTGGTGCTGGGCTTGGGCGCATGGCTGGCGGTGCAGGGCGATATCACCCCGGGGATGATGATTGCCGGCTCGATCCTGATGGGCCGTGTGCTGAGCCCCATCGACCAGTTGATCGGCGTGTGGAAACAATGGGGGGCGGCGCGCCTGGCCTATGAGCGCTTGTCGCTGATGCTGCAGGACAACCCGGCGCGACCGGTGCGCATGAGCCTGCCTGTGCCCAAGGGCCAGGTGAGCGTGGAGCAGATCAGCGCCTGCGCGCCCGGCAGCCGACGTCCGGCGTTGGCAAACCTGGGGTTCAGCCTGCCGGTGGGGGATGTACTCGGTGTTATCGGCCCGTCGGGGTGCGGCAAGTCCACCCTGGCCAGGGTGCTGGTGGGGGCCTGGGCACCCTTGGCCGGCAAGGTGCGCCTTGATGGCGCCGACCTGGCCCTGTGGGACAAGCAACAACTCGGCCCGCATATCGGTTACCTGCCCCAGGACATCCAGTTATTCGCCGGCAGCATCGCGCAGAACATCGCGCGTTTTGAAACGGTGGAGGCCGATACCGTCCTCGCCGCCGCGCAGATGGCTGGCGTGCATGAGTTGATCCTGCAACTGCCCCAGGGCTACGACACGCAACTGGGGGAGGGCGGCGCGGGCTTGTCCGGCGGGCAAAAGCAACGGGTGGCCCTGGCGCGTGCGCTGTATGGGTTACCGGCACTGATCGTGCTGGACGAACCGAACGCCAACCTCGACGAAGTGGGCGAACAGGCGTTGTTGCAGGCCATTGCCCAGCTCAAGCAGCAGCGCCGCACCTTGATCCTGATTACCCACAAACCCAACGTGCTGAGCCTCACCGACCAGTTGCTGATCCTCAAGGACGGCCAGATGCAGGCCTTCGGCCCCACGGCGCGAGTGCTGGAGGCGCGGCAAAAAACTGCGGCAAACAAACCGGTCTCGACCATGAGCATGAGCTACCGCCTCGGTGCAGGAAAACCCGCATGAGCCAGAGCAAGCCCATTTTGCTCAGTGACCCGTCTAACGTGCTGGCGCTGGATGACAAAAAATACTCACGCCTGGGTTGGTGGCTGGTGCTCGGCGGCTTTGCCGGGTTCCTCGGCTGGGCGGCATTGGCTCCGCTGGACAAGGGCGTGGCGGTGCCGGGCAAGGTCATGGTGTCGGGGCATCGCAAGACGGTGCAGCACCCGGCGGGCGGGATCATCGAGCGTATCCAGGTGCGTGACGGTGACCGGGTCAGCGCGGGCCAGGTGCTGTTGCGTTTGAAGCAAACCCCGTTGCGCGGGCAGATGCAGTCATTGCGCAGCCAATACCTGGCGTCGCTGGCCAGCGAAGCGCGCTTGAGTGCCGAGAGTGAAGGCTTGCAGACCATTGTGTTTAGCCCCGAGCTGCTGGCCGATCCCGACGCCGCGAACACCCTGAGCCTGCAACGCCAGCTATTCAACAGCCGTGCCCAGGCACTGGCTACCGAACAGGCGGGCCTGCGTGAAACTATCGCTGGCTTTGAAGCGCAGTTGCGCGGCACGCGGGCCTCCCAGGCAAGCAAGGTTTTGCAGCGCGCGGCGTTGAATGAGCAGCTTCAGGGGCTGCGCGAGTTGGCGCGTGAGGGTTATATCCCGCGCAATCGCCTGCTCGACAGCGAGCGGCTGTACGCGCAAATCGACGGTGCCATCGCTGAGGATTTTGGCCGTATCGGCCAGTTGCAGCGCCAGGTACTGGAACTGCGCCTGCGCATCCGTCAGTTGGGTGAAGATTTTCAGAAGGACCTGCGCAGCCAGTTGGCCGAGACCCGCACCCGCAGCGACGACTTGCGCAATCGCCTGGCCTCTGCCGAATTCGAACTGGCCAACAGCCTGGTCCGCGCACCGGCGTCCGGCGTGGTGGTGGGGCTGCAGGTGTACACCGAAGGCGGGGTGATTCAACCCGGCCAGACGCTGATGGACATCGTGCCCGAAGGCGAGCCACTGCTGGTGGAAGCACGGGTGCCGGTGCAGATGATCGACAAGGTGCACCCGGGCTTGCCGGTTGAATTGATGTTCTCGGCGTTCAACCAGTCCACTACGCCACGGGTGGCGGGCGAAGTCACTTTGGTCTCGGCCGATCGCCAGGTCGATGAGCGCACCGATGAACCGTATTACACGCTACGGGCCCAGGTCAGCACGGCGGGCATGCAGCAACTGCACGGCGTGCAGATCCGCCCGGGCATGCCAGTGGAAACCTTCGTCAAGACCGGTGAGCGTTCGATGCTCAACTACCTGTTCAAACCCTTGCTGGATCGCACCCATATGGCCCTGGTGGAAGAATGAAGGCGTTGTTGTTCACCCTCTGTTTAAGTTGTACACCGGCGGCGCACGCCCTGGGGTTGTTGGATGTGTATGACTTGGCGCTGCGCAACGATCCAACCTTTCAAGCGGCGATTCAGGCGCGGGAGGCCGGGCAAGAAAACCGCGTGATCGGGCGGGCGGCATTGCTGCCGAACCTGTCATGGAGCTACAACAACTCGCGCAATGAGTCCGAAGTCACCCAGAGCACGGCGTTGGGTAACGTTACCAGCGACCGCAATTACCGCAGCTATGCCTCGGCCCTGACCTTGCAGCAACCGCTGCTCGATTACGAAGCCTATGCGCGTTTTCGCCAAGGCACCGCCCAGGCGTTGATGGCCGATGAGCGTTTTCGCGGCAAGAGCCAGGAGCTGGCCGTGCGGGTGCTGGGCGCCTACAGCCAGGCATTGCTGGCACAAGAGCGCATCGAATTGAGCCGTGCCCAGAAACGAGCGTTTGCCGAGCGCCTGCAACTCAATGACCGCTTGCTCAAAGGCGGTGAAGGCACGCGTACCGATGTGCTCGAAACCCAGGCGCGACTGAGCCTGGCCCAGGCCGAAGAGATCGAAGCCGTGGATGCCCAGGACAGTGCCTTGCGTGAGTTGGAAGCCATTGTTGGCCAGCCGCTGCAAATCGAAGAACTGGCGCCCCTGGCGCGCCCATTCGAGATCGCGCCGCTTGAGCCCAACCGATTCGAAACCTGGCGTGAACTGGCCATGGCCAACAACCCTGAACTCAAGTCCCAGCACCACGCGCTCGACGTGGCCTCTTATGAAGTGGAGCGCAAGCGCGCCGGGCATTTGCCCAAGGTCAGCCTGTACGCCACCAGCCGCAAGACCCATTCCGATTCAGAAAGCAGCTACAACCAGAAGTACGACACCAACAGCGTCGGCATCCAGGTCAGCCTGCCGCTGTTTGCCGGTGGCTCGGTCTCGGCCTCCACCCGTCAGGCGGCCAACCAACTGTCCCAGGCCCAATACGAGCTGGACGCGCAAACCGCTGCCACGTTGGTGGAGTTGCGCAAGCAATTCAACCTCAACACCAGCGGCGCAGCCAAGGTGCGGGCCTATGAAATGGCAGTCAGATCCGCCACGGCACTGGTCACCGCCACCCAAAAAAGCGTCAGTGGCGGCGAGCGGGTCAACCTCGACGTCCTCGACGCCGAACAACAGCTGTTCACCGCCCGGCGTGATCTGGCCAATGCCCGGCATGCCTACCTGCTGGCGCGTATTCAGTTGAAGTATTACGCGGGGTTGCTGAGCGAGCAGGACTTGCGGGCGCTGGCCGGGTATTTCCAACCCTCGGCATGAGTGGTTACAACCCGGCATTCGCCGGGTTTTTTGTGGTGACTAATCTGTGAAACAGCTTCGGGAATAGGAGCCGGTTGTCGGGTGGCAGAGGGAAATTGTTACCTGACGGAAAATAACCTAACGGATGGGTTACGATGAGAGTAGGTGTTTACAAAGGCTATGTCATTTCGGTGTTTATCAGGGATGAGCATTGCCCGCCCCATGTGCATGTCAGGGGCAAGGGATGGGATGCGCGGTTTCGTTTCAGTTTCCTGGATGGGGAAGTTGAGTTGTGGGACGTAGAGCCTGAACGGAGGCGGCCGCCCATAGCACTTCTGAAGGAGATACACGGGGCGATCATGCAGCGGCACTACTTGGCGCGGGCACGCAGGATCTGGTGGGAAAAACTGCAGACGGTTTGCCTGGAGAATCATTCCTGGAATTGGGGCGCTGGCGAGTTGGTCCCGGGGTTGGTCATTCGACAAGGTGTCTACGTCATCGCGAGCGCCAGGCACGACGTCGTAGCGCAACGGACAATTTTGAATCTGGTAAGAGCGCCAGATTGCGTGGGGATTAATTTATGAAAATCATAAAAGCCAAAGTCACACCTTATGTACCTCTCACTGAAGCCGACGTTGACAAGGCAATCGCCCGTGGGCGCAAGTTGAAACGCCTGTACGCCAACGCCAGCAACGTACGTTATGAAAACGACTGCCTCTCCATTGGCTTCAGCGATGGCAGCCGCGTCGTGTTGCCGGTGGCTGGCCTGCCGGAGTTCGAAGGGTTTTCAGCGAAGGATTTCCAGCAGTTGGAAGTGACGTTCGGTGGCAAGGCGATTAGCTGTGAGGCGCAGGACCTGGATGTTTCGATCACAGGGTTGATCGCTACAAGCCAGCCGCTGATGGACCTGGCAACCAGCCTGGTGGCATCGCGCAATGGCCGCAAAAGCAGCGCGGCCAAATCCGCAGCGGCTCGCGCCAATGGCAAGAAGGGTGGCCGGCCACGCAAGGAAGCCCCGCAGCCCCCAGAGACAACAGACACTTGAATAAACTGCAGGAGCGAGCTTGCTCGCGAAAAACCCACAGGCACCGCGTTCATCCAGGAAGCACGCGTTATCGTTGACGTTTTTCGCGAGCAAGCTCGCGCCTACCTTGCAGGTTTATCGGCGGGTCAACAACACACCCGATTCCATATGGTGCGTCCACGGGAACTGGTCAAACATTGCGCACTGGGTAATCCGGTGCGTGTCGTGCAGTTGCGCGATGTTCGCCGCCAGCGTCTCCGGGTTGCAGGAGATGTACAGGATGTTGTCGAAGCGCCGGGTCAGCTCGCAAGTGTCCGGGTCCATGCCGGCGCGGGGCGGGTCGACGAAGACGCTACCGAACTCGTAGCTTTTCAGGTCGATGCCGTGCAGGCGGCGGAACGGGCGCACTTCATTCAGGGCTTGGGTGAGTTCTTCGGCGGAGAGGCGCACCAGGGTGACGTTATCCACGCCATTTTCATCCAGGTTGCTCAGTGCCGCATTCACCGAGGTCTTGCTGATCTCGGTGGCCAGCACCTTGCGCACGCGGGTCGCCAGCGGCAGGGTGAAGTTGCCGTTGCCGCAATACAGCTCCAGCAAATCGTCCGGGCGGTCGCCCAGGGCTTCATAGGCCCAGTTGAGCATCTTCTGGTTCACCGTGCCGTTGGGCTGGGTGAACGCGCCTTCGGGTTGGCGGTAGCTGAAGGTGCGGCCACCGACGTCGAGTTTTTCCACCACATAGTCATGGCCGATCACATCGCGCTTGCCCTTGGAACGGCCGATTATGCTCACATTCAGCTCAGCGGCCAATTTGTTTGCGGCGCTGTGCCAGTGCTCATCCAGCGGGCGGTGATAACACAGGGTGATCATCGCGTCGCCGGCCAGGGTGGTGAGGAACTCCACCTGGAACAGCTTGTGGCTCAGGGCAGCGCTGGCTTGCCAGGCGGCCTTGAGTTGCGGCATCAACTGGTTGATGCGCTGGCTGGCGATGGGGAATTCTTCGATGAGGATCGGCGTGCGCTTGTCCTCCTGGGAGAACATCGCGTAGTGGCGCTCGCCGCCTTCGCGCCACAGGCGGAATTCCGCGCGCAGGCGAAAGTGCTGCAGCGGCGAGTCGAAGACCTGCGGCTCGGGCGCGTCGAACGGTGCCAGCAGGTCACGCAGGCGCGTGACCTTGTCTTGCAGTTGAGCGGTGTAGCTTGCGGCGTCGAAAGTCATGCGTTGAACCAGCCCAGCTTGATCACAAACAGGATCGACAGGATCACCAGTGCCGGGTTCAGCTCACGGTAGCGGCCCGAAAGCAGCTTGATGGCGGTCCAGGCGATGAAACCGAAGGCGATGCCGTTGGCGATGGAGTAAGTGAAGGGCATCGCCAGGGCGGTGATCACCACCGGCGCTGCCACCGTAATGTCGTCCCAGTCGATTTCGGCCAGGCCCTGGCTCATCAGCACCGCCACAAACAGCAAGGCTGGCGCGGTGGCATAGGCCGGCACGCTGGCAGCCAGTGGCGAGAAGAACAACGCCAGCAAAAACAGGATCGCGACCACGATGGCGGTCAAGCCGGTGCGGCCACCGGCGCTCACGCCTGCGGCCGATTCGATGTAGCTGGTGGTGGTCGAGGTACCCAGCAGGGAACCGGCCATGGCAGCGGTACTGTCGGCAATCAGCGCACGGCCCATTTTCGGCATATGGCCGTCCTTGCCCATCAGGCCGGCGCGCTTGGCGACGCCGATCAGGGTGCCGGAGTTGTCGAACAGGTCAACGAACAGAAAGGCGAAGATCACGCTGACCAGGCCGATGTCCAGCGCGCCCTTGATGTCCAGCTGCAGGAAGGTCGGGGCCAGAGACGGCGGTACCGAAGTCACACCGATGAACGGCGTGAAGCCCAGGACGATGGAGGCGACGGTCACCGCCAGGATGCCGATCAGCACCGCGCCGCGTACGGCCAGGGCTTCCAGCGCGACGATCAGCACGAAACCCAGGGTGGCCAGGATCGGTGCCGGTTGTTTCAAATCGCCCAGGCCGAGCATGGTGGCTGGGTTGCTCACCACGATACCGGCGTTATGCAGGGCGATCAGCGCCAGGAACAGGCCGATGCCGGCGGCAATCGCCGAGCGCAGCGGCAGCGGGATGGCATTGATGATCCACTCGCGGATGCGGAAGATCGACAGCAGGAAAAACAGCACCGCCGAAATGAATACCGCGCCCAGCGCCACCTGCCAGGTGTGGCCCATGTGCAAGACCACGGTGTAGGTGAAGAAGGCGTTGAGGCCCATGCCCGGTGCCAGGGCAATCGGGTAGTTGGCGATCAGGCCCATCACGGTCGAACCAATGGCCGCCGCCAGGCAGGTGGCAACAAACACCGCGCCCTTGTCCATGCCGGTCTCGCCGAGGATGCTCGGGTTCACGAACAGGATGTAGGCCATGGCCAGAAAGGTGGTGATCCCCGCGAGAATCTCGGTGCGCACATTCGTATTGTGGGCTTTGAGTTGAAACAGCTTTTCCAGCATGCCGGCTCCCTGTGACGCTAGTGTGCGTCGTGATTTGTTGACCTCTAAGTCAAAGCACAAACTGCGCCAAGCGCTTGTGGATTCAGAGAGGATCGGAAAAAGCGGCGCATCATACCAGCAGCCGAGGCTGTGTGGCGCATGGGCTTGAGGCATACTGCGCCGACGTTCAACAGCCGGTCATCGACAGCATGAAAAAAGCCAACCCGTGGAGTCTAGCTCTGATCGTCAGTATCAGCCTGTGGCTGGGCGCGGCACCGGTATGGGGCGCGGCTGCACCGGCCTTGAGCGAGGTGCGAGTGTTCAAGGTGGAATCGGCCAAGTGCAGCGAAGCGATCCCGGAGCGGGTCAACACTACCCAGATGTGCGAGCACCGCGGGCCCACCCAGGTCTCGGTGATGGAAGTTGGCCTGGGCAACAGCCCCATGGGCCGCTTCAACGGCGCAGAGTTGAATGGGCAACGCACAGCGGTGTGCCAGGTCGGCAACATCAGTGAGGCGTGCAACGGCGTCGGCACCTTGATGGGCTACATCTATGTGTTCGACCTGAACGTCCAGGCCCAGGGCTGGTTCGAATTCACCAATACCTCGATCAACCCGCCGCAAAACACCCTGAAAGCCCAGCTCAATATCCGCTGATCAATCATCTTGAACGCTCAAAAAACCGGGAAGTCGTACCCCTAAGACGGCGATTTTCCAGAACGCCGCGGACGTACACCAACCCGTGAGGTGTTTATGAGCGCGACCCCCAATGGCGCGGCGGCCCAGCCGTTCGTCACCCACCCGATACGCCTGACACTCAACGGCCAGGCTCGCCAACTGAACGTGTTGCCCTGGACCACCTTGCTGGACTTGCTGCGCGAGCAGTTGGACCTGGTGGGCAGCAAAAAAGGCTGCGACCACGGCCAGTGCGGCGCTTGCACCGTGTTGCGTGACGGCAAACGCGTGAATGCCTGCCTGACCCTGGCCGTGATGTGCGACGGCGCCGAATTGATCACCATCGAAGGCCTGGCCGACGGCGACCAACTGCACCCCATGCAACAGGCCTTTATCCAGCACGACGCTTTCCAGTGCGGCTATTGCACCCCCGGCCAGATCTGTTCTGCCGTGGGCCTGGCCAATGAAGGCCGCGCCCACGACCGTGCGCAGATCCAGGAATTGATGAGCGGCAACCTGTGCCGCTGCGGCGCCTACAACAACATCCGTGATGCCATCGAAGACGCGCTGCCGGCCTGCCGTCGCCAGGGAGGTGAGTCATGAATCCCTTCCACTACAGCAGGCCGACCGATGTGCAGCAGGCCGTACAGCTGAGCAGTGCCGCCTCACGCTTTATCGCCGGTGGCACCAACCTGCTGGACCTGATGAAAGAAAACATCAGCCATCCCGAGCACCTGATCGACATCACCGGCTTGCCGCTGCATGACATTCAAGAGACCGCCGAGGGTGGCCTGCGTATCGGTGCGCTGGTGAGCAACGCCGACCTGGCCTGGCACCCGCTGATTGAGCAGCGTTACCCGTTGCTGTCCCAGGCCATCCTCGCCGGGGCGTCGCCGCAGTTACGCAACATGGCCAGTACCGGCGGCAACCTGTTGCAGCGCACCCGTTGCTATTACTTCTACGACGCCGCGGTGCCGTGCAACAAGCGCCACCCCGGCAGTGGCTGCCCGGCGCGCAACGGCTTGAACCGTATCCATGCGATCCTCGGCGCCAGTGAACAGTGCGTGGCCACCCATCCTTCGGACATGTGCGTGGCCCTGGCGGCGCTGGCGGCGCGGGTGCATGTAGAAGGACGCGGCGGCGCGCGGATGATCGAGTTCGCCGACTTCCATCGCTTGCCAGGCGATGCGCCGCAACGTGACAACCAATTGGCCGACGATGAGCTGATCACGGCCATTGAGCTGCCCGCCGATCACCTGGCCCGCCACAGCCATTACCTGAAAATCCGTGACCGTGCCTCCTATGCCTTCGCCCTGGTGTCGGTGGCCGCCGCCTTGGAACTGGACGGCGATGAAATCATCGACGCCCGCCTGGCCTTGGGCGGCGTGGCGCATAAACCCTGGCGTGACCGCGCAGTGGAAGCCTTGCTGATTGGCCGCACGGTCAGCCGCGAAACCTTCAGCGCTGCCGCCGACGCCCTGCTGCAAGACGCCGAACCGTTGGAACACAACGGCTTCAAGGTCAAGCTGGCCCGGCGCGCAATCATTCGTGCCCTGAGCGACGCCGCCGTCGCAGGAGAACAGCCATGAGCGCCATCGGTAAACCCCTGGACCGTGTCGACGGTCTGCTCAAGGTCACCGGCCAAGCACGCTACGCCGGTGAATTTCCCGAGGACGGCCTGCTGCATGGCAGCGTGGTGTCGAGCACTATCGCCAAAGGCCGAGTGCTGCGCATCGATGCGTCCAAGGCGTTGGCGTTGCCGGGTGTGGTGGACGTGATCCATCACCTCAATCGGCCGAAAATCGCCAGCTATGATGAGGCGTTCGCCGATGCCGATGCGGCCGATGGCTCGCCTTTTCGCCCGCTGTATAACGACCGCGTACTCTACAGTGGCCAGCCCCTGGCCTTGGTGATTGCCGATAACCTCGAACTGGCGCGGCACGCTGGCTCGCTGGTGCAGATCGACTACGCGCCTGAAGCCTTCGAAACCGACCTGCTCACCCAGCAAGCGGCGGCGCACCCGTCGCCCCAGACCCCACCCAAACCGCGAGGCAACTTCGAGGCTGAATGGGCCGGTGCCGCAATCAGTCTGGACTTGCACTACAGCACGCCCATCGAGCACCACAACCCGATGGAGCCCCACGCCAGCACCGTGCTGTATCAGCCCGACGGCACCCTGCATATTCACGACAAGACCCAGGGCCCGCAGAACTGCCAGGCCTATGTGCAAAAAGTCTTCGGCCTGGACAAGCACCAGGTG
Source organism: Pseudomonas sp. AL10 (assembly GCF_029960685.1). Lineage (NCBI taxonomy): Bacteria > Pseudomonadati > Pseudomonadota > Gammaproteobacteria > Pseudomonadales > Pseudomonadaceae > Pseudomonas > Pseudomonas sp. AL10. The sequence goes on from NZ_JASBQZ010000005.1 coordinate 116,685, forward strand.
CGTATCTTTGCTGCCTTTGTCGGGGGCGCCTTCGGTTCGGGCCTGCGCCCGCAATACCAATTGCCGCTCGCGGTGATGGCGGCCATGGCGCTCAAGCGCTCGGTGCGCGTTACCCTGACCCGCCAGCAGATGTTCACCTTCGGCTATCGCCCGCGCACCTTGCAGCGTTTGCAGATGGGCGCCGCCGCCAATGGGCGCTTGCTGGCGCTGGGGCATACCGCGATTGGCCAGACCTCGCGCTTTGAGGATTTCAGCGAGCACGTGGTGGAGTGGAGCGGCATGCTCTATCACTGCGACAACGTGCAGCTGACCTACAAGCTGGTGCCGCTGGACGTCTTTACTCCGCTGGATATGCGCGCGCCCGGTGCGGCACTGGGCGTGATCGGCCTGGAGTGTGCCATGGACGAACTGGCCTGCGCCTTTGCCATCGATCCGGTGCAATTGCGCCTGATCAACTACGCCGAACGCAACCAGAACGAAGACAAACCCTGGTCGAGCAAAGCCCTGCGCGAATGCTATAGCGAAGGCGCCGAACGCTTCGGCTGGAGCCAGCGCAACCCGGAACCGCGCAGCATGCGTGACGGCCGCCAGTTGATCGGCTGGGGCATGGCCGGCGGCGTGTGGGAAGCCATGCAGATGAAAGCCAGCGCCAAGGCGCGCCTCGACGCGGACGGCAAGCTCACCGTCAGCAGCGCCACCACCGACATTGGCACCGGCACCTACACCGTGATGACCCAGATCGCCGCCCAGGCCAGCGGGGTGGCCATGGCCGACGTACGTTTTGTGCTGGGCGATTCGTCGTTGCCCACTGCGCCGTTGCAGGGCGGCTCGTTTACCGTCTCGTCCGTCGGCACTGCCGTGCAGCAAGCGTGCGAAGCGCTGAATGCCAGGTTACTGGAGATCGCCCGCCAGACTTACCCGGTATTCAAGGATGCCGATTCGGTTCGGTTTGAAGACGGCCAGCTACACTGCGGTGACGTGAGCGTGTCGTTGGCGCAATTGGTCAAGGACAGCGGTGAAGAAGCCCTGGAGGTACAGGTCGACAGCCAGCCCGACAAGAAGCGCGAGGGTTATGCCAGCGCTACTCACTCGGCGGTGTTCGTCGAAGTGCGGGTGGATGAAGACCTGGGCACCATCAAGGTCAGCCGTGTGGTCAGCGCTATTGCCGCCGGGCGCGTGGTCAACCCCAAGATGGCCCGCAGCCAGATCCTCGGCGGCGTGGTGTGGGGCATTGGCATGGCCCTGCATGAAGAGACCCAGGTGGACCATGAGCTGGGGCGCTACATGAACCACAGCCTGGCCGAGTACCATATCCCGGTGAACGCCGATATTGGCGAGATTGACGTGCTGTTTGTCGAAGAGCACGACGAGATCGTCAATGCGCTCGGGTCCAAGGGCGTGGGGGAAATCGGCATTGTCGGGGTGGCGGCTGCGGTGGCGAATGCGGTTTACCACGCCACCGGCAAGCGGGTGCGGGAGTTTCCGATTACCTTGGATAAGGTGTTGTAGCGCAAACCGTCAGGTCAATGAAGTTCCAATGTGGGAGCTGGCTTGCCCGCGATAGCGGTGTATCAGCCACCAGAAAGTTGCCTGATACACCGCTATCGCGGGCAAGCCCGGCTCCCACAGGGTATGGCGGTGACGCCTATAACTTGGTTTCTTCCACCGGCACATGCATGCGATCCCGGTTAGCCAGGGTCGGGAACAGCTTGATCCACACCCCGGTCACCACCAGCGTACCAACCCCGCCCATCACCACCGCAGGCACCGTCCCAAACCAGTGGGCGGTTATCCCGGATTCGAACTCGCCCAATTGATTTGAGGCGCCGATAAACAGGCCATTGACCGCACTCACCCGCCCGCGCATTTCATCTGGGGTTTCCAACTGCACGAACGACGCACGGATCACCATGCTGATCATGTCCGCCGCGCCCAGTACCACCAGCACCGCCAGGGAAAACCAGAACGAGGTCGACAGGCCGAAGGCAATGGTTGCCACCCCGAACACGCCGACGGCAGTGAACATCACGCGGCCCACCTGGCGGTCGACCGAAAAGCGCGCCAGCCACAGTGACATCAGCAACGCGCCCACGGCCGGTGCCGACCGCAGCAGGCCCAGGCCCCAGGCGCCGGTCAGCAGGATGTCCTTGGCGAACACCGGCAACAGCGCGGTGGCGCCGCCCAGCAGCACGGCAAACAGGTCCAGGGAGATGGCGCCGAGAATGTCCGGGCGGCTGCGGATAAAACGAATGCCGGCCAGCAGCGAGTCCAGGGTGGCCTTGGCTTTGTTCAGCGGAGTCTGGCGCGCGGGCAAGTTCAGGGTCAGCACGCAGGCGATCAGGTACAGCGCCACGGTGGGGCCGTACACCCACACGCTGCCAAACGCGTAAAGCAAACCGCCCACGGCCGGTGCGACGATGGTCGCCAGTTGCTGGGCCGATTGCGAGGCGGCCACCGCGCGGGGGAACAGCGTGCTTGGCACGATGCTGGGCAAGAGCGCCTGGGTGGTGGGCATTTCAAACGAGCGCGCGGCGCCCAGCAGGAAGGCGAGGATAAAGATCATGTCGCGGGTCACGTTGCCGGTCAGGCCACCGATGGCCAGGGACAAGGCAATCAGCGCCTGCAAGGTCTGGCAGATAGCGGCGACCCGGCGGCGTTCATAGCGATCAGCCACGTGCCCGGTGTGCAGCATGAACAGCACGCGCGGTATGAATTCCACCAGGCCGACCAGGCCCAGGTCCAGCACATTGCCGGTCAGTTGGTAGAGGTTCCAGCCGATCGCCACGGTGAGCATCTGGAAGCCGCTGGCGGTAAAGATCCGCGCCAGCCAGAACGCGATGAAAGGGCGGTGGTGACGTAACAGCAACGCAGGTTCACTGGGCATCGGCAATCAGGTCGGCAACGGGAGAAGGGCGAGATTAGCATCAAGCTGTAACAAATAGTTGCAAGAACTGAGCTGAGGCAAGCTGTCACGCGGCAAAAGACCACACAGTCCTACCGCAAAAATGGGACTATTCTTTCAACGATGCTTGATCCAGATCAAAACCTGCCCCGGGATTGTTCTGGTGGTCGAAAGGCCAGATTCCCCACGCGATGGGTAATAAAAGAAACGAATTGAAATTCGCCACACTCCATATCCGTGGGGGCAGTGGGTGCAGGCTCCCAGCCAGCAGCCGGTATTACCTGACAGAGGAAGACTTATGTTCGGTTTGGAGGCGCTAGATCTCGCCCGAATTCAATTCGCGTTCACCATCTCATTCCACATCCTGTTCCCGGCGATCACCATCGGCCTGGCCAGTTACCTTGCGGTGCTGGAGGGCTTGTGGCTCAAGACTCATAACGATACTTACCGTGACCTCTACCATTTCTGGTCGAAGATCTTTGCCGTCAACTTCGGAATGGGTGTGGTATCGGGCCTGGTCATGGCCTACCAGTTCGGCACCAACTGGAGCCGGTTCTCGGACTTCGCCGGCTCTGTCACCGGGCCGTTGCTGACGTACGAAGTGCTCACGGCCTTCTTCCTCGAGGCCGGTTTCCTGGGCGTGATGTTGTTCGGCTGGAACAAGGTGGGGCGCAAGCTGCACTTCTTCGCCACGGTGATGGTGGCCGTGGGTACGTTGATCTCCACGTTCTGGATTCTTGCCTCCAACAGCTGGATGCAGACGCCCCAGGGCTTTGAAATCATCGATGGCCGCGTAATACCGACTGACTGGCTGGCGGTGATCTTCAACCCGTCGTTCCCCTACCGCCTGATGCACATGGCCACGGCTGCTTTTGTTGCCACGGCGTTCTTCGTCGGCTCGTCGGCGGCCTGGCATTTGCTGCGCGGCAAGGACAACCCAGCGATCCGCAAAATGCTTTCGATGGCGATGTGGATGGCGCTGATCGTTGCGCCCATCCAGGCGGTGATCGGCGACTTCCATGGCCTTAATACCCTCAAGCATCAGCCGGCCAAAATCGCCGCGATTGAAGGTCACTGGGAAAATATCGGCAACGAGCCCACGCCGTTGATCCTGTTCGGCTGGCCGGACATGAAAGCCGAGAAAACCAAATATGCCGTCGAGATTCCGTACCTGGGCAGCCTGATCCTGACTCACTCCCTGGACAAGCAGGTGCCGGCGCTCAAAGAGTTCCCGCCTGAAGACCGCCCCAACTCGACCATTGTGTTCTGGTCGTTCCGGGTCATGGTCGGCCTGGGGTTCCTGATGATCTTCACCGGTCTGTTCAGCCTGTGGCTGCGCCGGGGCGACAAGATGTACACGTCCAAGCCGTTCCTGTACCTGGCGTTGTGGATGGGCCCATCTGGCCTGATTGCGATTCTGGCCGGTTGGTTCACCACCGAAATCGGTCGCCAGCCCTGGGTGGTCTACGGGTTGATGCGCACGGCGGATGCCTCCTCCGGGCATAGCCTGACGCAGATGACCATTACCCTGGTGTTGTTCGTGGTGGTGTACTTCGCGCTGTTCGGCGCGGGCCTGGGCTACATGATGCGCCTGGTGCGCAAAGGCCCCGTGACCCACGACAGTACCGAGCCAGCCCACGGCGGCCCTGGCCAGAAACGCACCCCCGCGCGTCCGTTGTCTGCTGCCGACGATGGCAGTGATAACGACCACGACCACATCCAGCACAAGGGGAATTGAGATGGGTATTGATCTTCCGCTGATCTGGGCCGTGATCATCATCTTCGGCATCATGATGTACGTGGTCATGGACGGCTTCGACCTGGGGATCGGCATTCTTTTCCCGTTTATCCCGGGCAAAGTCGACCGTGACGTGATGATGAACACCGTGGCGCCCGTATGGGACGGCAACGAAACCTGGCTGGTACTTGGCGGCGCGGCGTTGTTCGGCGCGTTCCCGCTGGCCTATTCGGTGGTGTTGTCGGCGCTGTACCTGCCGCTGATCCTGATGCTGATCGGGCTGATTTTTCGCGGCGTGGCCTTTGAGTTTCGCTTCAAGGCCAAGGACCACAAGCGTCACCTGTGGGACAAGGCGTTTATTGGCGGCTCGCTGGCGGCGACCTTCTTCCAGGGCGTGGCGTTGGGCGCCTTTATCGACGGTATTCCGGTGGTGGACCGCCAGTTTGCCGGCGGCTCACTGGACTGGCTCACGCCGTTCACGATGTTCTGCGGCGTGGCGCTGATCGTGGCGTATGCCTTGCTCGGCTGCACCTGGCTGATCATGAAGACCGAAGGCAAGCTGCAGGAGCAGATGCACAACCTGGCGCGGCCTTTGGCCTTTGTAGTGTTGGCGGTGATCGGCATCGTCAGCATCTGGACGCCGCTGACCCACCCGGAAATCGCGTCGCGCTGGTTTACCCTGCCGAACCTGTTCTGGTTCCTGCCGGTGCCGATCCTGGTGCTGGTCACCATGTACGGGCTGATCCGCGCTGTGGCACGTAATGCGCACTACACGCCGTTCTTGCTGACGCTGGTGCTGATCTTCCTCGGCTACAGCGGCCTGGGGATCAGCCTGTGGCCGAACATCATCCCGCCGTCCGTATCGATCTGGGATGCCGCCGCGCCGCCGCAAAGCCAGGGCTTCATGCTGGTGGGCACGCTGTTCATCATCCCGTTCATCCTGGGCTACACCTTCTGGAGCTACTACGTGTTCCGCGGCAAGGTCACCCACGAAGACGGCTATCACTAGGAGGGTTGAAACATGTCCAAACCTTCGTTGCACGAGATTGAACAGGCCGAGAAGCAGCCGTTGTGGCGGCGCCTGGGGTGGCTGGCGATGATCTGGACCGGCAGCGTGCTGGCCCTGTTCGTGGTGGCCAGCCTGATGCGCATGTTCATGAATGCGGCAGGCCTGAGCACGCACTGACACCCATACCAATAATGTAGGAGCGAGCTTGCTCGCGAAAAACGTCAAAGATAACGCGGGGTGCCTGGCGCCCCGCGGTATTCTCAGGTTTTTCGCGAGCAAGCTCGCTCCTACAAGTAAGCAGGGGTTTTTTATTTACGCGCTTTGAGGATGACAAACTTGGGCGTGGCCGCTACTTGCTCGACGCCACGGAACAGCCGCGCCAGCTTGCTGTGGTAGCCCAGGTGACGATTGCCGACGATGTACAAGGCGCCGCCGACCACCAGCGCTTCGCGTGCCTGCTGGAACATGCGCCAGGCCAGGAAGTCACCGACCACTTGTTGTTGGTGGAACGGTGGGTTGCACAGCACCACGTCCAGCGACTGCGGCTCCTGGCCGGCCAGGCCGTCGCCGGCATGCACGGTGACGTCCCGTTCACCCAAGGCGGCTTGCCAGTTTTCGGCGGCCGATTGCACCGCCATGTACGACTCATCCACCAAGGTGTAGTGCGCATCCGGGTTGTGCAGGGCGCTGGCAATTGCCAGTACGCCGTTGCCGCAACCCAGGTCCGCCACGCGGGCGCTGCCCAGGTTTTTTGGCAGATGTGGCAGGAAGGCGCGGGTGCCGATGTCCAGGCCTTCGCGGCAAAACACGTTGGCGTGGTTACGCAACTCGATGACCGGAGCATCCAGGGTATAGCGGGTCGGGTAGGGCGAGACCGCAGCAGGACGGGCCTCGACGCTTGCGATCAACAGCCGCGCCTTTTTGACCGCCAATGAGGCGTGCATGGGGCCGATGTAACGCTCCAGCAACTCGCCTGCGGCCCTGGGCAAATGCTTGACCATCGCACCTGCGATCACCTCGGCGCCGGGCGCCAGTTGCCCTTGCAGGCGGATCAGTTGTTCTTCCAGCAACGCCAGGGTTTTCGGCACGCGGATCAACACGCGATCGAACGGCCCGGTCGCGAGCTGGCTAGCCGGTATGAAGGGCACGGCATCGAAGGGCTTGCCGTTGCGCACCAGGTTTTTTTCCAGGCCCTGGGCGGCGAGGAACGAGTCACCGCTGGAGGTCACCTGCACCTGGCCTTGAAGGCTGGCCGCCAGGGCGCCGAAGCTGTCATTGAGGACCAGCACGCGGGTGGCGGCAGTAGGCTGCTGCGCGGCGAGGTGGCTGAGCAGGTATTCGTCGGCGGCATCGAAGGCTTGCAGCGGATCATTGTGTTGCTCTGGCTGACGAATCAGGTCGAGCTGGGCGAAAGGGCTGTCAAGCAGGGGCATGGCGGGGCAAGGCTCTGGGTAATCGACGGACCGTCTGAGTGAACGGCGGGGCAACCATGGGAAGCGCACCCTCAACACTCAGAATTGGCCGTAAATGTTACGTTTTTTTCAACGCGATGACATGCGGTGTTTTGCGTAGGTTAAAACAGCCCGGCTTTAGCGGCACGCAGCACCGCCTGGATCTTGTTATGCACGCCCAGCTTCTTGAAGGTACTGCTGATATGAAAGCCCACGGTGCGTTCGGACAGGCAAAGAATCGCGGCAATCTCGGAGGCCGTCTTGCCCATCGCAGACCACTTGAGGATTTCCGTTTCACGGGCGGTCAATTTTCTGGGCGCTTTGATGTCGGGCGCGTCGGCGTACTTCTGCGCGACGACCGCATGCATTGCATGGCAAAGCCACAACACCTGGCCGGCTTTTTCGTAAAGCTCTTGCGGGCTGACCTCGCCCTTGCTGCGAACCAGGGTCAGCATGCTGAATACACCCTGGAAATCATGCACGGCTTGGGTCCAGCCTAAATGCACCCCGCAGGACTGGGCCAGCTCCCACAACTGGGGGGTGTTGGCAAAGGTTTTTTGCTCCCAGAGAATGGGCAGTACCGAACTTTTGCAGTGGGTTACAACGGGGTCTACATCGAAGTAGTGTGCTTGTTTATAAATGTGGCTCCATTCGTTTGGATAGTTACTAAATAGAATGGGTTTTGTTTGAGTGTCTTGTGACTGGGAGCTCATCGTAAAAGAGCAATATTCGAAACCCAGTTCATAGGTGTGGTTAATCACCATCTCAAACACACTGGTGATTTCACTCTCGCCTTCCAGCTTGGGCAGCCGGGTGTTATGCCAATTGACCATCGATGACTCTCCATAGGTTTCTGTGTGACTTGGGTACGTCCTGATCTCCCAATGCAACTCGAAAACAAGTGTAGGGGAAGTCCTACAACTGAGTCTGAAAAATATTTTACTTACAGGGTTTGTTTCGCACGCCGGTTTTGTACAAGGCTTGAAGTTTTGTATAAGGGAGTTTGTCGGCTTTTTTTTCTTCAATATTCTTAATGGCTTGGAGGTAATATTGAAATGATATTGTCGTGGATGCCGTTTCATCTAGTGAGGTGTGCGAAGCGTGCTAATAGCCAAATAGTTAGTGCCAGGGTGGCGCGCAGGGTTCACGTGTGACTGTGCCAAAAACGGCCAGGCTCGCCCGCAAGGTGGCTGCCCGTACCTTGGACGATTTTAAATGCCAGTACCAATCATCGGTGTTTGCGCGGTCTGTTTTGAGGGACACTAAAGGTCTGTGCAAAACGGAGCCCCCCATGACGGCCAGTGCTGAGAAATTTACCCGCCAGACCCTGCTCGATGTGCAATCGCTGACCCCCAGCCTGTTCACCCTGCGCACCACCCGCGATGCCGGTTTTCGTTTTACCGCCGGCCAGTTCGTGCGCCTGGGCGTTACCAAGGCGGATGGCAGTACCGTCTGGCGTGCCTATTCCATCGTGTCTTCGCCGTTTGACGAGCATCTGGATTTCTTTTCCATCGTGGTCCCCGGTGGTGAGTTCACCAGTGAACTGAGCCGCCTGAAGGTGGGCGATACCTTGCTGGTAGAGCGCCAGGCCACCGGTTTTCTGACCCTCAACCGCTTTGTCGACGGGCGCGACCTGTGGATGCTGGGAACCGGTACGGGCATTGCGCCGTTCCTGTCGATCCTGCAGGACTTCGAAGCCTGGGAAAAATTCGAGCGCATCATCCTGGTGTACAGCGCCCGGGAAGCCAAAGAGCTGGCCTACCAGTCGCTGATCAACACATTGGGTGAGCGCGAATACCTGACCGAATACGCCCACAAACTCACCTACATCCCCATCGTCACCCGTGAGCAGCATCCGGGCGCGTTGAATGGGCGTATTACGGCCTTGATCGAAAATGGCGAATTGGAGCGGGCCGCCGGCGTGGAGTTGACGGCGCAGGATTCGCGCGTATTGATTTGCGGCAACCCGCAGATGGTCGATGACACGCGCCAGTTGCTCAAGCAGCGGGACATGCAACTGAGCCTGAGCCGACGGCCTGGCCAGGTTGCGGTAGAAAACTATTGGTAGAAAAAAGGCGCCTTGCGAGGCGCCTTTTTTTTGCAACCGCGGGTTAAAGCGGCTTGTTGTTCTGTGCCTTGAGCAGATCGCGGATCTCGCCCAGCAGCACTTCTTCCTTGCTCGGCGTCGGCGGCAGGCTTGGGGCCACGGCTTCTTCGCGCTTCAGACGGTTGATCGCCTTCACGCCCATGAAGATTGCAAACGCGACGATCACAAAGTCGATGATGCTCTGGATGAACTTGCCGTACGCCAGGACAACAGCGGGGACATCACCCTGTGCGGCCTTGAGCGTGATGGCCAGATCGGCAAAGTCCACACCACCGATCAGCAGGCCGATGGGAGGCATTATCACGTCGCCTACAAATGAGGAAACAATCTTACCGAAGGCAGCACCGATGATGATACCGACGGCCATGTCGACCACATTACCTTTGACCGCGAAGGCCTTGAACTCACTGATCACGCCCATAGGTTATTCCTTGTTACAGTTGAGGAGGGTGGAGGTCAGTGTAATTCAGTCGAACAGCGCTTGCTCGACACAACTGTTAACACTGTCGGTTTTTATCGACACATCAAATCGCAAATAGTTTGCAAAGTGCCATCAATCGCGCGCGAATTACCGGCTATTTCAGCGAGTTACCAGATTATTTTCTTAATCGGTCCTGTGGTGTTTTTCTATTTATCTTCTGACTCGCAGGTCACTAGCCTCTGACAAGCACAACAGAATGTGCGCTAAAAAAACCAGAGGAAACCTCGATGAACACTCCAATCAGCCGCAGGCCCGTGTCGGCGCGCCATGCGCTGGCACTGGTGACCGCCAGCCTGCTTTCCCTCTCCGTACAAGCCGCGAACCTGACCCGCGATAACGGGGCCAACGTCGGTGATAACCAGAACTCCCAGACCGCCGGCGCCAATGGCCCGGTGCTGCTGCAAGATGTGCAACTGATCCAGAAGCTGCAGCGTTTCGACCGCGAACGCATTCCCGAGCGCGTAGTACACGCGCGCGGCACGGGCGCCCATGGCACCTTCACCGTAACCGACAACCTCAGCGACCTGACCAAGGCCAAAGTATTCGCCGCCGGTGAAACCACACCGGTGTTCGTGCGCTTCTCGGCTGTGGTGCATGGCAACCACTCCCCCGAAACCCTGCGGGACCCACGGGGCTTCGCCACCAAGTTCTATACCGCCGAAGGTAACTGGGACCTGGTCGGCAATAACTTCCCCACGTTCTTTATTCGCGATGCCATCAAGTTCCCGGACATGGTCCATGCCTTTAAACCGGACCCGCGCACTAACCTGGACGATGACTCGCGCCGTTTCGACTTTTTCTCACATGTTCCAGAGTCCACTCGTACACTGACCGAGTTGTATTCGGACTCCGGCACCCCAGCCAGTTACCGCGAAATGGACGGCAATGGCGTACATGCCTACAAGTTGATTAACACTAAAGGTGAAGTGCACTACGTCAAGTTCCATTGGAAGAGCCTGCAGGGCATCAAGAATTTGGATCCAAAACAGGTCAGCGAAGTGCAAGGCCGTGACTACAGCCATATGACCAATGACTTGGTCACGCACATCAACAAAGGCGACTTCCCTAAGTGGGACTTGTATGTGCAGGTGCTCAAGCCTGAAGACCTGGCCAAGTTTGATTTTGACCCACTGGATGCCACCAAGATCTGGCCGAATGTGCCCGAGCGCAAAGTCGGGCAAATGGTGCTGAACCGCAACCCGGCCAATGTGTTCCAGGAAACCGAGCAAGTGGCGATGGCCCCGGCCAACCTGGTACCCGGTATCGAGCCGTCGGAAGACCGCTTGCTGCAAGGGCGGGTGTTCTCCTACGCCGATACGCAGATGTACCGCCTGGGCGCGAACGCCCTGCAACTGCCGATCAACGCTCCACGGGTCACCGTCAACAACGGCAACCAGGATGGTGCGATGAACTTCGGCAAGACCACCACTGGCGTGAACTACCAGCCAAGCCGCCTGTTGCCACGCGAAGAGCCACAAACCGCGCGCTACAGCCAGGCGCCGCTGTCGGGCAGCACCCAGCAGGCCAAGATCCAGCGTGAGCAGAACTTCAAGCAGGCCGGTGATCTGTACCGTTCCTACACCAAGAAAGAGCGCGAGGACTTGATCAACAACTTCGGCGGCTCATTGGCCACCACCGATGACGAGAGCAAGCACATCATCCTGTCGTTCCTCTACAAGGCGGATCCGGAATACGGCACCGGCGTGGCCAAGGTCGCCAAGGGCGATCTGGCTCGCGTGAAGGCGCTGGCGGAAAAACTGACTGACTGATTCGTTGGTTGCGGTCGGCGCCTTCACGGGCGTCGACCTTTGGCAGGAGAACACCCTATGCGCATCTCTATCGGTTTACTGATGGCCATGCTGGCCTTCGCTGCCCATGCCGAGTCTCCCGACCCGGTGGCGCTCAAGGCGCAGTTGCAGGACTACTATTTCGACGCCGCCCGTCGTGGCGACCTCGACATGCTCAACACCTTCATTGAGTCCGGCTACGGTCTCAATACCCAGGACGACAAGGGCTACACCGCGTTGATCCTGGCTGCTTATCACGGCCAGGGCCCGTATGTGGAGCGTCTGCTCGATGCCGGCGCCGACGCCTGTGTGCAGGATAAACGCGGCAACACAGCGTTGATGGGCGCCATCTTCAAAGGCGAGCTGAAAATCGCCCAGCGCCTGTTGGCCACCGACTGCAACCCTGACCAACGCAACGGCGCAGGGCAGACCGCCGCCATGTATGCCGGGCTATTCAAGCGCGTCGAGTTGCTGGGGGCGCTGCAAGCCAAAGGCGCCGATCTGAACGCCGAAGACCCGGTCGGGAACAGCGCTTCACGTTTAGCCAAGGGCGAAATCCGGACCCCAGCGTCGCGCTGAGCTATCATCGCGGTTTTTCGGTTGGAGGTTCTCATATGGCAAAGGCCAAGCGCATGTACGGCTGCACAGAGTGCGGCGCGACCTTTCCCAAATGGGCGGGCCAGTGCTCCGAATGCGGCGCGTGGAACACCCTGACTGAAACCATGATCGAGAGCGGCGGTGCCGCGGCCCCCACCGGCCGTGCCGGCTGGACCGGGCAACAGGCGCAGATCAAGACCCTGGCCGAAGTCAGCGTCGAAGAGATCCCGCGCTTTTCCACCGCCTCCGGCGAACTGGACCGGGTCTTGGGCGGTGGCCTGGTGGACGGCTCGGTGGTGCTGATCGGCGGTGACCCTGGCATCGGCAAGTCCACGATCCTGCTGCAAACCCTGTGCAGCATCGCCAGCCGCATGCCTGCGCTGTACGTCACGGGCGAAGAGTCCCAGCAGCAAGTGGCCATGCGCGCCCGGCGCCTGGGCTTGCCTCAGGATCAGTTGCGGGTGATGACCGAAACCTGCATCGAAAGCATCATCGCCACGGCGCGCATCGAAAAGCCCAAAGTCATGGTCATTGACTCGATCCAGACGATTTTCACCGAACAACTGCAATCGGCACCCGGCGGCGTGTCCCAGGTGCGCGAAAGCGCGGCGCTGCTGGTGCGTTACGCCAAGCAGAGCGGCACGGCGATCTTCCTGGTCGGCCACGTCACCAAGGAAGGCGCACTGGCCGGGCCACGGGTGTTGGAACACATGGTCGACACCGTGCTGTATTTCGAAGGGGAATCCGACGGTCGCCTGCGCCTGCTGCGGGCGGTGAAGAACCGCTTTGGCGCCGTCAACGAACTGGGTGTGTTCGCCATGACTGACCGGGGGCTGAAAGAAGTCTCGAACCCCTCGGCGATTTTTCTCACCCGCGCCCAGGAAGAAGTCCCAGGCAGTGTGGTGATGGCGACGTGGGAAGGCACCCGGCCGATGTTGGTGGAAGTCCAGGCGCTGGTGGATGACAGCCATTTGGCCAACCCTCGGCGGGTCACGCTGGGCCTGGACCAGAACCGCCTGGCGATGCTGCTGGCGGTGCTGCACCGGCATGGCGGCATTCCGACCCACGACCAGGATGTGTTCCTTAACGTGGTGGGCGGGGTCAAGGTGCTGGAGACCGCGTCCGACTTGGCGTTGATGGCGGCGGTGATGTCCAGCCTGCGTAACCGCCCGTTGCCCCATGACTTGCTGGTGTTCGGCGAGGTGGGGTTGTCGGGCGAAGTGCGCCCGGTGCCGAGTGGGCAGGAGCGGTTGAAGGAAGCGGCCAAGCATGGCTTCAAACGGGCGATTGTGCCCAAGGGCAATGCCCCGAAGGAGGCGCCGCCGGGGTTACAGATCATTGCTGTGACACGCTTGGAACAGGCGTTGGATGCGCTGTTCGAATAATCCGCAACACTGCTGAACCCCTGTGGGAGCTGGCTTGCCTGCGATAGCGGCGGGTCAGCTTACCCATCCTTGCCTGATACACCGTCATCGCAGGCAAGCCAGCTCCCACCCTTGATTCATGTTGGCAGCTAGATCTCCAGCAGGGCGCCCAGCTCGCGCTCCAGCTCTTGCTCATCACCCAGGTTCAACTCAACGAACCTGCGCAAATGGCTGATCGAATCCAGATCAATGTGTTTGCACACAAAGCCCAATTGACCAGGATCTTCATGGGTCAGCCGCGCTTGCATCTTTATATGCGTCTTCTGATCCAGGCGTATGTCGACTTCAAAGGGCAGCGCTTTATTTCCCTTCCAGTCGTCAGGCCGTTCCACCAGTAAACCCTTGAGTGATAGATCCAGCAGTTTCACCGGCGATTCGCTGCCGTTTTGCCGAAGTTCGGCCGTGGCATCAAAGGCAATCCGGCGAAAACGGCGACGTTCAGACGCATGCTCGGTCATGGTAAAACCCTCTGTGAATTGGGGGAGTGTAGCCCGGGGCCATCAAGGGGCGATTATTTCGGCTTTTTTTACCGGTTGAAGGCTCTAGACCAACGTAGGGGGCTGGTCTTTAAGGCCAGTAGCGCTAAACTCGGGCTGGCTGTCCTTTCTGTCCACCCTGGCTGGAATATAAAAATGAAAAATAATAATAGCCTGCTACGCCACTTACCCTGGCTGGTGCTGGCAATTGTAGGAGCGTGCGCCCTGGGCGTAGTGGCCTTGCGCCGCGGCGAGGCGATCAACGCCTTGTGGATTGTGGTCGCTGCAGTGGCCATCTACCTGGTTGCGTACCGTTACTACAGTCTGTTCATCGCCAACAACGTGATGCAACTCGACCCTCGGCGGGCAACCCCTGCGGTGGTCAACAACGATGGTCTGGACTATGTACCGACCAACAAACACATTCTTTTCGGTCACCACTTTGCGGCGATTGCCGGTGCAGGCCCGTTGGTCGGCCCGGTGTTGGCGGCGCAAATGGGCTATCTGCCCGGTACCCTGTGGCTGATTGCCGGGGTGGTGCTGGCCGGTGCGGTGCAAGACTTTATGGTCCTGTTCCTGTCCACCCGTCGCGACGGCCGTTCCCTGGGGGACATGGTTCGCGAAGAGATGGGCCGCATTCCCGGGACCATCGCGCTGTTCGGCTGCTTCCTGATCATGATCATCATCCTCGCGGTGCTGGCGCTGATCGTGGTCAAGGCCCTGGCCGAGAGCCCATGGGGCATCTTCACGGTGATGGCGACCATCCCGATTGCGATGTTCATGGGCGTCTACATGCGCTACATCCGCCCGGGCCGCATCGGTGAAATCTCGATCATCGGCGTGCTGTTGCTGCTGGGTTCGATCTGGCTGGGCGGGCAGATTGCCGCTGATCCGGTGTGGGCCAAGGCGTTCACCTTCACCGGTATCCAGATCACCTGGATGCTGATCGGCTACGGTTTCGTGGCCGCTGTGCTGCCGGTGTGGCTGATTCTGGCGCCCCGCGACTACCTGTCGACGTTCCTGAAAATCGGCACCATCATCGCCCTGGCGATTGGCATCCTGGTCACCATGCCTGACCTGAAAATGCCGGCACTCACCCAGTTCATCGACGGCACCGGCCCGGTGTGGAAGGGCGGCCTGTTCCCGTTCCTGTTCATCACCATTGCCTGTGGCGCGGTCTCGGGCTTCCACGCGCTGATCTCTTCGGGCACCACGCCCAAGTTGCTCGCCAGTGAAAGCCATGCCCGTTACATCGGTTACGGCGGCATGCTGATGGAGTCGTTCGTGGCCATCATGGCGATGGTTGCCGCCTCGGTGATCGAGCCTGGCGTGTACTTCGCCATGAACAGCCCGGCTGCCATTGTCGGCACCGACGTGGTTACCGTGGCGCAGACGGTCAGCAGTTGGGGCTTTGCCATTACGCCTGAGGCGCTCTCTGCCGTGGCCCACGATATCGGTGAAACCACCATCCTGGCGCGTGCCGGCGGTGCGCCGACGTTGGCGGTGGGTATCGCGCAGATCCTGCACAGTGTGCTGCCGGGTGAAAACACCATGGCGTTCTGGTACCACTTTGCGATCCTGTTCGAAGCGCTGTTCATCCTCACGGCCGTGGACGCCGGCACCCGTGCCGGTCGCTTCATGCTGCAAGACCTGCTGGGTTCGTTCGTGCCGGCGCTCAAACGCACCGAGTCCTGGACCGCCAACCTGATCGCGACGGCCGGTTGTGTGGCGATGTGGGGTTACCTGCTGTACCAAGGTGTGATCGACCCGCTGGGTGGGATCAATACCTTGTGGCCGCTGTTCGGTATCTCCAACCAGATGCTGGCGGGTATCGCGTTGATGCTGGCAACCGTTGTGCTGATCAAAATGAAACGCCAGCGCTACATCTGGGTGACCATGTTGCCGGCGGTGTGGCTGTTGATCTGCACCACCACGGCAGGCTTCATCAAGCTGTTCGACGCCAACCCGGCGATCGGCTTCCTGTCGTTGGCCAAGAAATACAGCGATGCCCTGGCTAACGGCCAGATCCTGGCCCCGGCCAAGAGCATCGACCAGATGCAGCACGTGATCTGGAACGCCTACACCAACGCAACGCTGACGGCGCTGTTCCTGTTCGTGGTGTTCAGCATCCTGTTCTATGCGCTCAAAGTCGGCGTAGCCGCCTGGGGCAACAAAGAGCGTACGGATAAAGAAGCCCCGTTCCAGGCTGTACCGGACGCGTAAACGAGGATTGCAAACATGTTCAATGACATCAGTCGCCTCGGTAAATACCTCGGTCAGGCCGCCCGCCTGATGGTCGGCATGCCCGACTACGACACCTACGTCGAGCATATGCAAACCAAACACCCGGACAAGCCGGTGATGGACTACAAGGCGTTCTTCCGGGAACGCCAGGAAGCCCGTTACGGCGGCAAGGGTGGGCCCAAGTGCTGCTAGCCTGGTAACGCGGGTCAATGCGATACCCCCTGTGGGAGCAGGGTTTTCTGTGGGAGCTGGCTTGCCTGCGATAGCATCACCTCGGTCTGACGCAAGCACCGAGTTGTCTGCATCGCAGGCAATCCAGCTCCCACAGGGGCCTTTGCTCCCACATTTGTTTCTGTGTTTCTTCAAGGAGAATCTCTTTGTCCTCTCCCATCCCCGTCACTATCCTCAGCGGCTTCCTCGGCGCCGGCAAGACCACCTTGCTGCGCCACCTGCTCAAAGCCGAGCACGGCTTGAAAATCGCCGTGATCGAAAACGAATTCAGTGATGCCGGTATCGACACCCAATTGCTGGGCGACGAGCCGGTGCAAGTGATGACCCTGTCCAACGGCTGCGTGTGCTGCACCATTCACACCGACCTGACCAAAGCCCTGTACCTGCTGCTTGAACGCCTGGACAGCGGCGAGATCGCCTTCGATCGGCTGGTGATCGAATGCACCGGCCTGGCCGACCCGGCGCCGGTGGCCCAGACGTTCTTCATCGACGAAGAACTGCGCGAGCGTTATATCCTCGACGGCATCATCACCTTGGTGGATGCGGCCCACGCCGAGCATCACCTGACCCAGACCATCGCCCAGGCCCAGATTGGCTTTGCCGACCGCCTGCTGGTGAGCAAGCGCGACCTGGTGGACGATGCCGCCTTCGAGGCCCTCAGCCAGCGCCTCACCCGCATCAACCGCCGTGCGCCGATTCGTGTGGTGGACCATGGCAAGATTGACCTGGCCGAGTTGCTGGATGTGCGCGGCTTCAACCTCAACGCCGGCATGAGCCTGCGCCCGGTGAATGCAGCGCCTTCGGTCGACCGCATTTCCAGCCTGGTGCTGCGCACCGACCAGCCGCTGGATATCGACCGCCTCAGCGAGTTCATGAACGAACTGCTGGAAGATCATGGCAAGCAACTGCTGCGCTACAAAGGTGTGTTGAATATTGCCGGGGAAGACCGGCGCATGGTGTTCCAGGGCGTGCTGAAGCTGTATGGCTTCGACTGGGATACCGAATGGGCCGAGGGCGAAGTGCGCGAAAGTGTCATTGTGTTTATTGCCGATGAGTTGCCCGAAGACAAAATTCGCCAAGGCTTTGAGCGGGTCTACCAATAAACCCGGCTTGAAATGCACTCCAATGTGGGAGCTGGCTTGCCTGCGATAGCGGTGGGGCAATCACTGATGGGCTGACTGCAAAACCGCCATCGCAGGCAAGCCAGCTCCCACACTTGACCCTGTTTCAAATTGAAATCGGCATAAAAAAGCCCGGCTCATGAGCCGGGCTTCTTATTCACGCAACTGCCATCAAGCGCCGTATACCGGCAGCTTCTTGCAAATGGCCTTGACCTTCTCACGTACCGCGTCGATCACGGCTTCGTTGTTCAGGTCGGCCAGGATGTCGCAGATCCAGCCTGCCAGTTCCTTGCACTCGGCTTCCTTGAAGCCACGGGTGGTCACTGCCGGGGTGCCGAAGCGCAGGCCGGAGGTGACGAACGGCGAACGTGGGTCGTTCGGCACGGAGTTCTTGTTTACGGTGATGAAGGCTTTGCCCAGGGCAGCATCAGCATCTTTACCAGAAATGTCCTGCTTGATCAGCGACAGCAGGAACAGGTGGTTTTCAGTACCGCCGGACACCACGTCAAAACCGCGCTCGATGAACACGCTGGCCATGGTCTTGGCGTTCTTGACCACTTGCTGCTGGTAGGTCTTGAACTCAGGCTGCAGTGCTTCCTTGAAGCAGATCGCCTTGGCCGCGATCACGTGCTCCAGCGGGCCACCTTGGGCGCCCGGGAAAACGGCGGAGTTGAGCTTCTTCTCGATCTCGGCGTTGGCACGCGCCAGGATCAGGCCGCCACGTGGACCGCGCAGGGTCTTGTGGGTCGTGGTGGTGACCACGTCAGCGTAAGGCACTGGGTTGGGGTAAACGCCCGCAGCCACCAGACCGGCCACGTGGGCCATGTCCACGAACAGGTAGGCACCGACCTTGTCGGCGATTTCACGGAAACGTGGGAAGTCCAGGATCTGCGAGTAGGCAGAGAAACCGGCCACGATCATTTTTGGCTTGTGCTCGACCGCCAGGCGCTCGACTTCGTCGTAGTCGATCAGGCCGTTGGCATCGATACCGTACTGAACGGCGTTGTACAGCTTGCCGGAGGACGAAACCGTGGCGCCGTGGGTCAGGTGACCGCCGTGGGCCAGGCTCATGCCCAGAATAGTGTCGCCGCCTTGCAGCAGGGCCAGGTACACGGCGCTGTTGGCTTGGGAGCCGGCATGTGGCTGGACGTTGGCGTAATCGGCGCCGAACAGCTCTTTTGCACGGTCGATGGCCAACTGCTCAACCACGTCGACGTACTCGCAGCCACCGTAGTAGCGCTTGCCTGGGTAGCCTTCGGCGTACTTGTTGGTCAGAACCGAACCTTGAGCCTCCATCACCGCAGGGCTGGTGTAGTTTTCCGAAGCGATCAGCTCAATGTGCTCTTCCTGGCGCACGGCTTCTTGCTCCATGGCGGCGAAGAGATCGGCGTCGTACTTGGCAATAGTCAAATCACGGCTGAACATGGCGGTCCTCAAGGATCGGGGGCAGAAAAGGAGGGCATTCTAACCCAATGGGTTTTAGATGGCATATGAAAGGACATCATGTCGCGGACAAGTGGTTTTCACTCAGCCCCTGATCGTTCCCACGCTCTGCGTGGGAATGCATCCCGTGGCGCTCTGCGTCACATTTAAAAGCGGACGCAGAGCGTCCAGAATTGCGTTCCCACGCGGAGCGTGGGAACGATCAGGGACGGCACTTTCAGTCAAACATGAACAGCGCATCATTACTGAACTGCACCTCAAACCGATTCGCCGGCATTGGCCGCCCGAACAGGTAGCCCTGCACCTCATCACAGCCATGCTCACGCAGGAAGTCCAACTGCTCATGGGTTTCCACCCCTTCGGCAATCACCGCCAGGTTCAGGCTGTGGGCCATGGCAATGATCGCCCGGGCAATCTGCGCGTCCTGCTCACCCGAGGGCAGGCCGTCGACGAAGGTGCGGTCGATCTTCAGCACATCGATGGGGAATTGCTTGAGGTAGTTGAGCGATGAGTAGCCGGTGCCAAAGTCATCCACCGCGATGCTCAGGCCCAGGTTTTTCAGGCTGGCGAGGATCTGCAGGGCTTCGTTGACTTCACGCATCAGGATGCTTTCGGTCAGCTCCAGCTCCAGGCACGCCGGCGGCAGGCCGGTGTCCTTGAGAATGGTGGCGATACGCGTGCCCAGTTGGCCGTCGGAGAACTGCCGCGCCGAGATGTTTACCGAGACTTTAGGGACTCGCACCTTGTTCTGGTGCCAGGTCTTGAGCTGGCGACAGGCTTCGCCGATCACCCAGTCGCCCACATCCACCACCAGCCCGAGCTCTTCCAGCACCGGGATAAAGTCCCCGGGCGGTACCAGGCCACGGCGCGGGTGGCGCCAGCGCAGCAGGGCTTCGGCGCCGGTCAGGCGTTTGCCGTCGCCGCTGAATTGCGGCTGGTAATAGAGCACGAATTCGTTCTGGTCCAAGGCGTGGCGCAGGTCGCTTTCCAGCTCCAGGCGCTCCAGGGCGCTGGCGTTCATGTCGGCCTGGTAGAACTGGAAGTTGTTCTTGCCGCGTTCTTTAGCGTGATACATCGCCGTGTCGGCGTTTTTCATCAATTGGCTCAGCTCGTTGCCGTCTTGCGGGCTCAGGGCGATGCCGATACTGGCGGTCACGAAGAACTCGCGGCCCTCCAGCACAAAGGGTTTGACCAGGCTGGCGAGGATCTGCTCGGCCACATGGATCGCACGGTTCAGCGCCATTTCACGGCTGACTCGCGGTTGCAGGAGCAAAGTGAATTCGTCGCCGCCCATACGCGCCACGGTGTCGTCCTCGGCCACACAGCCGAGCAGGCGCGTGGCCATTTCCTTGAGCATACGGTCGCCGGCGGCGTGGCCGAGGGAGTCGTTGATCGGCTTGAAGCGGTCAAGGTCGAGGAACATCAGCACCACCCACGACTTCTGCCGTTCGGCGGACTGCAACGCGGTGTGCAGGCGGTCCTGGAACAGGGTGCGGTTGGGCAGGTGGGTCAGGGCGTCGTAGTAGGCCAGACGGTGGATGCGCTGCTCACTGGCCTTGCGCTCGCTGATATCGCTGAAGAAACACACGTAGCTGGCCAGGTCGCCTTCATCGTCGAACACCGCGGTAATGCCCACCCAGGCCGGGTAATGCTCGCCATTGCGGCGCTTGAGCCACACTTCACCTTCCCAGGTGCTGTGCTGATGCAGCTGTTTGAGTACATAACGCAGATGGGCTTCCTGCTGCTCGTCGACGGTGAGCATGTTCGGCAATTGGTCGAGCACATCCGCCACTTCATAGCCGCTGACCCGGCTGAACGCCTCGTTGGCCTGCACGATGTAGCCGGCCGGGTCGGTGATCAGGATCGCCGAGGTGGAATGTTCGAACACCGTGGCCGCCATGCGCAGGTCTTTTTCGGCGCGACGTTGCTGGCTGATATCGCGGCCCACGCCGAGGATGCCTTCAAACCCGCCATGCTCATCCCACACCAGCACCAGGCGCAGTTCTATCGGCACCTTGCGCCCGTCGGCGCGCAGGCAGTCGAACAGAAACAGTTGGGTCTGGACTTCATCGCGCAAGGTGTTCAAGGCGTCGGGGTTGCCGAGGGCGCGGCTGACCTGTTCCATCAGGTTGTAGATGCCGGTCAACTGCTGAGGGTTGGCAACGATCGACTGCCAGCCGTTCTTGAACACCCAGTCCACGTCATAGCCCAGCACGGTGTTGACCGATGGGCTGATGTAGTTGAGGGCCAGTTGGCTGTCGGTGGAGCAGATCACGTCGCTGATGCTTTCGGCCAGCATCCGGTAGCGCTGTTCACTGTCGCGCAGCGATTCACTGGCCTCGATCTGGTCGGTGATGTCCTTGGCCACGCCGATGATCCGAGTGACCACCGTAGACGTATCCCGGGCCAGGGCCTGTTCGCGGATATCGAAGCGGCGCCACTGGTTATTGCGGTGACGAAAGCGCAGTTGGCAGTGCAGTTGGGTCGTATAAGCGGCTTGGCGTTGCTGCTGGCGCAAGTCGTGGTAATGCTCGGCGTCTTCGGGGTGCAGCAGGATTTCCCAGAAGTACTCACCCATTTGCTGCAGTTCGGCCTTGTTGTAGCCCAGGGTGTGGCCCAGATGGTGGTTGCTGAAAATCATGCGCTGGCTGATCACGTCTTGCACATACAGGTGATCGGGCACCGTGCGCACCACATCCGACCAGAAGCTTTCACGCTCCACCAGCGACAGCTCGATCAGCTTGCGGCTGGTGATGTCGCTGATGCTGAGGATCACCGCCTTGACGTCATCTTGCTGCTCCGGCAAACGCATCACCAGCCACAGGTACTGTTCGTTGCCGGCCACGTCGTTGAGCTGGATTTCCAGTTCCAGCTGCTTTTGCCGGGTCAGTACGGCTTCCAGCACCTGATAGCCGATGGACGTGGCATTGCGCGGGCAATCGTCGATCAGGCGTTCCCAGGCCTGCTCGCAGGACGCGACGTTCAGCAGGCGCACGGCCATCTGGTTGACCTCGGTGACGCGCAACTCCTTGAGCAGTTGCTTGCGCTGCGTGGGGTTGGCCTGCAACCAGGCGTGCAACTGCTCGCGGCTTTGCACCTGGGTTTTGTCGCAAAACGCCTTGAGCCCCGACAGGTCCAGCACGCACAAGGCCACGCCGGTGCCTTCGAAGATGTCCTGATAGCGCCGCCGG
This sequence comes from Pseudomonas sp. AL10, assembly GCF_029960685.1. Lineage (NCBI taxonomy): Bacteria > Pseudomonadati > Pseudomonadota > Gammaproteobacteria > Pseudomonadales > Pseudomonadaceae > Pseudomonas > Pseudomonas sp. AL10. The sequence goes on from NZ_JASBQZ010000005.1 coordinate 138,887, forward strand.
CCTTCATTCACCTGGCGTTGGCGGCGGCGCATGTTGAGCAGCACGATCACCGGGATCAGCGAAAACGCCAGGCCGAGCAGGCACTTGCCGATAAAGGCCGGCAGCAGTTGCTCCAGCACCGCACTGCGGTCAAACATGCCGCGCAGTTGCCAGTCGCTTTTGCTCAACGGCGTGACCAGCACGCTGCGGTTCAATTCTTCCGGCGTCAGGGCGCCGGACCACTGCGCCGGCATTCCGCTGTCACGGCTGACCACACGATGGTTCAGGCTGTTCTCGATCGCCCACATCGGGCGCTGGCCCTGGACATCCTGGCGGGTGAGGTTGGCCAGATAATTGGGCGCCAGGCGCAAGGCCCAGTACACCTTGGAGCCACCGCTGGGTTGGTGCAGCAACAGATAGATGACCGTGCCGTCATTGTCGTTGCTCAGGTAGTAGGACTGGGCGTGACTGCGCTTGACCAGGTCTTCGAGCAGGGCACTGTCTTGGCTGCCTTCGGCGGTGTCGCTGATCAGTGCGCCGCTGGGGGCGAGCAGGGCGAAGCTGCGCAGGTCTGGCAACGAGCGCTGCAAGGTGCGCATCAGGGCCTGCTGCTGTTCGGCATTGCGCGGCGGCTCGACAATCGGCAACAGGTTCAGGGCGATCTGTGCGCTCAGGGCCATGTTCTGGCTGATTTGCTCGGCCAGGTCGGCGCTGTAGTCGATGGTGTATTGCTGCTGGTTTTTCTGGTTTTGCTGTAATTGATCAAGCAATTGCCAAAACAACAAGGCGAGCAACAGCAGCACAAGCGTCGCCAACGCGCCTTTCAAGGTGCCGTGCAGGGGCGCTCCCGGCGCAATATGAGCGGCGCGCAAGGGCGTGGGCGGCGTGACGTTGGACAAACTGTGATCCTGCGGTTTGGCTGGACTGGCGCGCGACGTGCACTATAAGCCGGACGCCCGAAGGGCGGCTAGCATGCCTTGAGTTGTGGCAAAGTGCCAGTCCTGCCTGGCTGGACTGCCCCAGCGCATTCAGGTAGCTTTGCCGGTTACGCGGGGGCGTTCCAGCCCCAGACATTCAGGCTTTTTTTGCTCGCTGGCATTGATGATAGTCAAAGGCCCGCGCGGCGCATGGCCTGGCACGGGCTTCGTCCGCTTAATTCATCAGTCACTGACGCTAGGTTCACCATGGCTCAATACGTCTTCACCATGCATCGGCTGGGAAAAGTAGTTCCGCCGAAGCGGGAAATCCTGAAAAACATTTCGCTGTCCTTCTTCCCAGGCGCCAAGATCGGCGTGCTCGGCCTCAACGGTTCGGGTAAGTCCACCCTGCTGAAAATCATGGCAGGCGTCGACACCGAGTTCGAAGGCGAAGCCCGCCCGATGCCGGAGCTGAACATCGGTTACCTGCCGCAAGAGCCGATCCTGGACCCGACCAAGACCGTGCGTGAAGTGGTCGAAGAAGCCGTCAGCGTGATCAAGGACGCCCAGGCCCGCCTCGATGAGGTGTACGCCGCCTACGCCGAACCGGATGCCGACTTCGACAAACTGGCCGCTGAACAGGCCAAGCTCGAAGCGATCCTGCAAGCGGGCGATGGTCACAACCTGGAGCGCCAACTGGAAGTCGCCGCCGATGCGCTGCGCCTGCCAGCCTGGGACGCCAAGGTCGAGCACCTGTCCGGTGGTGAGAAGCGTCGTGTGGCCCTGTGCCGCCTGCTGCTGTCGGCCCCTGACATGCTGCTGCTCGACGAACCGACCAACCACTTGGACGCCGATTCCGTCGCCTGGCTGGAGCACTTCCTCCACGATTTCCCGGGCACCGTGGTTGCGATCACGCACGACCGTTACTTCCTGGACAACGTCGCCGGCTGGATCCTCGAGCTCGACCGCGGCGCTGGTATTCCTTACGAGGGCAACTACTCCGGTTGGCTGGAAGCCAAGTCCGACCGTCTGGCCGCCGAATCCAAGCAGCAATCGGCCCACGAAAAAGCCATGAAGGAAGAACTGGAGTGGGTGCGCAAAGGCGCCAAGGCTCGCCAGTCCAAATCCAAGGCCCGTCTGCAACGCTTTGAAGAAATGCAGTCGCAGGAATTCCAGAAGCGCAGCGAAACCAACGAGATCTATATCCCGGCCGGCCCGCGCCTGGGTGACAAGGTCATCGAGTTCAAGAACGTGACCAAAGGCTATGGCGACCGTGTGCTGATCGACAACCTGTCGTTCGCCATGCCAAAAGGCGCGATCGTCGGCGTTATCGGTGGTAACGGTGCGGGTAAATCCACGCTCTTCCGCATGCTGATGGGCAAGGAAACCCCGGACTCGGGCAGCATCGAGATCGGCGACACCGTGCAGTTGGCCTGTGTGGACCAGAGCCGCGACGACCTCGACGGCAGCAAGACGGTGTTCCAGCAGATCTCCGACGGTTCCGACCAGATCCGCATCGGCAACTATGAAATCCCGTCGCGCACCTACGTCGGCCGTTTCAACTTCAAGGGCGGCGACCAGCAGAAGTTCGTCAAGGACCTGTCCGGTGGTGAGCGTGGTCGCTTGCACCTGGCCCTGACCCTGAAAGAGGGCGGCAACGTCCTGCTGCTCGACGAACCGTCCAACGACCTCGACGTTGAAACCCTGCGTTCCCTGGAAGAAGCCCTGCTGGACTTCCCGGGCGCCGCCATTGTGATCTCTCACGATCGGTGGTTCCTTGACCGCGTCGCGACCCACATCCTGGCGTACGAAGATGACTCCCAAGCGGTGTTCTTCGAAGGCAACTACACCGAGTACGAAGCCGACCGTAAGAAGCGCTTGGGTGAGGCCGCTGCCCAGCCGCACCGTGTGCGTCATAAAAAGCTGGCCTGATGCTGCAATAGCCGCAGCAGCCTGTTGAAAAAATACCCCTCACGCAGGGGTATTTTTTTGCCCCCGTTATGCCGGAAGCGTCGTGGGCGCCAGGGCCGGGCGGCTGCGCAGCAATTCTTCGACCACCCCCATAAAGGCCTCTACCAACAATGAGCGTGATGGTGAGCGTGTGAGTATCAGCAGGTGTACCCAGGCTTCGGGGTCTGCCAAGGGGCGGTAGACCACGCCTTCCCTGGCCAGGGTGCGGGTGCACTGGGGCACGAGCGAGACACCTTGGCCTGCCGCCACCAGGGCGATGATCGAGGTGATCTGGCGCCCCGCTGGGCCCGGGCGCAGCGCCAGGCCGCGGCGTTGATACAGGTGCTCGATGGAGCCGTTGAGGCCCGAACCGTAATCGCTGGGAAACAGAATCAACGGGTACTCACTGAGCTGGGCGAGGGTGACTTCGTCCTGCTCCGCCAGCGGGTTGTCGCTGCAAAGCGCCGCCACCAGCGGTTCTTGCCCCAACGACAAAGCCTCGACGCCGGTTTGCCCGGCCTCCGGCAGCAGGCGGCTCATGCCGACGTCGATGCGCCCGTCCAGCACGTGCGTGTGCAGGCTGCCGGAAGCGCTCTCTACCAGGGTCAGTTGCACATCGGGAAAACGCTGGGCGAAGGCTTGCAGGGTTTGGCTGAAGAGTTCCGACAACGCGATCGAGCTGGCATAGCCTACGACCAGTTGGCCGGTCGAGCCGGCAGCCAGCTTGGCGGCGATGTCTTGTGCAAGCCTGGCGTGCTCCAGCGCCGCGCGGGCATAGGGCAAAAAGTGCTGGCCCTGGGCAGTCAGTGTGACCGTGCGGCTGGTGCGGTCGAACAGGCGAAAGCCAAGCTCGGTTTCCAGGGCCGAGATCTGCCGCGTCAGGGGCGGCTGGGCAAGGTGCAGGCGCTGGGCTGCGCGGCCGAAGTGCAGCTCTTCGGCGACCGTCAGGAAGTAACGTAACTTGCGTAGATCAAGCATTCTGTTTCCTGGGTATTGATCGGTCCGAATTCGGTATTGGTGTTCCCTGCGCTGGGTATTCTATAAACATCCTCGACTATAAGACGAGAGGTCACATGAACCCGCGCATGCATCACGCCCGCTTCGCCGTGTTCCTGTGTGGCTGTGCGGCGTTTCTGAATCTCTATGCGACACAGAGCATCCTGCCTGCGTTTGCCGAAAGCTTCCAGGTGAGCGCCCGGCAGGCAGGGTGGAGCATCACGGTGACCACGCTGGCCGTGGCGCTGACTGCGCCGTTTGTCGGGCGTCTGACCGGACGTTTCGAGCAACGCACCGTGATTGCCGTGGCCGCGTTACTGCTGGCGCTGCCGACGCTGCTGACGGCCTATGTGGACGGCTTTGCCGAGCTGCTGGTGTGGCGTTTTGTCGAAGGGATGTTGATCCCCGTGGTGTTCGCCACCAGCGTGGCCTATATCGGCGATCGCTGGCGTGCGGCCAGCGTTACCGAGATCACCAGTTTGTACGTCGCGGGTACGGTGCTCGGTGGGTTTGCCGGGCGCTTTGTCTCGGGTGTCATGACCCAATATGTGGGCTGGCGCGAAGCCTTCGAACTGTTGGCGGTGATCAGCCTGCTGGTCGGCCTGCTGGTCGGCCTGCTGATTGTGTGGCTGTTGCCGGCCAACCCGGTGGCGCGGCCCTGCGTCGCGGCCGTGGGCATGCACGGGGTGCGCCGGCTTCTGCGCAAACCCTTGCTGGCGGCCTATGGCGTCGGTTTCTGCGTGCTGTTCTCGCAAGTCGCAACCTTTACCTATGCCGGCCTGTACCTCAGCCAGGCCCCGTTCAACCTGGGCGCCGCCGCCTTGGGCACTTTGTATGCGGTGTTCCTGCTGGCGCTGGTGGTCATTCCTATTGCGGGGCGCTTGAGCAAATCGCGACCACAATCGCAGTTACTGACCGGCGCTGTGGCGCTCGGCATCTGTGGCTCGGCGCTGACATTGTTGCCGTCCCTGTGGCTGATCGTGCTGGGGCTGGCCCTGAGCTCGACCGGCGTATTCCTGGCGCAGGCATCCGCCAATGCGTATATCGCCACCACGGCAGGCCCTGACAAATCCGGCGCCGTGGGGCTGTACCTGACCGGCTATTACCTGGGCGGCAGCGCTGGCGCCGTGGTCCCGGCCATGCTCTGGAATCAATGGGGCTGGCCGGGCTGCGTGGCGTTGGTCGCAGGTTTTCAGCTGTTGTCGCTGGCGATTGCCCTGCTGGGCTGGAAACCGGTAACGCCCCAGGCCCTGATCGCCGGACAGCGCGGCAAGCCAGCCTGATTTTTCATCCAATAAAGGACTATGCATCTGTAACTGCACCACCGCTATCGCAGGCAAGCCAGCTCCCACATGACCGGTGTACTCGATCAAATGTGTGAGCTGGCTTGCCTGCGATAACGGCCTACCTGTTGGTGCAAAACTCAGAGTGAAATCCCCATTTAAGGGCAGAAAATGGGAGTTATTTATACTTGTTGCACCATTTAATTTCATAAAGGCGACATTTCGCCCTGTCGCGGTGCGAAACGAATTGATAAAGTCCGGCTCATTCTCTGTTTAACAACAATCAATTTGCCGAGACTTTTCATGACCGAATCCGTCGACTCCTTCCTTGCCCGCCTCAAGAAACGCGACCCGGACCAACCGGAATTCCACCAGGCTGTAGAAGAAGTCCTGCGCAGCCTGTGGCCCTTTCTTGAAGCCAACCCCCGTTATCTGACCTCGGGCATCCTGGAGCGCATCTGCGAGCCGGAGCGCGCGATCACGTTCCGGGTATCGTGGGTGGATGATCACGGCAAGGTTCAGGTCAATCGCGGTTTCCGTATCCAGATGAACAGCGCCATTGGGCCCTACAAAGGCGGCTTGCGCTTTCACCCTTCGGTCAACCTGGGCGTGCTGAAATTCCTTGCCTTCGAACAGACCTTCAAGAACTCCCTGACCTCGCTGCCCATGGGCGGCGGCAAAGGCGGCTCGGACTTCGACCCCAAGGGCAAAAGCGACGCCGAAGTGATGCGCTTCTGCCAGGCGTTCATGAGCGAGCTGTACCGCCATATCGGTGCGGACGTGGACGTACCGGCCGGTGATATCGGTGTGGGCGCACGGGAAATCGGCTTCCTGTTCGGCCAGTACAAACGCCTGAGTAACCAATTCACCTCAGTGCTGACCGGCAAGGGCATGACCTACGGCGGCAGCCTGATCCGCCCGGAAGCCACTGGTTTTGGCTGTGTGTATTTCGCCGAGGAAATGCTCAAGCGCCAAGGCCAGCGCGTCGAAGGCAAGCGGGTGGCGGTGTCCGGCTCTGGCAACGTGGCGCAGTACGCGGCGCGCAAGGTCATGGACCTGGGCGGCAAGGTCATTTCCCTGTCGGACTCCGAAGGCACCCTGTACGCCGAAAGCGGTTTGACCGAAGAACAATGGTCGGCGCTGCTGGAGTTGAAGAACGTACAGCGCGGGCGTATCAGTGAACTGGCCACACGTTTCGGCCTGGAGTTCCGCAAAGGCCAGACGCCTTGGGAGCTGGCCTGCGATATCGCGCTGCCCTGCGCCACCCAGAACGAACTCGACGCCGACGCTGCGCGCACCCTGCTGCGCAACGGCTGCCTCTGCGTGGCCGAAGGCGCGAACATGCCGACCACGTTGAAGGCTGTGGATATCTTTATCGACGCGGGCATTCTGTTTGCGCCGGGCAAGGCGTCCAATGCCGGTGGTGTGGCGGTGAGCGGCCTGGAGATGTCGCAGAACGCCATGCGCCTGCTGTGGACTGCAGGGGAGGTGGACAGCAAGCTGCACAACATCATGCAGTCGATCCACCATGCCTGCGTGCATTACGGTGAAGAAAACGGCCGCATCAACTACGTCAAGGGCGCGAACATCGCGGGCTTCGTGAAAGTGGCTGACGCGATGCTGGCCCAGGGTATCGTCTAGGCCTCGGGTTCGATACGCAGCACTTCGATCAACTGATCGCCGACGGGGCGCTGCCACAGCACCTCGTCCCCCACCTGGGCGCCCAACAAGGCGCGGCCCAGGGGCGAGCCCCAATTGATCAAGCCTGCGTTGGCATCGGCCTGGTCTTCACCGACCAACTGGATGCGCTGCTGTTCGTCCTGCTCGTTGGCGAACGTGACCCAACTGCCGATCTGTACCTTGTCGGTGGACGTGGCCGGCGCGACTACCTGAGCGCTTTGCACCCGTTGGTTGAAGTAACGCAGGTCCCGCTCAAGGTCAGCCTGACGCTGTTGATCAGCCTGTTCGCCCTTGGCGGCTTCGTCGCTGTGCTCCCCTTGCAACTGTGCCACCCTGGCCTGCAACTGCGCCAACCCTTGCGCGGTCAGGCGGTTGGGCTGTTCGCTGACCTGGCGCTCCACCGGCTGATCGGCCTGGGCCGCCGCGTTATCTTCATTTACAAAAGCTCGGCTCATGGCGTTCTCCTTCCTATGGAAGTTGGGCCACGATCAGCGTCGATCAGCGCGAGCGATAGGCTTTGGCAGCGTCGCGATCTTTTTCCTGCTGCCAATCGTGTTCGCGGTCGTCCCTGCGGTTTTCCTCGTAGTCACGCAATTCCTGGTTCTCGCGCATGGCCTTGCACTGACGAAACCCGTCTTCCCAACCTTCGGCGTATGGCCGGTCTTTAAGGTAGCGCGGCACATTCTTGCGAAACGCTCCGGTAATCACACCAGCGGCCTGGCGACCACTGCTGCAACCGTCATCAAAACCGTCGGCGAAGGCCGGTGGATAACCTTTGGCCAGTAATTCCTGATGGGTTGACTGGCAACCCGACAACCCCACCACAGCGCACAGCATGACCGCATACCGCCACATGGCGTACTCCCTGGCCGTTTTACGGCTGATAAGGGAAGTCTAGAAGGAGATTTGTTGGGCGAGTGTGAAAGGCTGGTGGACGTTGTGTTGATTCAATGCATAACCCCATGTGGGAGCGAGCAAGCCCGCTCCCACATTTTGATCGTTGTAAGGCTTGAGTCAGTAGTGGTACCACTTCAGCTCAAGCATCACTTCATTCACTGGCGTGGACAGGTGGCTGAACTCACGCTGGGCACTCAGGCGCAGGCCCAGGTTGCGCGACAGTTCCCACTGCTGGTTGAGGCTGATGCTGCGCCGCACTTCGCCGTTGGTGAAGAAATCGCCCTTGGCTTCCAGGCTCAGGTTGCCCAACGGGTTTTTCCACAGCACGCCGGTATTGAAACCGGCGGCGGGGGAGATGGCTTCGCTGAAGTCGTTGTTGTGTTCCACGCGCACGGTGCCGAGGGCGAAGCCGAGCATGTCGTCGGAGAGTTGCCAGGTGCCACCGGCGCCGCCATTGACGTGGGCCACGAGGGTTTCGTCGTCGTGTTTGCCCGGCACGCGTTCCAGGCCGCCGGTGACTTGCCATGACCAGGGCTGCAGCAGTGCATTGCGTGGCGTCAGCGAGCGGATGGTGGCCAGGTCCAGTTGCTGGAGTTGCCAGTGATTGCCCTCGTACTGGCGCAATTTCATTTGCAAAATTTCGATCTGCGCGCCCAGGGGGAAGCCTTCGGCGTTGTCGTTGAGGTCGTGGTAGGCCATGCGCAGGCCGTATTCGCCGAAGGCTTTGTCGCCGCGGGTGCCGATGCCGGCTTGCCAGGTGCGCGATTCATGGCCGTTTTCCGGCAGGCCAGGCGGGGTGATCTTCAGGTCTGGCGCCGGGTTCTGGTTGATCGCGCGCAGCAGTTCGAAGCTGCGCTGGGAGCGTGTCGCATCGCGCTCCAGGCCATTGGCGCGGTAGCGGCCCAGGCGGTAAGCGGCGTCCACAATCAATGCCTGGCGCTCGCGGGGCAGGGCTTTGAATGCAGGCTCCTGCAGTTGCTTTTGGTCATCGCTGATTTTCAACACCCACTGCTGCTCATCGCTGTCCAGCGGCTTGGCGCGTTCGAGCAGTTCACGTTCACGCGAAGGCCGATAGTCGATCTTTTCCACTAGCCCCGCATCCTTTACCGCTTTGACGGTATCGGTAGGGATCGCGGTGAGTGGGAATTGCTCAGTCAAACGCAGGCCAGGGCGGGCCACTTGCAGCAGTTCCAGCAGGCGATAGGAGCAGTTTTCGTCGAAGAAGAAGTAATCGAACTGGATCTGTTTGAGCTCCCACACATGTTCGACCATCCGCTTGGTTTCGACATCCGTGAGGTTCAGGCGGTATTCCCACAAATCGCGGTTTTCGAGGCTACGGTATTCCGAGAGCTTTTGCTGGTAAGGCACCAGGGCGAACAGGCCGGGATAACCGCCCATCAGGCCCTTCCAGGCATAGAGGATGCTGTTGTCGGAGCCTTCGATATAGGCGCCGAAGTTGATCGCATAGCTGAGCAGCGCGGTGTTGTTGCTTTGCACGTCGGCCTGGTCGATGCGCAGCAGGGTGTGGCCGAACATCGACGACGGGCTGTTGAGGTAGGCCGCCGGGAAGATCATCACCGCACTATGGGGCGCGACGTCCTTGAACCACTGGGTGAACTCTTTGCATTCCAGGGCGGGCAGGTCGTTCAGTTGCAACTGCGCCTTGAGCCAGCGGGTACGTGCGGGGTAAACACATTGGGCGTGCTTTTCACCCAGGCTGGCCGGTGCATACAGCGCATCAACGGTGGCCTTGAGTTCCGCATCCGGATGGTGTGCGCCATCGGGAGCGATGAAGAATTTCTTGTCGCTGACATAGCTGCGCCAGCCACTGACTTTGCCGGCTTCGTAGTGCCCCAGCGACAGCCAGAACGGATCATTGGCCAGTTGCTGCAAACGTTGATCATCAAGGTGCGGGGCCGCGTACAGCGGGGCGCAGGCGAAGAGTGCCAACCAGGCAAAGCGTTTGAGCATAGGGGCAACTTAAGTCAAAAAAGTGAGACCCAAAGGGGAGGCGGGTCCAAAAATAGTACCCGCGCCTCGAAAGGCGCGGGCAGGTCGAGCTTAAGCCTGGGTTGCGTATTTCGCCAGACGGGCATCGCTTTTCAGTACAGCAATGGTGTTGTTGTGCACGTCGTCAGCGGTCACGTCAGCCTTGCTGAAGATCTGCTGGAAGTGCTCGTGGGTCACGGCCGCGAAGTGATCGCGATCTTCCGGCGCAACACCCAGTACCACCGCGTAGGTGGTCAGCGCTTCGCCGTTGCCTTTGGCCATGTCTTCGGACAGCTCGTTCATCATGCCATTCATGGCAATCCAGGACTTGCCGCCGTAGGTCAGGGCGCTGTTGGTGCTGCAACCGTTGGTGCCCGAGGTCATGCCGAAGGTGGCGTTACCCGAAGTACCGTTGGTGGTGGAGGCGAGGAAGTGGGCCGGAGTACCGCGCTGGCCTTCAAACAACATGTTGCCCCAACCGCAGTTCGGGCCACCTGGTGCTTCTGCCATTGCATTGAGGGAGACGACGGTGAAGAGAGTACCAAGAAGGATCCGTTTCATAGCTTTGTTCTCTTTGTGTGCAAACCAATGGACAAGGGTTCAGGTGCTCAACGCACCCTAGGGGCCAGTTATTAGTCCAACCCGCGCAGTTTGGAGTTTAGGCACGTTCCCAGGGTTCCGTGTTTTTTTATAAACATTCAGTGGCGGGCGATTTTTTTGTAGGACGCGTGCCGTGTCTATGCTTTCCCGAAAGCGCGCCTTGCCAGAGCGCTCAACCGGGAGCCAGAATGCCCCATCTGCCCCGCCTGATGTAAGGAAGCCCGATGCCTGATCCTGTTGCTGCCAGCTTGCGTCTAGCGCCCGAAGCGCTGACTCGCCCTTTCTCCGCTGAACAGTTCAGCTTCTCGACCACCAATGATTTGGAGCCCTTTCGCGGTGTGCTTGGCCAGGAACGTGCGGTTGAAGCCTTGCAGTTCGGCGTGGCCATGCCACGCCCCGGTTACAACGTGTTTGTCATGGGCGAGCCGGGCACCGGCCGCTTTTCGTTCGTCAAACGCTACCTGAAAGCCGAAGGCAAGCGCCTGCAAACCCCGGCGGACTGGGTTTATGTGAATAATTTCGATGAGCCCCGCGAGCCCCGCGCCCTGGAATTACCGGGTGGCGCCGCCGCGGCGTTTATTGCCGATATCAACGGCCTGGTCGACAACCTGGTCGCCACCTTCCCGGCGGTGTTCGAGCACCCGACTTATCAACAGCGTAAAAGCGCCATCGACCGGGCTTTCAACCAGCGCTACGACAAGGCGCTGGACGTGATCGAGCGCCTGGCCCTGGAAAAAGACGTGGCGCTGTACCGCGACAGCTCCAATATCGCCTTTACGCCGATGCTCGACGGCAAGGCGCTGGACGAAGCCGAGTTTTCGCAACTGCCGGAAGCCGATCGCGAGCGCTTCCACACCGATATCTCCGAGCTGGAAGAGCGCCTCAACGAAGAGCTGGCCAGCCTGCCGCAGTGGAAGCGTGAGTCCAACAACCAGCTGCGCCAGTTCAACGAAGAAACCATCACCCTGGCCCTGCAGCCGTTGCTGGCACCGTTGTCGGAAAAGTATGCAGAAAACGCCGGGGTCTGTGGCTATCTGCAGGCCATGCAGGTGTACTTGCTCAAAACCGTGGTCGAGCAATTGGTGGACGACGCCAAGACCGACGCCCAGGCGCGCAAGCTGCTTGAGGAGCAATACTGCCCGAGCCTGGTAGTGGGCCACTCGGTCAACGGTGGCGCGCCGGTGGTGTTTGAACCGCACCCGACCTACGACAACCTGTTCGGCCGTATCGAATACAGCACCGACCAGGGCGCGCTCTATACCACCTACCGCCAGCTGCGTCCCGGCGCGTTGCACCGCGCCAATGGCGGCTTCCTGATTCTGGAAGCCGAAAAAATGCTCAGCGAGCCCTTTGTGTGGGATGCGCTCAAGCGTTCCCTGCAATCGCGCAAGCTGAAGATGGAATCGCCCCTGGGCGAACTCGGCCGCCTGGCTACCGTGACCCTCAACCCGCAGATGATTCCCTTGCAGGTGAAGGTGATCATCATCGGTTCGCGCCAGTTGTATTACGCGCTGCAAGACGCCGACCCGGACTTCCAGGAGATGTTCCGGGTGCTGGTGGATTTCGACGAAGACATCCCGATGGTCGACGAGAGCCTGGAGCAGTTCGCCCAGTTGCTCAAAACCCGCACGTCGGAAGAAGGCATGGCGCCGCTGACCTCGGATGCGGTCGCGCGCCTGGCGACCTACAGCGCACGCCTGGCCGAACATCAGGGCCGCTTGTCGGCGCGTATTGGCGACCTGTTCCAGCTGGTCAGCGAGGCGGATTTCATTCGCCATCTGGCGGGCGATGAGATGACCGATGCCGGGCATATCGAGCGCGCCCTCAAGGCCAAGGCCACGCGCACCGGCCGTGTGTCGGCGCGGATTCTCGACGACATGCTCGCCGGCGTCATCCTGATCGACACCGCCGGTGCGGCTGTGGGCAAGTGCAACGGCTTGACGGTGCTGGAAGTGGGCGACTCGGCATTCGGCGTACCGGCGCGGATTTCCGCCACGGTGTACCCGGGCGGCAGCGGCATTGTCGACATCGAGCGCGAAGTTAACCTCGGTCAGCCGATTCACTCCAAGGGTGTGATGATCCTCACCGGTTACCTGGGCAGCCGCTATGCCCAGGAATTCCCGTTGGCCATCTCCGCCAGTATTGCCCTGGAGCAGTCCTACGGGTACGTGGACGGCGACAGTGCGTCCCTGGGCGAGGCGTGCACCTTGATCTCGGCCTTGTCGAAGACGCCGCTCAAGCAATGTTTTGCCATCACCGGCTCGATCAACCAGTTTGGTGAAGTGCAGGCGGTGGGCGGGGTCAACGAGAAGATCGAAGGCTTCTTCCGCCTCTGCGAAGCCCGTGGGTTGACCGGTGAGCAGGGGGCGATCATCCCTCAGGCCAACGTCGCCACGCTGATGCTCGACGAGAAAGTGTTGCAGGCTGTGCGTGCCGGGCAATTCCATATCTATGCGGTGCGCCAGGCCGATGAGGCCTTGAGCCTGCTGGTGGGCGAGGATGCCGGTGAGCCGGACGCCGAGGGGCAATTCCCGGAAGGCACCGTGAATGCGCGGGTGGTGGAGCGCTTGCGGGCGATTGCCGAGATGATCAGTGAGGAGGATTTGAAGGAGGCGGAGAAAGAGCTGGCGCAGCAGGCGTTGGCAGAAGCCAAGCCGACCTGATTGCTGTCATCACTCGGTCAAGGTGGGAGCTGGCTTGCCTGCGATAGCGGTGTATCAGTCAACTGGGAGGTTGGCTGTGAGTCTGTCATCGCAGGCAAGCCAGCTCCCACACTGGTCCGTGGTGTTTTTGGGAACGTTTAGCGTGCCACAAAATTGACTTCACCCTCAGGGACCAACGCCCGTTGGTCTCTACAACCTTGGATTGTCGTGTTTTTCTTCTATTCTCAGAATCAGGGATATCCACAGGAGTCGCAGGATAGAAACAGCCTCGCCGTGCGCTGGGGCTGAACACCGATCTACCGAGGGTCGCCGCCATGTCGCGCAACCTTTGCCTTACCCGCCAGTGCCTGGGCCTGGTCACCCGTATCGAATGCTCCATTCGCCCTCTGGCCGGGGATAACGGGATGTGGACGCTGCTATTTGCCGCCGGCATGTCGGGCGAACAGCCTTCCACCGTCAAATCCCAGGGCCCGTTTCATGGGCCCTTCGTGGCAGAACGCATGCTGGGCACCATCGTCGATAGCCTGACCTTGCACGGCTACGAGCAAATGGACGAACCGCAGATCTGGTGCCTGCACCTGCAGGCCCATCTGCGCCAACTCAATGGCGGCCAGGAGCGGCTGGCCCTCTGAGGATCGTTCCCACGCTCCGCGTGGTAACGCCGCCCCGGACGCTCCGCGTCCACCCAGGGCTATTTGCTCTCAGGCCTGTCCAGCTTCACCTCAAAACCGTACTGCACGGTGCTGAGGTCGGTGCGCTGGTAACTTTCCAGCGTGGTCGGCTGGCCGTAGAAGTAATGCACGTCAAACATCGCCGTGCCGTATTCCTCGGCGCGGTGGCTGACGCCGAGGATCTCCTTGAGGTAATTGCCGCTGGCATCCTTGGCGTAGAAGCGCCAGCTGTCGGCGGGGAAGTCCTTCTGGTCGACGATCAGCGCGTTGTCCTTCAGCGACAGGCCCTTGGGCAGCTTGGCGGCGTCAATCGTGGCCTTCTCGATGGTGGCCAAAAACAACGGTACCGAGCCCACCACAAACGCCGGGGTCTCCGGGAACAGATTAAGGTCGTAAGTCAGTGTGCCGTTTACTGCGTTCAGCTCGAAAGCCTCGGTCGGCAGCTCGATGGGCTCGCCGCGCTCGCCCTTGTCATCGGCGGTGAAAAAGGTGATAGGCGCGTCACTGTTGTTGCGCTCGGCACCGACCAGGTCGTCATTGAAGGTGAACGGGTGGTCGAACACGATTTTTGCGGCACTGGCGTCTTCGGTCGATTGGCTGAGGGTGACGCTGTTTTTCAGTTGCTCCTCGGTCATCGAGGCATCTTTGAGCCAACTGGCGGCGCCGTCGTCATACACCGTGACCGGCATTGGCAGGGGCTGTACGGTCTTTTGCAGGCTATTCCTGTCAAAGCGCATCACCGGCAGGTCCAGGTCTTTACGGGTGAGCGTGGCCTTGGAGAAATCCAGCACGTTCACCTGCAGGTTATCGATCAGCCCGTTGAAATACACCTTGGCGTAATGGCTTGTCTGCTGGCGCTCGAAGGCTTTTTGCGCGTCGGTCAGCTGTTTATCGAAGGCATCGGACCACGCGGTTTGTTTCTGCATCTCGGCCAGTTGTTTCTCATAGAACGCCACTTGCGCGGCACTCTCGTTGATCGAGCCTGAGCGGGTCAGAAATTGCCCGGTGCTGTCCCGTGCCTGCACCAGCAGCGGATTGGGTGACGCGTCGCCGACTTCGGCGGCCAGGGGCTGGCTGTTGGTCAATTCGATCTCGGCGTAGTTCTTTTCCAGCGTCAGCAGGTTGAGGGTGATATTGCCATCTGTGCGTTTATGGCCCACGTCTTGTTTGGTCAGGTCGAACGTCAGCACCTTGCCCGGGGTGATCACCTCCACCGCGCCCTTGAGGCTGATGGGTTGTGGCTGGCTCTTGTTTTCCGTCTCGATGCCTTCGATAAACGGGTAGGTCACCGTCAGGTCGTCGGGGTTGGTCAGGTTGGAGCTGCTGGGGCTCAGCTGGATGCCGGGGTCGGTTTCTGACCATTCCGGCTGGAAGGGAATGACTTTATTGTTGCTCAGGGTGACCGACTGCCATTCCAGGCCATGGGGGAAGGGGAACTGGTCCGGGGCGTTGAAGTTGAACGGGAAGACCGGCTGCAAATCCGTCAGGTAGTCGGAGTGCGAGGTTTTGCGCAGTACGAACAGGCCATTGATGTAGGTGTCCACCAGCGCTTGGGGCGTAGGGTAATGCTTGAGCAGGGCCAGGCTGTCTTCGCCGTATTCGGCTTCGATGGGCTTGCTGGCGAGCTTGACGCGCGCACGTTCCAGCAACAGCAGCGAGCCGCCCAGGTCCGCAATGGCATCGCGCAGTTTAGGGTCCTGGATGCTGTCCAGGGACTGTTCGAACTTCGTGGTTTTCTCTTCGAGGGTCGCCTGCTTCTGCTCTTCTTTGGGGGAGCAGCCGCTGGCCATCAGCAACGCCGCGCACAGGCCGAGAGCGGCCAAAGGGGATCGCACATCCATCATCTGAGTTTTCCTGTCCGACATCATCGAGCCGAGTGAATGGTCTCGACACTAGCAGAAAAATTCTCTTACAGATGCCACTTGGGTCAGTTTTCTCGCGGTGACAGGGGCCGGGTGGCGGCTGGTATACTCGGCACCATTTTTAGCCAAGCTGTGTGAGATTCAATGGAACGCTTTATCGAAAATACGATGTACGCCTCGCGTTGGCTGCTGGCGCCGATCTACCTGGGCCTGTCCCTGGGCTTGCTGGTCCTGGCGCTGAAATTCTTCCAGGAAATCATTCATGTGATTCCCAACATCTTCACCATGTTGGAAGCCGAAGTGATCCTGCTGCTGCTGTCGTTGATCGACATGGCCCTGGTGGGCGGCTTGCTGGTGATGGTGATGATCTCCGGCTACGAGAACTTCGTTTCGCAGCTGGATATCGACGAAAACAAGGAAAAGCTCAACTGGCTGGGCACCATGGACTCTTCGTCGCTGAAGATGAAAGTGGCGGCCTCCATCGTGGCGATTTCCTCCATCCACCTGCTGCGCATCTTCATGGACGCCAAGAACGTCGATCCACAACACCTGATGTGGTACGTGATCATCCACATGACGTTCGTGGTCTCGGCGTTTGCCATGGGCTACCTGGACAAACTTACCAAGCATTGATACCCCGCGCTGGCCTTACTGCTCCACGAAGTAATAAGGCTGGCGGTTGACTGCCATTTGCTTGATCACCGTAACCGGCTTTTTCAGCCGGTCGGTGTGGTCCGTCAACGCAACGTTGCCGGGCTTGGCGCTGAGGAAGGTACGCAGTTCGGCTTCGGTGTTCAGGATCGGCAAGTAGGCCTGCAGGTAGAACACGCTGGCGCCGTCGATGCGCTCGTTGGGTTGATACATCGCTACCGTCCTGCCTTCGTCTTGCAGGGCCTGGATCTGACTCATCACTGGTACGAATGAATGGCGCACATCGGCTTTGGGTGCAAACCAGAACGCTGCGCTCAGGTAGCAGGCGATGGCCAGGGCGAAAACCCCGCCAATAATGCGCCGATGATAACGGTACAGCCCCGGCTTATGGTCTTTGACCCACTCCAACAGCACCCGCGCATATTCGGCGGCTAATACCGCGGCGGCTGGCGTCAGCGCCATCAAATACACCGTGCGTTTGCTGGACGCCAGGGTCAGCAGGGTGAACTGCGCCACCAGCCACACACTGAAAAACAATCGGTAGCGGTTGCGCACCAGGCTTTTGCGGAAGTGCCACAGGCCCAGGTACACCAGGATGTTCCAGGGCAGGAAGGCCTCGGGTAGTTTCGCGAGGTAATAGTAAAACGGCTCGTAATGCCCGGCTTCTACGAACGAACCACTGAAGCGCCCGACGCTATTGGTCCATAACACTTCACCCACCGCCTGCATCCCACCGCGCTGAAACAGAAACCCCAGCCAGATCAGCAACGGCACCAACGCCAACAAGGTGAACAGCGCCGGCTTGAGCCAATCGCCCAGCCGCAGGCGCTTATCCATTAGGCTGGTGCTGAACAGGTACGCGAAAATCACAATGCCCGGCATCGCCAGGCCCAACACGCCCTTGCTCAACGTAGCGATGACCATCCCGGCGGTAAACAACGCCCAGGCCCAGGTACTCGAACCTTCGCGCTCGGGCCGTACCGCCTGGTAAAACCCCAGCAGGGCCGCGGTGACACCGAGGCTGAGCAACGAATCCTCACCCACACCCCGCACATTGCCCCAATAACTGGCCATGGTCGCCAGGATCAGCGCAGCGCTGAACGCCAGCGTCTGCGGCCGCCCAAATCGCCGCAGCATCCCGTACAACAGCATCACACTGAACAACCCGGCAAACGCTGAGGCCAGGCGCACCGCCCCGGTGCTAGCGCCAAACAAACGAATCGCCCCGGCATCCAGCCATAGGCTCAGGGGCGGTTTTTCCAAGAAGGGTTCACGAAACAGGCGCGGCACCACCCAGTCATCGTCCAAGTGCATCGCCATGGCGATCCCGGACACCCGAGCCTCGGTAGAGCCTTGCAGCTCATGGTTGCCGAGGGCGAAGAAGAACAACAGAGCAGCAAGCAAGAGCAGCAGGGGAGCGGGGCGCGTCATGGGGTCTGGCTACCGGGGCATGAGACCGGTCGGGCGACCGGTCATAGGTAGTCAGGGAGTATACGAGCGCGATTCTTAACCTTTGGTGAACGGCCGTGGGGTTTTTCTCCGGCGGATCAAGGCAGTTTCAAGCTGGGCACCGCCGCTTTGCCTTGTGCGGTCAGCACCGGCTCCAACTGCTCCCAGGTGAAGGCCAAGTCGTTGTCGCAACCGTCACCATTGGCCGGTGTCGAGAGTTGCAGGCCCTGGGTGTTGAAGCTGAGGTGAAAGATGGAGTAATCGGTGATCGCCGGGCAGCCCTCGTCAGTGGTGGTTTGCTTGGCGAGCCAAGTGCTGAAGGCGGCCGGCAGCTTCAAGTGGCCGGAATAGGCGTCATGCCATTGCTGATGGCCGCCGAGCCAGGTCCATGGGTCCACACTGTCACCGGTTTGCAGGTTCCAGGAGTGCAGGCCCCAACTGATGCCCATGGCGCCTTGGCCTGCGGCCCAGCGGTAGAACCGCACGGTGAGAAATTGCGATGACCAATAGGCAGGCTCAACCTCGATCTCACTGGTATAGACCGAGCCGTTTCGACCCAGGTATTCACGCCGTTCATAAAAATAGTCGGTTAGATCTTCGTCATTGACGGCCAACGCGGCGAGTTGCTGGTTGATCTTCTGCACCGCCGGGCTATCGCGCTCCAGCTTGAGCGTGACGCGTGGGCCTTGGGTCTTGAGCTGGTAGGTGTGGTTGTGGAAAGTCTTCTTCTCGGTCTTGATCGGCAACGGCGCGGCTTCCATGGGCGCGTTATAGGCATCGCTACCGCAGCCGTCCGTGCCAATGCGGCGCAGGGCCAGTGGCAGCGGCGTGCCGCCATCGGTTTTGCTCCAGGCACCAGAAAGGGTATCGCCCTGAGGTTTTTGCAGGGCCCAGAAACCGGTGTTGCCTTCCTCCACCCAAGGGGCGTTGTCGTTGGCCTGGGTCAGCTGAATCGGGGTACGAATGCGCTGGTAGTAATAACTGCCATGCTCCCCGTCGGCGCCGTTGAAACACACGGTGATAGCGGACTTGCCCAAAGTACCTTGCCAAACCCCGGCCAACTCGGCAGCGGTGGCGAGTGAAGGGATGACGGCGAGGGCGATGACGGCGAAGGGCTTGAACACGGGTATCTGACTTCCGGTTGTCTGATAAAGGCCGTCAGGGTAATGGGAAGTGTGAGGGGATGCCAGCGGGCGAGATGCGGTGAGGCAGCTCGCCCGTTTGCGTGTTTTAGGGCTGTGGTGTCTGGGTAGTGAATGGTTGGGTGTTCAAGACCCGTTCTACGAGTAACTCGCCTAGAACGATCAATTGCTGAGCGGCCAGCAGCTTGTGGCGGTGCGCGCCTTCAAGTTCGAAAGCCAGGTCGGTGGTCATGGCGTTGAGGGAGGCGAGGGTTTCGCTGGCTTGGATTAGCAGGGTTTCGGGGTGGATGTTTTCGGCGAGGATGAAGAGGGTGGTTGGGGGATTGGGGGTGATTTTTTTCATGATGAAGCTCCCACACTGTTTAAGGAGCTGCCTCCTCCCTGCTGTCAAACAGGGTTGGGTGGCAGCTGTACGCGGGTTGACAGACCGGAAGTGTAGGAACCCGGCGCACCCGAAGATGCCCCACGCACAGCCGCCATGAACGGAGCGGAATGCGCAAGCATGCCGTCTTATCACGGGGTGTGAAAGGTTACACTTTTCGGCCTGTCAAAGCCGGACGCTGATCGTCAGCGACGCAGAGAAGTTAGCGTTGTGAAGGGGGTTGCGCCAGTTCACCAACAGCGCGGCAACTTGCGGGAAAATTCCGAAGCTCGGCCCTGTTGGCGTCCCCCGTCGTCAGGCTCTGTTAAAAGCTCCAGTCCTCAGCCCGAACCAACTGGCAGAACGGCCCGTTGAGCGTGGCATTGTGATGAGCCACGATGGCCTCGGCTTTCATCAAGGGCGTATCAGAACAGGTATGGCCGTCGGCGATAAGCACCGCATCGAAGCCAAGATCCCGTGCGGCACGGCAGGTGCTGTCGACGCAGTACTGCGTTTTCATCCCGGTAACTACCACGCCGGTGGCGCCGCTGGAGCGCAGATTGTCCGCCAGGTCAGTCATCGCAAAAGCGTTAGGCCGCCGTTTTTCGAACACCACTTCCCCACCCAGCAACTTCAGTTCCTCTGCAATCAGCGTAAGCGGGCTGCCCGATTCGATTGGCGAGCCTGCGGGCCCGATATGACGCGCGAGAAAAATCGGCGCGTCTGCGCTGCGGGCCTTGTCCATCAGGGTATTGAGCGTTTCTAACAGCTCGTCGCAGCGCCAGGGTTTTTCCGGGCCGTGGACGAGTCCGACTTGGATATCGAGTATCAACAGGGCGTACATGGGTGCATCTCCTTGCGTGTGAACCAGCGACACAAGGCATAAAAAAAGGCCCTGTCCATCGCTGGCGGGCCTTTGAAGTGTTCGTTGGTTATTGGCTCACGACACCTCGCACGCTCCGCTTGATGCGGTCGTGGTGGTGGTTGTCGATGTGAGGCAATAGGTAGTCATGGGGCGACGCTAGCATTGTGGTTGATGGAATGCCAGGTACAAAAAAGACGTCTTTGGACGTCTTTTTTGTTGATTCCGGGGGAAGCTGAAAAGCTTTCTCACCTTATTAATTTATATAAAGAATAAGAATCTTAAAAAGTTGAGCTGGAATATTTTGTAAGAAGTTTCCTCATTTTTGGTAGGCTTTTGCCATCAGTCGAGAGGAAATGGAATGCCCGCAGTCATCGTTGAAAACGACACATCGCAATGGCAAGACGAGACCGGTGCTGTCTATCACTTCCCCAAGCGGTACCAAGCCTGGCTTGCTGAAGCAACCGAAGTGATCTATTACAAAGGACGCATCAAGGACAAAACCTTTGCTTCTGCCCGCCTCAGCGCCGATCCGCATTATTTTGGTATGGCACGCATCGGCAAGGTCTACTCAGACCCGAGGAGTGATAAGGGGGACCTTTTTGCTTTGATCGAAAACTTCACTCCGTTTGAAGGCGCTATCCCCTCGAAAATTAACGGAGCGTACCTGGAGACGATCCCCGCTACTCGCGTGAACAACTATTGGCGTGACGGGGTTCGGTCCATTTCCCAACTGGATTACGATGCAATCCTAAGTCACGCGAAGCTCTTGTCTCCCCAGGCTGACCAGGGCACACCAAATATCGAAGGCGATCCATTGACCTTTGAATCGGCCAATGAAGGCAGCAAATCAAGTTACTTTGGAACCCGTTACGAACGCCGGAAAGATCTAAGGGTGAAGGCCATTGCTATCCACGGGCTTGGCTGCAAGGCATGTGGCTTTGATTTCGAAAAGGCGTACGGCGAGCACGCGAAGGGGTTCATTCACGTTCACCATATAGTGCCGATTTCGGACTTTGGTGGTGAGAAAGCCGTGAATCCTGAGACTGACCTCGTTACGTTGTGCGCCAACTGTCACGCGGTGGTCCATCGCAAGCGGGATATGACGCTGAGCGTTGATGAGCTGAAAGGCATATTGCGCGGGCGATGGGTGATCGAGTCTTAGCTTTCTGCTGTGTTCAGCCTACGATTTTTTGTAAGGCTGAACCCTGGATAGTGACATCCTACCGGCGGGCCCATTCGTCGTAACTGTACTCCGCAAGTCGGCTCTCAAAGTATTGCTCTGTCTACTGATCAGTACAGTATAGGCAGCGGCCTTTCATCCCGTTGAAAAATGAAACTGGAGGAAGGAGACGGATTTATTTTTTCCCGTGTTTCTTGACTTCAGGCACAAAAAAAGACGTCAATAGACGTCTTTTTTCGTTCTTTGCCGGGGTAATCTGAAACAAGTCGGTATCTATCTGTTTTTGCAAGTTAATAATTGATTGGTCAACTTGCTTGGAATACCAGTTGGAACGCTACGTGGTCTGGATTCCGATGGACGGTGCTTTTTGAGCTCCGTCCCCAGAAACGAATCGGGATTGAATCTATCAAGCAAATGGTCGCACCGTTGATTGTTGCCCCTGCGCGTACGATGTCCCCACTCGCAGGTACAGGGGGCCCTAGCAAACGATACCGTCAATGATTGCTGTGTTGGCTAAGCCGACTCTCGAAGTACTGCGCAGTCTCTTTGTCGGTGCAGTACAGGTAGCAACCCTTCATCCCACGTGTCATCAGAGTTCGGTATGTATTTTTGATGATCAGGTCTGTTTCTTTTTTCGCCAGGGTAGGTTGCTCTTTCATCATTTTTTTCCAGCCGCGAATCGATTTATCGTGCTTGTCGCGCTCGTCCGGGGATGTCACTACCTTACCGTCACGTACAATTAGGTCTGGCCCGATGATCACCCCGATGTAGTCGACTTCCAAACCTTGGCAGGTATGAATACAGCCAACTTGCTCAATGGAGTTCTCAGCGATGATCCATAGGCTGCCATCCTGATCCAGGTTCCATTGGCGTTTGTAGTCACCAATGACGATATCAGCAGCGGTGGAGTCTTTCTTGCTCAGCCAAGGCCAGCAATAGCCCGCGACCACACGAGCTTTGTTTCCGTGGTTTTTCTCGTTGATTGCTTCATGCATCGCCTGAGGTGAGTCGAACACCTTAAACTCGTACTCTTGAGTCTCAAGCGTCGGATTTGCCGTCGAGCGAATGCCTAGCGTGTCATCCAGCCATGCTAGGTAACCGTCAGAACCACTGCAGCGAAACTGCGAAGACAGCACGTGTTCTTCAACCACAGCACCCTTGGCTTTTGCAAAGGCGCGTATCGCCTGCTTGCTGCCGATATCGCTCAAGGTTACACGCTGGTCTTCATCAATGAAGAAAATTGAGCATTTCGCTGAATCAATCAGCTCCTTGATCTGGTTTTCCCCAAGGTTTCCATAAAGCCCGCTTTTCTCATTCAGCCGGTGAGCTTCGTCCACGATAAGCGCATCGAATGTGTTGGGCTCAGTGTCGATGAATGCCCCAGAGCCTGAAAAGAAATTCGAGAATTGGCTGCGCTTGATGGTGCCAACCAGTTTGCTCTCGTAGACCTTGCGCGGGGCTGCGTTCTTGGAGACGTATTTGCTCATCAGCTTCAATTCGGTGAGCTTCACGAGCAGATTGATAGCCAGAACGGTCTTCCCGGTGCCCGGTCCACCTTCGATGATCATCACCTTGGGTGCTTGGTCCGAGGCCTCGCTTGCCGCTGCCAGCGCCGACTCAAAAATTGCTTTCTGATCGTCAATCAATACGAACTCTGGTTTGCCTTTCATCAGCCCACCGAGGGCATCGGCTAGCGCCTTGGACGGGCGAACTTTTCCAGCGGACAGCTCGTAAAGAACCTCTTTGTTGTCGCCATGACTTATATGCTTTTTCAGAAAGCTCCTGAGTTTGCTGAGCTCTTCCGGGCCTTTCAGAAACAGCGGAGCTTTGCTGATGTGGGGCTCGTAGTGAGCTGAGTCTATGATGCCGTCGCTGACGTAGTTATGGAGGTAGGCACACGGACGGATTTCGATGCTTTTGTCATACACCGCCTCGTTGAAGCCTTCCAGCAGCGCTGCATATGACCATACCTGATAGGACGGGTGAATGGTCTCAATGAGGCCGCCACCCAAGGCCGTTTTGACGATGGCATCCTTGGTTGTGGCGTTGGCCTTACTCCATTGCTTCAATTCGATCAGTACGGCTTTTTTTGCCTGGTTTTCGTCGCGACCGGTGAGTAGAAAGTCGATTCGCTTCGACGACTGCGGAATGTGCAATTCGATGGCCAGGCCTGCGTCGCTCGGCAGGCCCTCATCTCTAAGGACCTTGGCCATGTACGTTAGAGATCCTTGCCACGACCTGATTTCCGAGGTGCCAACGTTTTTGCCGGTAGCTTCCTTGTAATGCCTGAGGATCACCTCCTCGATATCATCGTTATCGTTGTCTTTAAGAAATTGCTGTTTGGTCGCAGCGTAAACGATCACGGGTTGTCCTTAGATTCGGGGTGGTCAGAGTCGGTCGTACTTTTTGCTGTTGCTTTTGGCTTTATCCACGGGGTACTTCTGGCCATTCGAGGCGAGTTTTCGTGTCACCGCCTCGTTGAGGTCAATGCCGAGTACGCTGCTCAGGCGAACCAGGTACATCAATACGTCCGCCAATTCGTCCTTAACGGCTTGGCCGATTTCGGGGTCTGTTGCGGCGGAGATCGAATCGGCATCGCTCATCCATTGGAAAATCTCGCACAGCTCTCCTACCTCGCCAGTGAGAGCCAGGATGAGATTTTTGGGGGAGTGGAACTGCTGCCAGTCGCGATCATCTGCGAACTGCTGAAGGGATGCGGCAAGCTTCATTACGTCAACCAGTGGCGCGGATGAGCTGTCTGAGTCACTCACGGGGCTATCTCTTGGGCATCAGTGGGGGGAAATGTGTAGGAAATCCGGCCTTGGATTGTAAGAGTTTTTTCTGCTTTCGCAGATTTTTTTGTATTTTCTCTCACCTGTTGGCTGCCGGCCGGATTGCTTGCCATTGTTCGCTATCTGCATTGAGCGTGGCAGCGATTCGTACTTGCAAGATAGGTGGGCGGTCCAATTATGGTGATCGACTGAGTAATTGCATGGACTTGACCAACAGACCGGGTGGCCATCGACAGAAATCGACCCAGGCTGTGTGAAAACGCTTATCGAAAACTGAAGTGCGCGCTTCTACGCAAAATCTGAAAATGGTCGGCTGGTTAGCAGAGTCAGATTTCACGTAGAGGCACGGTTTCCGCCCTCGTTCTTGGCGGTCTCTACGACCAAAAACGTTTTCACACAGCCTGGACCCAAAGCAGCCATTCGCCGAGGTCGGCTGACGGCCATGAGCAGGCGTTTAGAGTAGAGAAAATAAATCTGTCCCCTTTTTAGTCCCCTTTTTAATCGGTGACAGGCAGGAAGGCCGCGTGGGTCGGCGCTCTGGTGCTGCCTTCACAGGACTTTGCTTCGCGGTCACCGAAGCATACGAAAGGCGACCGTCCTCATTTATCGAAGCCCCGTAAGGCTGGTAGCGGGACCTCGGCTTGAGGCGAGTTAGATGAGGCCACTGGCGAGGGCACTAGCGACCGGGTTTGAACGCCAGGAAGTCCTCCATGGCGTGGAACTCCAACTGCTTGGCCTTGCGCGTGGGAGACAAGTACGCCGCAATGTCGTCAAAGATGGCATCGGGATCCTTCAGATCTGTATCTGTGTAGACAATGATGGGGATGCCACGCTTGCGGAAATATGCCTTGAGCTTGCGCATCTCCTTCTCGAAGTTTGCCTGAGCCTCTTCATTGATTTGCTTTTGGGTCTTGTCACGGGTGCCCTCGAGCCTGCCATGGGTTGACCAGGGCGAAAGCTCGAACCCGACCTTCGACAGGGTAAAAGGATCAATGATGGTGAAGTCGAGGCGATGCTCATGGCGCGCCACCTTTCCACCATAGCGCAGTTCTGGAATCAACAGCGGCACTTCCAGTGGGTTCTCGCTATTGCGCACGAAATTGCAGTAGCGCCTGGCAATCGCCATTTCATGTTCGGAGCCGGAGTTGCGCACCAAGGTCTGGCGGAAAAATTTCAGGTAGTGATCGACGGAGGGAAACTCGATGCGGTCATCTTCATCGGGTATCACGAATCCAGTCTGCAGGATGTGCCCGATGGTCCAGTAGTTCGGTTTGAAATGTCGAATTTCACTCTTATCGTTCTCCCAGGCTCCGTTCTTGAACCGGGGGGTCACCAGGATGCCGTAGGACGCATTCTTTTGACCTATCCATATCTCTGCATCCTCCACTTCCGGACGCTTGCGGGCCAGAGCATCGAACTGACGCAGGTAGGTTCGAGTGAGAAATAGCTTGAACCAGCGACGCACCTTCTTGAAGTTCTTGATATGCGCGTGGGCCTCGTAATAGGGGTTGCCAGGCCGCGCGGCAGGTCCGAGGTTCTCCAGAGCCTCGAGGAACCCGCGGAGATAAAGCGCGATGAACTGCTCGGGCGAATCGATGACTTCATTCTTGATGTCGATGTACTCGGCGTGCTTCCCGCCATAAGTGGCGTTCAACGAATGTTCGCTGGGATAGCCGGTGATATCTAGGACGTCCTCCTTGAGTTCATTTATCTGCACCGTGAGTTCGTTAATCTGGCGATTGCGCTGCGTTTTTACCGGGTCTCTGGGTGCCACCGTAACTGTCCCTTTCCTTGGTCGTCACGCCGCAGGGTGTTCCTAGCGCGGAGCTGGAGTGCGGCGATTCGCGGTTTAAAATCCATGGATTTTCGCACGCACGGGCCAATGTCACCACAGCAGCGTAAGGGCAAGGAGCGCCGAGTTAGACTGGCAAGGGCATCACTGGTCGACAGGCTGCAGGGCGGGCACGACTTGCACTAGGTACAATCAGCACAAGACGCCGCAGGTCCAACCCATAGCCACTCCCAGTCGGCCAATAAGGCTCTTTTACGCGCTGAGCACAGCGCGCGCATAGAAGGCGGGGGCTTCGCGCTGCGCATAGTGGAGGCTTGCGTCCGCGACTGTTCGGTAATACGCAGCATGGCGTCCAGGTTCGGAGGAGAAATGTTTGTTGGCTACGAGGATGGCTCAGTTGACTATCAAGACGCCTATTCTGAGTTCCATAGTCAGGCCTGTGGAACAGCGGGGCAGACGATTCATCACAACTTCTACGGATTGATCGACTTGAAACCTCAGCTCTCCTCTCTATCACCGATCTTGTTGCCGAGCTTGATGTCCAGTTGGTACAAGATTCGGTCTGCCAGGTGGAACGGCAAACGGTCGGAAACGATGGCGTGCATCGCATCGAGGTATTCGAAATAGATGCGGATCGAGTTTTTCAGATACCCAGCAAGATTGTTTCCATTGGCTGGTTTGCTTGGGTATAGGGGTTCGCTTGGGCGGAGCATACGGTAAGCCCTGTCATCGATGATTTGGAAAACCTCGGGATTTAGAAATCGGAGGATGGTCGATGCCATTGGCAGGCGGATACCTGGGGAGGCCAGGAGCTTGCGCAGCAATTCTTCTGCTTGCCGGTGCGTCTTTGGTTTGAAGTCAGCGACGACTTTAAGCTCTTCCAGTAGCGCCGGTTCAACACGCGGAAACCTGTTGAGCTTCCATAATACGATTTCAAGTAGCGTTTCTTGGTCGAAATCTTTAGGGATCAGAGCGTCGAGCTTAGCCGTTAGCTGAAGCTGGTACCGGTAATCTTCGACCAGGCTGGTGGGGTCATCACCCCAAACATTGCTGTACTGCTTGATGATGCCATCCATGGAGCTCTCTCTCATTTCAAGTTCTTCAGTCGTTGTCCCGGGGAGTCCGTTGGCTGTGGGGGAAATTCAAAGTTCCATGCAAGAGCTTGGCTGTGCGGATTGGTGCAGGCCATCGACTAAGCCACTACCCTTTGGGTACGGGTAGCAAGCTGACGAAGCCAGTAATCCCACGTTGTAGAGCTCCTAGGCATGCGGTTCCGCAGTCCTCGCAGCCGCTCATAATCAAGGCGCGTAGCTACATTACCTCGACTTCATCCTCTCGTAGCCAGCCACCACTTACAAGCTTACGGCGTGTTGTTTCTGGATCTTGGGTGTAGAAGACTAGCGCCAAGCTTTCTTGCGCTCGACTGCATGTTACGTAGAGCAGTCGACGTGTTCGTGTCGAAGAGTTGTCCGCACCTGCGGCCACCTTTTTAAGGTCATCAGGGGAGGGAGGTTTAACGCCGAGCGCTTTCTCGTAGTTCCAGCCGAACCCTCCAGCCTCCTCGTCATCGATGATGACCATGACCCTTGGGAACTCTAGTCCTTTCACACCTTGATGCGTGCCGTAGGGTGATAAGTCATTGCAGTACTTCGCGTAGGCACGAACCTGCGAGAAGGGGCTTCCCATCATCATTCTGTAGGCATGGATTTCCAATTCCTCGCGATCAGTGCTTTCCGGCAAACCGTCGGTGGTAATTCCCAATTCAAATGCTGCCCGAAGTCTGTCCGGTACGGGAAGCAGGCGGGTGCGTACCAAAACGCCAAGAACGTCGTAAATCAGCGGGTCATCTTCAGCAAGGGTCGTTAGGAGTTCGTGGGTGCCGTTGCGTGCTTGTTCTATGGCCGATCCTTGGTCAGGTGCGGCCGCTAGCCAATCTCGCGCTAGTAGCGGCGAGCGTAGCCTTACAGCCTCCATAAGCTTGAAGCCGTCTTCCCGAGCAGCATCAATGATCGGGATGACGCCTTCGACGAATACCTTCAATGCAGGGAGATCGCCATCCAACAGCGCAGTCCGGAGATGTTCAACTTTGTAGAGTGGTGGGAACAGATCGTTGAACCCCATTCGGCGGCTCGCCATCTTGTGTTCCAAAATTAGGGTTTTCCTGCCTTCAATCCCGTTTGCCCAAGCGTCGTCACCCGTAATGTCGGCCATACGGCGGGCCACCTGATCTTCCAGCTCGAAGGTCGAAGCAGGTTGGCTTCGGACGCAGTACATCCGGACGGTACCTTCGGGGGCACCTGGTAGCGGTATCTGCTGGTGTGTGTCGACTTCTGACCTGATGGCGTTAATCAGCTCGATGACCCGTACAGGGCAGCGACGATTCACAATCTTTTCAGGCTTTGCCCAGTCGCTCGGAACCGCAGCGTCGAGACGCCCCATTCCATGGCCGTAGATGCTCTGCATCGTGTCACCCAACAAGCCCAAGCAAAACCGGTCGGATGCCTGGGCCTGAACATTCAAGAATGCCTGCATTAGTGGCGCCATGGTGTCTTGGCTTTCATCGATCAGAAGCACCGGGTGCTTATCCACCAATACATCCAACAGTGGGCTCCGTTGGATGAAGGCTGCCGCAAGCTTAATTACATCTTCGTGCGGGAGCGCTTGGTGGCCGCTCCTTTCACCTGTCGGGCTGTAGGTAAAGTCTAGGACGTGCTCAATATTTGCGAGCCGTTTGATCTTCCGATCCCGCTTGGCCTTATTCTCTCTAAAAGTCTTGTTTTCTCCGCGGGCCTTCGACAGCGCCACGTCAAGCGCCTCGATATCCGCCGCAAGCTTAGTCCTCAGCCAGGCCCGAATGTCATCGTTGAATCCCTTGATCATCTCCCAGGCAAAGGAATGGATAGTCGAGACCCAAATCAACGGATCATGTTCCAACCGATGCATGACCTCTTCGGCGGCGGCATTAGTGTACGTGATGATCGCAATCTGACGTCCCTCGACAGTTAGCCGCTCGTGCGCTCGTTTTTTGAAGCCGCGCACGGCTTCCACCAAGGAGTAGGTTTTTCCTGATCCAGCGCCCGCGTAGAGGAAAAAGCTCTGGGGGTTGTCCAGGTCGAGGCATTGTTGGATAACTTCATCCGCATCTGGCAGCGAGCTCATGGCTGCACCTCATCGGGTGTAGCTGCTACGAGCACCAGTTCCGATTGCTTTTTACGCAGCTTCGACTCAAGCCATTCCAGGCCCTCCCGGATGTACTTGGGCACAGTCAACGCAGCAAATTTGGGGTTACCTAACACTTCGAGCGAGAACTCTCCCTTATTGCCATCACGCAGTGCATCGAACAAGTCGTCGGCCAGCTTGTCTGCGGTCTTGGCGGCCTGAAGTGCCCTAGAAAAACGTCCCAACAATCCGCGGCCGGCATTCTCAGAAAAGAGGGCAGCATTGCTGAGTACCAGGCTGTCCTCGAACGTATTGGCAAGAACCTCAACCGGGACTGGCCCAAGGCTTGGAAGCTGGACTGAGATCGGTGTCTGGTACGCCACGCGGATGGCAAACAGCTCATCAATTTCTTCCCACTTCTGGTCTTCAGGTAGCCGAAGCAAGTTGTCTACTTTCACCGACGCGTTCTTTGTCCTTAACCAGTGTTTGAGCGTGGGGTTCGTGGTCGATAGATCTGCGCCCCAGCGCGCTGGATGCGCAGCTTTTGCTTTCCCGGCATCCAGATCGGTGATCACCAGGGTCACGATGCCCAGTGCATCAATCAGTGGTCTGAGGCGATGCGCGTGGCTGCCTCCTATGTCAAGGATGGAGATGTAGCACTGGTCTAGGAACTTGAAATGCGTGCGCAGGAACTGGGGGAGCATCATGCGCTCTGCAGCTCCCTCCACAAGTATTACAGCGTCAGCAAAGAAGAGCTCGGCGTGATGGGCGCGTAGATATCGGGTCACGAATTGTTTGGTGTGGGAGCCATCGCCAAACACGTTTGACAAGTTGGCGACCGTGGACACTGGCACCTGCACATTGTCCATACCGGCCGGCAGGCGGCGGAAATAGCGAAGGTGCTCGTACTCGATTTCATGCGTGACATGGCTGGAGTGCGTGCTGACTAGGAGCTGAGTCTTCAAGTTGGGGAATCGTTTGATCAGTTCGTCTTCGCAGAGCACCTCATAGGCGTGCCGAACAAAGACCTGCTGAACTTGGACGTGCAAGTGCGCTTCTGGCTCCTCGATCAATACCAGGTGGATGGGCTCTAAGCCTGTGGTGGTCTGCTCGTCGGGATTTCGATGTTTCTTGAGCCAATCGTCACGAAAGCTCATGAGCCTGAAAATCATCCAGATCAGGTTTTGGTAACCCAGCCCGTTTGAGGTTTCCGGAAGCCTTAATACAGATGCGCCTGGAGATGTGTCTTTGGTATCCACCTGAAATTGGACGGCTGCTTCGTGAGTGAGCCCGTCAGTGGCGGCCAGTTTGGCTTGGAGGGTGATCATAGGATCACTTCGTCCGGGATATCCTAATGTTTGAACCTGCAGCAGCGCCGGCCCGAAGCTGGTGCTGAGTCGAGAGTTAAAAGCGGATTGAGCCACTTCAATAGCGCGCATGGCTTCAAGATCAGACACCTCTGGCGTATCGCCTGGATCGAGGTGCTTGTCGTAGTAGGCGCGAAGTTGCTCAGAAAGCTTCTTGCCGCCGGTAGGCTTGCCGTCGGTTTGACCTTCATCTCCGTGGTCGCCAAACCCTCGTTGAGCGTTGATCTCATGGATCTTGATCAAGCCTTCCAGAGGGTTCTTTTCGAGGGGGAGGGCGGTGGCCGATAATTTCTGCGGCACTGCTCTACGCTTCAACAGAGTAGGCGAATGGAGCTTCGCAGGATCCAGCCGATAAGACCGCACCTTGAACATCTTCCACAATCGCCGGCTCAGGTAGTCCGTGAAGCTCTGGGGCCAAAGGCTGAGCTTGATTTGAGATGACTGTTCGGCTTTTTTGGGTGATTCAGGATCGATTACGATGGATTGAATGCTTGCAGCTGAATCTGCTGCCAGCACAGCCTCAAGTGTTGCAACGCGCTCACGCTGCTTGCGGTAGTCATTGAAAAGCTCCGCGATGTCTTCCGGCTCAACACGGAACCGCATCCCTACGAGGCCACCGTTCCACTCGAAGTTAGGAATTAGGTCGCGCACATGATGGTATTCACCTGGATCGGCTGAGAGCCAGATATCGAGGTGGGGAAGCCAGTCGTCCCAGTCATTTACCACTGGGAGATCCTCTGTAGTGGTACCAGCTTCCCACAGGCGGCCGATCTGATCGATTCGATCAAAATGGCAGAGCGTTAAGTCTTGCAGGCGGATACCAGAGGATTTACTGCTCAGGAATTTGCGCAAGGCGAGCATCGCTGAGGACTTCCCGCTGTTGTTGGCGCCCACCAGCAGCGTCGTTTTTTCGGAAAGGTCTATCCGTACGGCGTGAAGCTTGCGGAAGTTGGCGATTTCCAGATGCTTGATCTGCATGTGTCATCCCTGAGCTTGAGTGGTGTCACGATGCTACCTCATGGCGTGATCTGTGGACGAGTGTCTTTCGGGTTGTGAGACTTGAGGGTTGAACCCTGAATCCTCTAGCGCTAACCGCAATGACTGAATCGAAACGGAGAGTTGCTCAGTGGATCGTCACTGGGTGTTCCACGGGGCCGTTGGTAGTGGTCGATTTTGGAGCCCCGAGTGCTTCAAACACTTCGCTCTGGCGCTTCCGCGCCGCACTAGCCCCCAGAACAGAAATGACCTCTGCTAGGCCATCCGCCGGCTTCGTCGATGTGTCGTCACTTCGCCCTCTAGGCAAAAGCGTCATGCGTCGACCGTCCAAGTACATAGATTCGCCCTGGACAGTGTGCGGTCTAGCCGGTAGGTCTGCGGCAATCCTCCCCACGGTACCTTACTGAATGCGGTTTCCTTCTATCTTGGATCCCGTATGATGGCGATTAGCCATGCGCGGCCTGCCAGGTCAGCCCCAGGATCATCGACTAAGCCAAAGGAACACACATGCCTAACGAGGCGTTGTCCGCTGCCCAGCTTAAGGAGCTGGTAAAGCGAGTTGTTGTTGCTCAAGGCAACACTTTCATCAAAGACCTGTTGCGCTCTACCGAGAGCCGAATCGGTAGCACAAAGCAGGAGTTCGCTCAAAATCTGGATGATGCTATCGATGAAGGGCGTTTGACTCAAACAGGTCTTGAAACGTGGCTGGCGGAGGTTGAAGGGTGGGGTGACCAGTATGTTTATGTGTTGTCGGCACCGGCGATCGAGGTTGAAGAACTGACGAGGGGCGTTGCTGGGAGCCGCGTTGCGCATCTTCAGGATGCCGCGGCCAGTGCTGAATTTCCTGATGACCTGCAGCTAAAGCAGATTGCGGTAAATGAAAATGGTTTGTCGATGGTTTGGCACCAAGGCAAAGAAGGTTGGAATCGTTGGCCGCGGAAGGATTTTGAGGAGGAGGAGGGGGTTGAGAGATATCGGTACGAGGCTAAACGGCAGCGCCTTGACCGTAGCGTTGTTCGGTTTGAATGGCAGTTTGGTAACGAGTATTGCCTCGCCCTGATTCACCGGAATCCAGACATCGAGCATAACGAGGTTTTTGAGGCTATAGGGGAGATGCTTGTACATTTCGGATGTGGTGGCCTACCTCTGCAACTGGTACCGCTCACGCAAGCCATCCGGACGTCAGCGCAAAGAGTCAATGGTGTGCAGTCGACCCGGTTTGAGTTGGATAGCGGTTACGTGGAGCTGGCCTCTACCTTGCCTGGGATGGGTATTGAAGGGGTTGGCCCCGTACGAATGGTGCTGCAGGCGGTGAACACTGATCAGTTCGAAAGGGCCCAAGGAATACTAAATTTCGTTGCGCATGAGCACGGCACAAGTCGAGATATTTCCATCGAGGTTTTCGGTTCTGAAGCGAAATTGCGGATCTGGGCACAGTGCAAGCGCGATGATGTTTTGATCATTCTCCATCAAATATGGGGGTACAACGCGTCGTGACTATCGACGATGTTTCACCACTAGAGCGGTGGGTCGATGCCTTAAACCGAAAGGTGGAGCTTGGAGAAGGCCTTGAGTTTTCGGCTGTACAGCTTGCTCGCCAGCTGAACGAGCCCGACATCGCTAGCCTGACAGCATTTCTCGCCAAACTCGTGGCATGGGGATCCGCGACCGAGTTCACGGCTTACACCTGTCCAATGAGCGGTTGCCGAAAAACACTTCCTAGCGGAGTCGATCCGGTTGCTTGCCCATTCTGCTGGGTGACCTTCATCGAAGAAGGTGTAACACCTACATCGGAACAGTTTTTTCGCCTGACCGGGGAGATCAGTCGAGACATTCGGTGGATGGTGGTGATTCACGGGATGAACAGCCGTGCTCCGTGGCAAGAGGCGTTCAGTTGGGAGATAGCAAACCTTCTGAAATACTCCGCGCCAGTGCTGATCTACAAATACGGTTGGGCAACGTATGAAGTCTTGTTCCCGGGTATACATAGACGGATGGCGAAGAGTCTGGGGCGGCGTATTCGTATTGCCATTGGGCGAGCTAGGGCCGCTAATCTGCCAGATCGCCCTGACGTCATTGCACACAGCTTCGGTACTCGCTTGTTCTCGTTAGTCTTGCAGGATCCTGAATTCGCGGATCTCAGATTCGGACGAGTAATTACTGCTGGTAGCATCATTCGACCGGATTTTGATTGGAAACGTCATTTTCGAGATGGAAGAGTTGAGGCCGTTTTGAATCATGTAGCTGCTAAGGACGGTGCTGTTCCCTTTGCTGTTTGGGCTATTCCCGGAACGGGCCCTGGTGGGAAGGTCGGGTACATGGCTCAGCAGGTTTTGAATGTTCGTAACCTGCAATACGGGCATTCGAGCTTTTTTGAAGATCAACATCTGCCCGCGCTTATTGGCGAGAATGGCCTGTGGCGCAGCTTTTTCACGCGGCCACTGAAGCCATTGAGGGATGATGGTGTGTTCGTGCAAAAGGATGCCTGGCAACCACCGGCGAGGTGGCGGATTATCACGGCTCGTGCCGGAGGGTGTATTGCAATCGCTGCGGTAGTACTGGCGTCTCTATGGTTACTGAAGCTGAGTTTGTGCTGGTAGGAAAATCCGCCTCGACCTTGGATGATCAGGCGGCCTGTGAACTCCGATACGTCCCACGATGACCTTGAAGCGATTCGTGTTTCAATCAGATGAACTCGGCAGTCATTCGTGAGCGGCTGCTATCGGCTAGACGCGACCGCTCGAAGTGTCTACAAATTAAAAGGCTATTCCGTGGTGATCAGGGGGCGTCCTCACTGACCTCTGTGGCCGACTCTGTATTAATTCGGGGGCGAAGATCCAGTATTTTCACAAGAATTCGGACTTCGTGGCCCACCTCCTCCATAATTTGATCGGCTTCTTCTTCCAGCATGGCCCTTAACTCTCCAAGGTCGATCCTTTCGCCAGTGTCAGGGTGCTCCCATTGTCGCGAAGACGCTACGGTCACCATCAAACAACCAGTTTTGCAGCTGTCAGCCGCCATATATTTAGTCAACAGCTGATCCCGCAAGGTGCGTTTCAACACTGCGCCGGACCAGCCGTTCTCACCTACTTTTAATTCAATTGTCGCTTGCTGGCCGGACGTTGAACGCATTCGTACGTCCGTCTCTTTCTCATCAGCAGTCACAGCCTCTTGATCAACTGTATAAAGTTCGTTCGCTGTCTCCCTCAACCGCCGCGCTATTTCCCGGCGCATGAGCTTTTCTGATTTTATATTCGCCCAATTTTCACGAGGGGACACATCCTGCAGCAGCAGGTCATCGATATCGTCCAACCTATCCTGCATCAAGCCAAACATTTCATCGCGGGTCTTGGGGGGGGCTTCGCCGATGTCGTCCAGAAGTGAGATTTCGTCCTCAGTCATCTCGGCCTTATCCATTTCCTCCGCTGCCTTTTGCTTCGCCAAGAGTGCAAGCCTATCGCTAAAATGCGCAAAGAGCGGATCGACAACCAACTCCATCTTGGCAGCCCAGGCTTCGGGTCCCGTCAGCGCGAGAACAGCACTTAGGAGCGTATTACGCGCCTGCTCCGCATCGTCTCGCGCTGTAGGCGTAAACGAACTCTCCCTGTGCAGATCATCGCTGGGACGGACATGCTGGTAGGCGAGTCGCAAGAGCCGTACGCGCTGGCTGACGGTGAAACGTTCGAAACCCAGATCAAAAGGCCACCCGCTCCATCGGCCACCAAACACACTGGAAAAGAGGTCGACTCCGGCCCCCTCGGCCGACGGGTCTATTTGTAGAAGAAGTCGTGTCAATTCGAGAGTAGCTGCTTCAGGGTCCAAGGCAAAAAGCGCAGACAGCCACAGGTGGACGAACGCTGGTTTGGCGGCCACTCCTAGCTTTTCGAATACGGTATCGCGAAGTATGATTCGATCGCCCTCGACGTTTTGGCCCATGAGTATTGCCAAAACCGACTTTGGCCGCTCCCAGATAGCAGGGCCACTGTCGTCAGTCTGAGCGGGCTCGATAAAAGTGCTCAACCAGCTTTGCAAATCGACAATGAAAAGCTGTGCGACGAATTGCGGTGAATTTTTGATGACGTTTAATGCGTTGAGATAATCACCGTGCCCACTAACCTTTTCGAGCTCCCATCGCAACTGCCTGCCAAGGACGCTCTGAACAACGCCAGGAAACGCTTTTGCGAGCTGCTCTATCCACCCGGGACAGCCCAGATACTCTAATGGAATGTAATGTGCAGCTGTTCGAGCCTGTGTTTCGCTGATATTTGTTGCCCAAAGCGGATCTTCGGCTTCCGCCCATAGCGATGTCAGTCCAAGTTGCCAACGAACCTGAACAACATTGATTTGGTCTTGCGGTCGATCCATGGGCAAGGTAGGGCATTGTGTCGGCCATAGCGTACGCATCCTGGCGTGCAAATGATTGGTGACCGAGATGCCAAAGTGCTGCTCCAGGAAACGTCTGTTCCAGCCGGACGCCTGGTTCGATCCAGGTGCCCTCTCCATGATTTCCCAGAGCGCTCCCAACGTACGCTCGCCAACAGGGGAGTTCAGCACTCCCACTGGGTCGTCGTTCAGCCGCTGCCAGAAATCCACCCAGTACTGGATCTCGTCGCTGGCACGGCGCGCAGCCACACGTTTACGCTCCGCATCACGCCTCTCATACTCCACCATCTGCGCAGACTCGGGACGTGGCTGCAACGCTGCATCTATCCTCGCCAACAATATCGAATCGTCACTGACCAGTGGCCTGAGCGTCTCCACGTAGCTCGCCCATTCCTGAGAATGGTCAGCCGCGTGCGTGAGTGATGCTTCTAACATCAGTTGGCGCAGGTCGAGGGAGTGCTGACGGTCGGCTAGGACCGCATGAATCCATTCAGAATCCTGAGCATGATTCAGGTATATCGCTCCGCTAGAATTCGATGCGTATAACCGCAGCCAAGGATCGCTTTCAGGTTTAAGTCGTTGCCGTAGGCTGTCCTCGCAGGAAAACACAAGCATTCTTAACTGCGAGGGCGCATTGGCAAACATCGCCTTGATCGATTTGAAGTGTTCGCCGCGAAGGTGAAGTGATGAGGCTATCGCCAAGGCGAGAACAAGGCCTTCCACCACCTTTTCCGTAATCAGATCCGCAATAGCGAGGCGCAGCCCCGCGATCGCGAGCAACGGTACAAGATCAGGACGAGATACGCAGATGTGCGGCCAATCTTCTGACCAAGACACGCTTTCATTATGCACTGTCGAGATCGTATCAAACAGTCGATGAAGTTCAGCGTCGCTGATGTTGGCGTCCCGTACAACTCGTACTAAATATCCCATTCGCCCGCTGTCCGGCTTGGGAACCACCGGTAGCGAAGCCAGCAACTGCACCAGCAATTCGGGCCCCAAATAGGCCGGGAAAAGCTCGTTTATAGCCCCACGAATGAGCCGCTCTGACCAATTCTCAGAAGGCTCCAGCATCTCTTGTACGAGCGTTGATAACCGTGAATCAGTCAATTGCACGAGGGCATCGATAGCAGTCAGACGCTCGTCATCTTCAACTGACGGATCTATGGCGATCGCATACACGAGGTCACTGCAATCACGCATCTCTGCGTACGCAACGAGATGAAGCAATAGCTGTCGAACTTCCGTATTCTCAATTCCCCGCTCCAGCATCTCTCTGACCGTTGAAGACAAATCTTGCGAAGCGAAACGGCTAACCTGCAACGACGGTATTTTCAGCCCGCGCCAGCCCCCATTGCCGTACCGAGAGACAAAAGCTTGAAGCGCCTCGACTCGCTGTCGTGGGCTTAGTGACTCCGGATCACCCTCAGAGAGCAAAGCTTCGGGTTCACGATCTCGGACTTCTTCGAAAATGCTGGGGTTCAACCGCGCTAACCACGCTGCGATTGGTCGCATGGATGGTTTGATGACTTTGATGTTGTGCGATGTCTCTGCGAACAATAAGCGCTTAACGGCTTTGAGCGACATGCCCGCGGACAATCGATCCTCGAGCCGGTGAGCCGCCAGGTACTCGACCACCGAACGGTGGTGAAACCGAACACGACCATAGCTTGCGAATCCAAAAATGCTGCGTTCCAAAAGAGTCTGGATTTCTTTGGCGTTCCAGTTCCTCAGTACGCGACCAGGATCTAATGCGATTGACTGTGGGTTGGCCTCCAAATCGGATTCCGTGTTATGACGGATCGTCAACTTACGGGCCAGCAGCGCTGCGAGGGCCAGTCGGCTAGCGCCCTCCATCGCACGTGCAGGCGATATCTCGCCAGGTTCAGGTCGATCAGTGCGCGCTTTGAGCTTCACCTGGACGTTTTGCAGAACCTGTTCCCGGTGGGTCCGAATGCTTCTTGAAGCCTGCCAGTCAGCGCAGAGTTCGATCAGGTCTTGCGGGCGTCTGGCAAAATCCTGAGCGTTCTTCTCACGAATTGAGGCGACAAAACCATCGATATCCGTCACGCGTTGAGTGGCAGCCATTTCTCGAATTTGCGCGTCAGACAGCGGTTGTAACCTGACGATTAGAAGCTCTGCTACGCGATCCCCCTCGTCTTTTGAATCTTTCTGTTTCCCTTGGCCGGATGCGATCTCAGCAAATCGTTCGGCGCTTGGCAAAGCGACATCTTCGAGGCTGATCTGGTACGGGAAATACTGTCGAATCAGATGTTGGTCCACGGGAATCGGACGGGTTGTAATGACGATACGTACCCTGTCCAGGTTCCCCTGAAGCTTTTTGCTTAGCTTGTTTAAAGCGAGCCTGAATGAACCCAGCGTGAGCTGTAGCTCATCGATTGAATCCAAAAAAAATGTTGCGACATCCGACTGGCTTGTCTGCCAAGCAACAAACCGGGCTTCTTCCTCGTAAGACAGGAGGTCCTCGAATGGAGACTGCGCCAGATCTGATAATTCCAGGAAAAACGCCGGCTCGCCTTCTTCCCAAAGCTGCTGGTGTTGAGTCCTACACTCAAAAGTCTTGCCCGTCCCGGCCTCAGAAACAATCAACACGCGCATAGATTTCTGTAGCTCATCCCAGTCGATGGTTGGAGTCAAACCAAGCTGGTCGCGCAGCATCAGATTCTCGATGTCTGCGGCTTTTTCTTGAGAGAGTGTGCCAAAGGTGCGTCGGATGCGTGAGGACTGCGTACTTACTAAGCTCATAGAGAGAACGCCGAGAGACGAAATAGCGCCTTTGTAGTTCATTTCTCAAAGGTTGTCTGCAGAATTGCAGGCTGAATCGCCCCTAGCTTGATGGATAGGCGGAATGACCGCTTGTGGCTGTGGATTCAACCGGTCGATAGCAGCCGATCTCACTCAGAGATTGAAAATCCATGTTTTTTGTAAACGATGAGCGAGCAGCCGCACGGTCAGCAAATAGTAATATCGCGTCGCCTCGCTGCGTCGATTTAGGCGATGCTCAAGAAACCAAACCACGTGCTTTTTCTGCCAAGCCCAAGGCGTCTGTAGCTGCCAGCGCTCTGAGATTTCAGACTGGATGATTCTCGCCTGTCGCAAATGGCGTTGCCGCGTGACGTGCGATCCGGTCAGCACTCCAGCCAGGAACAGCTCCATGTCGAATACTCTACTCATCTGCGACCCCCTATGTAGGCAGCGACCACATCGATCCGATCGTGCCCTAGCTCATTGCTGATTTGCCTCCGGGCCTCGCGATCAAGGCGCCGATCTATCTGGCAACATTGGCCGCCGTTGATAGGTGCGCGGTGTTGGGTGATTTGTTCATACCGCTCACATGCGTACGCCGCTCGTAGCTCATGGAAACCTTTGAGGTGGTG
Source organism: Pseudomonas sp. AL10 (assembly GCF_029960685.1). Taxonomy (NCBI): domain Bacteria; kingdom Pseudomonadati; phylum Pseudomonadota; class Gammaproteobacteria; order Pseudomonadales; family Pseudomonadaceae; genus Pseudomonas; species Pseudomonas sp. AL10. Next base: position 177,909 of record NZ_JASBQZ010000005.1, read on the forward strand.
TGCATGCAGGATGTCCCGCGCAGGGCGGATAATTTCTTGCAGAACATTCAGGTAGCTCTCATATGGCGCAATCAGGTTGCGGCTACCTCCGGGCGACACCCGCCGCGCAAATCCAAGCGCGCTTTGAACATGTTCGTTCACCGCAATCCAGCGAGGTGCCGAGGCCCCGGCGCGGCCACCTTTGGTGCCATCCTGAATGTTAATTCTGCCTAGGTCGTTAGCCTCACGGCTTAGCCGTGGCAGATCAGCCAAGATGGCTTCACGCAAGCGCATGCCGGCGGCGCGCGCCAACAGAACGATCGCAGCGGCTCGTAGCTGATGACGGCTGCAAAGTGCGTCGACGATCTGCTTAACCTGTTCGCGGTCTTGGCCTTGCGGCACCGAGTGTCGAACCCGGGTGCGCTGCATACCCAACGCCTTACTCGGACTTGGCAATTTCACGCACTGATCACCGCGAAGCGCCGCCATGGTCCTGTTAACGCTGGATAACCGGTTTTGTGCGGTGCTGACGGCGAGTTCGCCGCACCTAACCACGTCGCGCAGATACGCTGCATAGTCGGTCAACACTTTCCGATCAATCTGTCGCGCATCGTTGATACCCGGTCCCTGTTCGGAGCGGCACCACTTCACGAATGCCAACCACCGGTCACAGTGCGCTTTGACCGTGCCGTAATGGCCACCGCCGAACATGTCTTTCAGCGCCTGCGGCCCTGCGTAGCTCAACTGCCTGCCGTAACCAAAATTACGACCCTCGCGCCTACCCACCAATGCCATCTCGGTCACCTCATCTTCCGCTCTCCAATCCTCGCCCCACGTCATCCCGCCAAGAATGCTGAGTGTTATCAGGGATCAAGGCCCCTGCGACCTGTGGGGATGTCCTCTAACGCGGGACTGGCGGCTCTTTACGACCAAGAGCAAGGGCATCTCATGATCTGGCCTCCTGAGCACCATTACCGGTGGGCGGGTGGAGGCTGCATTGGCTGACGAGACCAGTGCCGCGAGATCCTGAGCCTGGTGCAATCAGCAATGCGATGACCGGGGCATGCCTGACTGTCGGTCAGGTGCAGTCCGTTCCCTGGTCTGCGGCACCATCATCTGCATGGCTGTGCTGGTGACATCGGCATTGTCACGCCGATTGTCACGAGGGGAGTTGCCGCAAAGCCAAATGCGATGAGGGCTGCAGCAGTGCTAGGAGCGCCCGTCTCTTTCCAGGAGAAAGAGACGGGCGCAGGTTGGCGCAAGATTCGGCCAAGCGGATAGGTTGCTGCAGGGCAGCGAAGTAGGAGGTGTCGTCTGGCGCACGAGGGCCATGATCTGAAGTAGGCATCCATCACCGGGGAGGTGACCGGGCGAGCTGCCGGACGCGAATCGCCATTTGGGGGAGAACCACCGCAGGGGCGGCGTGGCCTTCAAGGTTCGGGCCACCTGGGTTGCTGTCATCGACAGCGCTTGCACGGCCAGTTTTACGCCTGTGGATAAACCCGGTCAAGGTTCGAAATTCAGCGCCACTTTGGACTTGAAGAACGGTTACCCACCGGTGGAATTCCGTGGTAAATCCTGGACAACGTGGTCGCTTTGAGCTTTTCAAAGTAAGGTCCATCCAAACAGGGCGGCTTTGCAGCCCTGTTTGGATGGACCCGCGCTTAGAAGCGGATAAGCAAGGTTGCTTGCCCAGAATCCTGAGCGCTCAGTTGTTGCTGCGTTATTGCGGCTGTACGGCGCTAGCGGATCGGCACCACGTTCTTATCTCTGACTTGGCCGTATGCTGAGGCAAGCAGGCTGCCGGTGGCGGCTTTCTGGATGTACTCACTCCACCACGCCATCATCGGACGCCGGCGTTCGATGTAGTCGGCTCGGTTGTAGGCGCTCCGCACCTCATCCTTATCGACGTGCGCCAGTGCCACTTCGATGAGCTCCGGGTCCCAGCCATGTTCATTCAAGATGGTGCTCGCCATCGAGCGCATGCCGTGGCTGACCAACCGATCCTGGAAGCCCATGCGTTTCAATGCCATGTTGGCGGTCTGGCTATTGGCGTGGGTGCGCGGATTTCTGTCTGCCGGGAAGATGTATTCGCGATGGCCGCTGTGAGTCTTCAGTGACTCCAACAGTGCGACAGCGTGATCACTCAACGGGATGCTGTGTGGGCGGCGCTTCTTCATCCGTTCCGGTGGGATAGTCCAGACACGCCTTTCAAAATCGATGTCTGCCCAGCGAGTAGTCGCCGCCTCGGCGGGGCGAGTCATGGTGTGCAACTGCCATTCGATCAGGCAGCGGGTCGTGCGCTTGATGCTGGCATTTGCGATTTCCAGCATGAGCTCGGGGAGCTCTTCGGGCGGGAGGGCCGCCATGTTTTCTTTCTTGGGCTTTTTGAAAACCGCTCGGATGCCACTGAGCGGGTTGGCGAAGATCAGGCCGGAGTTCACGCCGTAGGTCATGATCTCGTTTAGCCGCTGGCTAAGACGCTTGACCGTTTCCAGGCTGCCTTTCGCTTCGATTGGACGAAGCAGAGCGATCACCATCGGCGCGGTGATTTTCGCGAGTGGCGTCGTCTTCAAGTCCGGGAGCACATGCAGCGTGAGCGACCGCCAAATGTCCTCGGCGTAGGCCGGGGTGACCGAGTCTTTCTTTAACTCGAACCAGGCGGTGGCCACGTTCTCGAAGGTGTGTTCCGTTTCTGCGCGTTTGAATTCATTCAGCGTATTGCGTTGTACCTTGGGATCGATGCCCTGGGCGAGCAGCTCGCGGGATTCGACTGCCAGCTTCCGTGCATTCGCCAGCGACAGTTCGGGATAGGTCCCAAAGCCAATGTTGATGCGCTTCTTGGTCACCGGCTCGCGGTAGTTGAAATTCCACAGCAACGAGCCGTTGCTGCGTACGCGGAGCTGCAAACCGTCACCGTCTGTGAGGACGTAATCCTTGGACGCGGGTTTGACTCCCTTGAGCTGTCGATCGGAGAGGCGGAGGGTTTGGGCAGGCATGAGATTCTCCTCAGGCACTGATTCGGTATTCCAAAGATTAGCACCGGATGAGCTGGAATACCGTCTGGAATCCCCGAATGGCTGGAACTCAGAAAATCTCAAAAGACCGCAAAAGCGCTGGAAGCCGCGTATTTACTGGATCACAGGCACAAAAAAAGACGTCCGTGGACGTCTTTTTTTGATCATTTGGTGGAGCCGGGGGGATTTGAACCCCCGTCCGCCAGTACTCCGCTGTCGGTACTACATGCGTAGCCGTTTCTATTAAGTTAACCCTCAGCGACCCGAAGGGCAGGGTGCTTTGGGCGAGTTGTGTAAGTTTTAGCCGCTTCGTCCACAACGTACTGCACGGCGATTCTGTTCTATATGACAATCACTTTGGGTTTACAGACATCCCCTGGTGATTGCTGGACCCGAAGGTACCAGAAGCTCAGGGCTAAGGCTGCTTACGCAGCGAGAGCGAATTCCTGGCCGTAGTTTTCGTCATTGGCAACTATAAGAAGTTGCAACAGTGGATTTACGAGTTCTGTTACCAACTCGGCATGCACCTAAAGTTTCGCGACCGGCGTCGAATCCTAAACGGCCCCGTGCTTGTAACTCGTTGTTTCTTAGTGAGTGACAAGCCTGTGCAGTGTACGCCAAAACGTCAGCGAAGGCCAACCCGAAGGTTGGCCCTCTCGCTTACTGGCCGCCTTTCTCGCTGTTCTGCAGGTCTTGCAGGGCCTTGGAGGTGATTTCGATGCACTTCTTCTCATCACCTGCGGCGTGGGCGGCCTTGGCCTGGGAGACGGCGGTGTCTATTTCGCCACTTTTACCGCTGGTGTCGGTGGCGAGCAGGGCTTTGCCGTTGTTGATTTTGTCCAGGTTGATCTGGCACAGGTCTTTGTCACCGGCGGCGAAAGCGGGGGAGGCGAGCATCGCAGCGGTCATGAACAAGCCAGCAAGAGCGGAACGCTTCATAGGGTGTCTCCTTGCGCAAAAGGGCTCGACGCTGCTGGCGGGCAACCGCTGCCAGCGACATCACTGATTGGCCTCGTTGGTCGAGGCCTATGCAGATGACTGCGCCGGTGCGCGAGGGTTCGGTTTTTTTGCCGGGTCAGTGGGGGCGGGCGCGGGTGACGCGGTCTACCAGGTAGACCAGGCCGTGGTAGTCGATGCCGCCATGCTGGCTCAAGCCGATCTCGCAGGTGCGGCTGGTGGAGATGCCTTCGCTGCAATATTGCACGGCGTCTTTGAGTGAGCGCAGGGAGTGGGCGTTGAGCTCCGGGGTGGTGAAGCCTTTGTCGCCGGCAAAGCCGCAGCAATGAATGCCTTCGGGGATCACCACGGTTTTGGCGCAGCGGCGTGCCAGTTCGATCAGTGCCTGGCTTTCGCCCAAGTGTTGGGTGCTGCAGGTGACGTGCACGGCGATGGGCGCTTCCTGGGGTGTGACGTCGAGGCGGTCCATCAGGTGGGTGCGGATAAAGCGCACGGGGTCGTAGAGGTCCAGGCGCGTTTCTCCCAACTCTTGCACCAGGCGTAGGGTGCAGGGGCTGGTGTCGCAGTAGATCGGGTCGAGGCCGCCGCGGCTGGCGTGGAGCAGGGCGCCGATCAGTTCCTGGCGCTTGTGTTCGGCCTGCTCGGCGTAGCCTTTGGAGGCGAAGGGTTGGCCGCAGCAGAGGCTGTCCTGATTGTCGGGGAAGACTACCTGGTAGCCGGCTTTTTCCAGCAACTGGCGGGTTTTGTCGTACAGTGACATTTGCTCTTTATCACCGGCTGCCGGGCCCATGGCGCGGGAGACGCAGGCGGCCAGGTAAACCACGCGCGGGCGCGTATCCGCCACTGCCGGGCTGAAGCGGATGGCTTTTTCGGGCTGTGGCATGGCGTTGGTCCACTGCGGAATTTGCCCTTTGGACAGCTTGGTCAGCGTGCTCGAGAGCCTGGCCAGCCGTGGGGCGCCCAGCAGCATGCGTGCGCCATTGGCGACGTGCAGGGTAAAGCGCGCACCTTGCAGCGCGGTGGCGAAATGGCTGGCGAGCCAGTCGGCGGTTTTCGTACGGTCGGCCTCGCGGCTGCGCAGTTTTTTCACCAGGTCGCCGGTATTGATGCCTACAGGGCAACGTTGCGCGCATAAGCCAGTGGCGGCGCAGGTGTCGATGCCCTGGTAGTGGTAGGCCGCTTCCAGTTCGGTGGTGTCCACGCCTGCGCGTTTTTTCGCCTGGATATCGCGCCAGATCACGATGCGCTGGCGCGGGCTCAGGGTCAGGCCTTTTGACGGGCACACCGGCTCGCAGAAACCACATTCGATGCACTTATCCACAAGCTCATCGGCGGCGGGCAACGGCTTGAGGTGTTTGAGGTGGATCTGCGGGTCTTCGCTGAGCACCACGTCCGGGTTGAGGATGCCGTTGGGGTCGAGCAGGCGCTTGAGTTGCCACATCAGTTGATAAGCGTCGCTGCCCCATTCCAGTTCAACGAACGGCGCCATATTGCGGCCGGTGCCGTGTTCAGCCTTCAGCGAGCCACCGAACTCCACGGCCACCAGTTGCGCAACGTCGTCCATGAACACTTGATAGCGTGCGACTTCTTCGCTGCTGTTGAAGCCTTGGGTGAACACAAAGTGCAGATTGCCTTCCAGGGCATGTCCGAAAAGGATGGCTTCGTCGTAGTGGTGTTTGTCGAACAGTGCGATCAAGCGGTTCACGCCAATCGCCAGTTGTTCTACCGGGAAGGTCACGTCTTCGATGATCACGGTGGTGCCGGTTTTGCGTACGGCGCCTACGGCGGGGAAGGTGTCTTTGCGGATGGCCCACAGGCGTGCGTTTTCCAGTGGGTCTTCGGTGAAGTCGACTTGTTTCTCCACGGGAAACGCCGCCAGGGACGCCATGATCAGCGTCAGTTGTTCGTGCAGCAGTGAGGGCGAAGCGGCGCGGGATTCGATCAGCAGTGCGCAGGCGTTTTCCGATAGATGCTGTACGAAAGCAGGCATACCCGGTTTGTCCTGCACCGAGCGCATGCTGCGTCGGTCAAGCAGTTCAACAGCTGAGACTGGCTGGGTTTTCAGCACGGTGACGGCATTGCAGCAGGTTTCGACATCCGGGAAGACGATCAGCGCCGAGGCTTTATTGGGGTGATCGATCACCGTGTCGTAGGTGACGGCACTGATAAACCCCAGGGTGCCCTCGGAGCCGACCAGCAGGTGGCTGAGGATATCCAGCGGGTCATCGAAATCCACCAAGGCATTGAGTGACAGACCGGTGGTGTTTTTCAGACGGTATTTGTGGCGGATCTTTGCCGCCAGCTCAGTATTTGCCCTTGTCTGGCGACCTAGTAGGGCCAGGCTTTCAAGCAGTGCGCCATGTGACTGGCGGAAGGCTTGCACGCTGGCGGCATCTTCGGTGTCCAGGCGGCTACCATCAGCCAGCACCAGGCGGATGCCCGCCAGGGTGTGGTAAGTGTTTTGCGCCGTGCCGCAGCACATGCCACTGGCGTTGTTGGCGACGATTCCGCCGATCTTGCAAGCATTGATAGACGCTGGGTCCGGCCCGATCTTGCGCCCGAACGGTGCGAGCCAGGCATTGGCCTGGGCGCCGATCACGCCGGGTTGCAGGCGTATCTGGGTGCCTTGCCCGCGAATTTCGCGGTGGTTCCAGTTATCACCCAGCACGATCAGCACCGAGTCGCTGATGGCCTGGCCCGAGAGGCTGGTGCCTGCGGCACGGAAGGTCACCGGCACGCGGTCGCGCTGGGCCAGTTGCAGCAGTGTCACCACTTCGTCTTCTGACTCCACGCGGATCACCAGTTGTGGGATCAGTCGGTAGAAGCTGGCGTCGGTGCCGAAGGCGAGGGTGGAAAGTGGATCGTCGAAGCGGCGATCTTGCGGGATCAGTTGTGCGACGTCGCTCAGGAAAGCAGCAGGCAGGCTCATCGGTCCTCCAGAAATAGCAGACGCCGGAAGGATGCCCCGGCGTCGATTCTTACCCTATTACGTGCAGGTCTCAGTGCACCAGCATACCGGTGAACCAGTACGCCTGCGCCAAGGTGATCAGCCCGACGATGGTGGCAAAAAACAGGCTGTGCTTGAGGGTAAAGCGGAACAGATCGGATTCCTTGCCCACCAGGCCGGTGGCGGCGCAGGCCACGGCGATGGATTGCGGCGAGATCATTTTGCCGGTCACGCCACCGCTGGTGTTCGCGGCTACCAGCAGGGTGTCGTTGACGCCGATCTGGTGTGCAGTGGTGGCTTGCAATGAGCTGAACAGGGCGTTGGATGAGGTATCGGAGCCCGTCAGGAAAACTCCCAGCCAGCCGAGGAATGGCGAGAAGAACGGGAAGGCTGCACCGGTGCCGGCCAGAACCAGGGCCATGGTCGAGGACATGCCGGAGTAGTTGGTGACGAACGCGAATGCCAGCACCATGCCGATGGAGAGGATCGGCCAGCGCAGCTCGTAGAAGGTCTCTTTTAAAGTGGTAAGACCAGTTTTGATGTCGATTTTCAGTACCAGCATGGAGATCAGTGCCGAGAAGAAGATTGCAGTACCGGTGGCAGAAATCGGGTCCAGCTTGAAGACGGCCGGGATGGCGGTTGGGTTGGTCACGATGGGCGCGACTTTAACCACCAGTTGGTCCAGGTGCGGGATCGCAAAATTGAATACCCAGCCGTACATCGAACCGCCCGCGGCGAACAGGGCCTTGAAGGGTTTGAGGGTCCAGATGGTCACCAGTACGGTGAGGATCAGGAATGGCGACCAGGCCTTGAAAATTTGCCCCAGGCTGTAGGGCGAAACCACGGTGTTGCGTGGCAAACCGAAGCCGCCGGCGCTGGAAGTAACCGCTACGCTGGAGGTGGCGCCGGCAATTTGTGCGCCTGCGGTGCGCTTGGGTTGCCAAACTTTCAGGAACAGCGTCAGGGCAATCAGGCTGGCGAGTGCCGAGGTGATGTCCGGCAGCTCTGGGCCAATGAAGTTGGAGGTGAAATATTGGGTGACGGCAAAGCTCAAGCCCGCCACCAAGGCTGCCGGCCAGGTTTCGCGAACGCCGCGCAGGCCGTCCATCATGAACACCAGCCAGAACGGCACGAACAGCGACAGCAGCGGCAGTTGGCGGCCGGTCATGGCGCCAATCTTGAACGCATCAATACCGGTGACCTGGCCGGCGACGATGATCGGAATGCCCAATGCGCCGAAAGCCACGGGCGCGGTATTGGCAATCAGGCACAAGCCGGCGGCGTACAGAGGGTTGAAGCCCAGGCCCACCAGCAGCGCGGCGGTGATCGCCACGGGCGCGCCGAAACCGGCGGCACCTTCCAGGAAGGCACCAAAGCAGAAGCCGATCAGCAGCACCTGCAAGCGCTGGTCATCGGTGATCGACAAGACGGAGCTGCGAATGATCTCGAACTGGCCGCTCTTGACCGTCAATTTGTACAGGAATACCGCCGCGACGATGATCCAGGCGATGGGCCACAGGCCGTAGGCAAAACCATAACCGGCCGCAGCCAGCGCCATGTCTACCGGCATCTGGAAGGCGAAAATGGCGACCAGGATCGACAGGGCCAGGGTGATGCTGCCGGCCACATGGCCTTTGAGGCGGAACACGGCCAGCGCCAGGAAGAAGAATACGATGGGAATGACGGCGGCCAGTGCGGACAGGCCGAGGCTGCCGAGTGGGCTGTAAAGCTGTTGCCAGGTTTGCATATGGGGTGGCCCCTGATTGTTGTTGTTTGGTGAGCTTGGGTAATTGGTAATACCAATTTACAATCGCTGTGGGCTAGATTAAGAGGCTGGGCAGGGGTGTGTCAATTTGCCGCCTGCGAAACTTTGGTCGTAGGTCGGGAGGGGGGGCGTTCTGATCAGCGAAATTGAAGGCGTTCTGATAGGTGCTGCCGGCACGTCGATAGGCCAGAATAGGGGCCCCGGCGAGTGGTCGGGATGGTGGAGAGTTGAGTTATGGGGTTTGATCAGGTGCGTCAGCGCCGTTTGTCTGACGATATTGTCGAGCAGCTTGAGGGCATGATTCTCGAGGGTACGCTGAAGTCGGGCGAGCGCTTGCCGGCCGAGCGCGCGCTGGCTGAGCGCTTTGGTGTGTCGCGCCCATCGTTGCGTGAGGCGATTCAGAAGCTGGCGGCCAAGGGGTTACTGGTCAGTCGCCAGGGCGGTGGCAACTATGTGGTGGACTCCCTGGGTTCGACCTTCAGTGATCCGCTGCTGCATTTGTTGGAAAGCAATCCCGAAGCGCAACGCGATCTGCTGGAGTTTCGCCAGACCCTTGAGGCTTCGTGTGCTTATTACGCGGCGTTACGCGCCACGGAAGTCGACCGTGAACGGCTGACCGCAGCGTTTGAAACGTTGCAGGATTGCTATGCGCGCGCCGACGAAGTGAGCCGAGTGGAGGAGGGTGCTGCGGATGCAAGGTTTCACTTGGCGATTGCCGAAGCCAGTCATAACGCCGTGTTGCTGCACACCATTCGCGGGCTGTTCGACCTGCTCAAGCGTAACGTGGTGACGAATATTGGTGGCATGTACCAGCAGCGTACTGAGACCCGCGACATGCTGATCAATCAGCATCGGGACTTGTACCTGGCCATCATCGAGGGGCGGGCCGAGCAGGCGCGCGACGTCTCGACACGGCATCTGCTGTATGTGCAGGAGGTGTTGGAGGAGGTGCGTCAGGAGGTTCAACGCGTGGCTCGGGCGGAGCGGCGCAAAGGGATGTAGCCCGCCTGGGCTACACCGTCACAAGGATTACTCTTCCTTGCCTTTGTTGCGCACGGCGCGATGCAGCTCGCGATTGGAATCGCGCTCGCGTTCGGTGTCGCGCTTGTCGTATTCCTTCTTGCCCTTGCCCAATGCGATCTCGCATTTGACCAGGTGCTTGCTCCAGTACCAGGACAAGCAGATACACGCGTAGCCTTTTTGCTGCACGGCTGCGGCGAGTTTTTCGAGCTCGCGGGCATTGAGCAACAACTTGCGCGTACGCACCGGGTCGGCAATCACGTGGGTGCTCGCGGTGGTCAGCGGGGTGATATGACTGCCAAGCAGCCATGCCTCGCCATCCTTGAGCAGCACATAGCTGTCGACCAGTTGCAGCTTGCTGGCACGCAGACTTTTTACTTCCCAGCCGGCCAGGACCAGACCAGCCTCGAACCGATGTTCGATGAAGTAATCGTGTCGCGCTTTTTTATTTTGCGCGATGGTCCCTGTGGGGTGTTTCTTTTGTTTAGCCATAGGGGCGGCATTATAGGGAGTTGCGAGCGTGTCGGCTACGGTCAACCTGTGTGCTTGAGCGAGTTGGACGAATCCCGGACAATGCGGGCAGTTCTTTGGTTTTTTTCTCTCGCGGATTGGGCTGTTCTTTCGCGATGTTTGCCTTAAGCAGTGGAAGTAACGCTCACATGACGACGCATATTCAACGTTCGGCCCTGTTGCCCTACCCGGCGCAGGCGCTCTATGACCTGGTCAACGACGTGGCGCGTTACCCAGAGTTTCTGCCTTGGTGCTCGACGGCCGAGGTTCTGGAGAGCAGTGACGAGCACATGGTTGCCAGTGTGGGGGTGGCCAAGGGCGGCCTCAGCCAGCATTTTGTGACGCGCAATGTGCTGGTGCCGGGTCAATCCATTGAAATGAACCTGCAGGAAGGGCCGTTCACCCAACTGCACGGTGTGTGGGTGTTCAAGGCGTTGACGGACAAGGCCTGCAAGATCAGCCTGGATCTTTCGTTTGATTATGCCGGGCCGATTGTTCGTGCGACGTTGGGGCCTTTGTTCAATCAGGCAGCCAATACCCTGGTGGACGCGTTCTGTCAGCGCGCCAAGCAACTGCATGGTTGAGATTGAGGTGGTGTTCGCCGCTGAGGATCGCCAGGTGTTGCTGGGGGTAAAGGTGGCTGAAGGCACTAGTTTGCGCGAGGCGGTGCGGGCGTCGGGAATAGCGGCGCATTTTCCTGACGTTGATCTGGCTGATTGCCCGCTGGGTATATTTGGCAAGGTTGTCGTGGATGCCGGGGCGCGTTGCGTACAAGCGGGCGACCGTATTGAGATCTACCGGCCTTTGCTGGCCGACCCTAAAGAGGTGCGCAGGCTACGCGCGGCCAAGGCGGCATTGGCCAGGCAAGCGAATTCTTGAACTTGCCAAATGGCAGCCTAGCTATCTGGAGCGCCGCGATCCAACTGTGGGAGCTGGCTTGCCTGCGATGACGCCCTGATAGCCAGCGCATATCTACCTGATACCCGCGATCCAAATGTGGAAGGGGGCGGTTCCGATAGCGGATATGTACTCGATCTGATCCAGGATCCTGGTTGACTGTCAGATCGCTTTCGCAGGCAAGCCAGCTCCCACAGGTTCAGCGTCGCACCAAGGTTATGTAGAGATGCCTATGTAAATGGCAGGCAACAAAAAGCCCGGCATGCCGGGCTTTTTATCGAGCGCAAAATTATTGCGGGCTGGTGTCCAGAGGCTCAGGCGTCGGCACGGGCACGGTTTCCACGTTGTCGATGTCTTTCTGGATGCTGTCCAGCAACGAACCTGGCTTGGCCGGTACCTCGGATTTTGGTTTTTCGGCTTCCTGCGCAGGGGCGGTCACGTTGGTGCCGCTGTCCTTGCCCAGCAAGGCTTCATCGCGGCTTACGCCGGGCATGAAGTCACCGGACAGGCTCACGAGCTGGTCATTGCCATTGAAGATGACACTGACGCGCTCCTGCTGGCGTTCACCGCCACCAGGCTGCAGGCTGTACAGATAATCCCAGCGATCGGCATGGAAAGTGTCGGTCAGCAGGGGATTACCCATGATAAACCGTACTTGCCGTCGGGTCATTCCCGGGCGTAACTGGTCTATCATGTCCTGCGTGACGACATTGCCCTGCTGGATGTCGATTTTGTAAACCCCGGGGAATGAACAACCGGCGAGTGCGAGCAGTCCCACAAAGGTGAAACTGGTTAGCAAGAGCTTGGTGTTTTGCATCGGTGGGCGACTTCCACTATCTTGGCTGGGACAACGTAAACGCCGATCATACCCGTATTAAGAGAAGCTGCGAAGCAGCATCCGCGAGAAAGCTAACCATGGTTGAAAATAGCGAACTACGCAAAGCCGGTCTCAAAGTGACTCTGCCACGAGTCAAGATTCTACAAATGCTCGATTCTGCTGAGCAGCGCCACATGAGTGCCGAAGACGTTTACAAGGCGCTGATGGAGTCTAACGAGGACGTCGGCCTGGCCACGGTCTACCGTGTACTGACCCAGTTTGAAGCCGCAGGGCTGGTGGTTCGTCATAATTTCGACGGCGGTCATGCGGTGTTTGAATTGGCTGACGGTGGTCACCATGACCACATGGTTGACCTGGATACCAATGAGGTTATCGAGTTCACCAGCCCTGAAATCGAAGCGCTGCAGCACAAGATTGCTGAGGAGCATGGGTTCGATTTGGTCGATCACAATCTCGTGTTGTACATCCGTAAGAAAAAGTAAAAATCGACGCAGTTTTGCTTTGCGAAACGATTGAAGGCGACCCTCGGGTCGCCTTCGTGCTTTCTATGGAGTGGAAAATATCGCTTCAGGCCTTCGCGGCCACCACCATTTTTTTCGCGTGAGCCAAGGACTCCTTGGTCAAGTCGATACCACCAAGCATCCGCGCCACTTCTTCCACCCGTTCCGACTTGTTCAGCTTGGAGACGGCGGTGTGTGTCGCGTCGCTACCGCGCACCTTATGCACAAACAGGTGCTGATGCCCTTGGGCTGCCACTTGCGGCAAGTGAGTCACCGTAAGCACCTGGCCGCGATCCCCCAGGCGACGCAGCAATTGGCCAACAATTTCCGCGGTCGGCCCGCCAATGCCCACATCCACTTCATCGAATACCAATGTGGGTACCCGTGAGGTCTGGGCGGTAATCACTTGGATCGCCAGGCTGATGCGCGACAGTTCGCCGCCGGAGGCCACTTTGGCCAGGGCCTTGAGCGGTTGGCCGGGGTTGGCACTCACCAGCAGTTCGACGTGCTCCAGCCCATGGGGCTGCAATTCTTGACTGGCGTTGGGATGCAGCTCGATGGTGAAGCGCCCGCCTGGCATGCCTAGGCGTTGGATTTCCAGCTCAACGGCGCTGGCCAGGCTGGTGGCTGCTTGCTGGCGCAGGGCGCTCAGCTCCCGGGCCTTTTCCTGATAATGACGGGCAAACGAAGCGAGCTCTTCGCCCAGGCGCTCGATGGATTCGTCGTTCGCGTTGAGTGTTTCGATTTCATCCAGCAGTTTCTGCTGCATGGTGGCGACTTCAGTCGGCTGGATTCGATGCTTGCGAGCCAGGGTATAAATAGTGTCCAGGCGCTCCTCTATTTCCTGCAGGCGAGCTGGGTCGGCGTCGAAGTGATCCAGGAAACGATTGAGTTCGCCCACGGCCTCTTCAACCTGGATCTGCGCGCTGGTCAGCAGGGTGGTCGCTTCACTCAGCGAGCCAGAAGCATTGTTCACGCTGGACAGGCGATTGAGGCTGGCGGTCAGTGCGTTGAGCACATTGCCGGAGTCGCTCTCGCTACATTGTTCGACCACCTGGCGGCAGATGCCCAGCAGGGTTTCGGCGTTGGTCAGGTTCTTGTGTTCCTGCTCAAGCTGTTCCAGCTCGGTTTCACCCAGGCCCAGGCTCTCGAGCTCTTCCAGTTGATAACTGAGCAACTGGTGGCGGGCGCGTTGTTCGTCGCCGGAGTTGGAGAGGCGTTCCAGTTCCTGGCGTGTCTGGCGCCAGCGTTGGGCGGCCAGCTGAACTTGCCGGGAAAGATCGGTGGCGCCGGCGTACTCATCGAGCAGGCGGCGGTGGGTATCGGTTTTCAACAGGGATTGGTGTTCGTGCTGACTGTGGATATCAATCAGCAATTCACCCAGGGCTTTCAGGTCGCCCAGTGGGCAAGGCGTACCGTTGATATAGCCGCGGGAGCGCCCCTCGGCGGTGATCACCCGGCGCAGAATGCAGGGGCCTTCATTATTAAGGTCGCGTTCGGCCAGCCATGCCTCGGCTTCGGGGATGTCCGCCAGGTCGAAGGTGGCCAGAATGTCGGCCTTGTCGGAGCCAGGGCGTACCACGCCACTGTCGGCGCGGTCGCCGAGGGTCAGGCCGAGGGCGTCGAGCATGATCGACTTGCCGGCGCCGGTTTCGCCTGTGATTACGCTCATCCCGCGATCCAGTTCAAGATCCAGGTGCTCAACGATGGCGTAGTTATGTACAGACAGGTGCACGAGCATGACGGCCGCTCCCAGGCTTTAGGTCTGGTTATTTATACAGTGTTTTGTTCAAGCCTGACAATCCTGGTGCTTAGCTCGATTTGCTTGAGTCGCGATTTTTTTTAGCGCGATGTGGAATGAGCGTGAAGGAAATGATCCAGGTCAATCGAAAGACTTTTGGTAACGCCTGCGCCCTTGAACCTGAAAATTGTGGCCCCATATACCGGAGCAGAAGCGCGAGTTGAGTTCGCGCATGATTTTGAAAGGAGAAATCTATGGCTGACGAACAGACGCAGGATACGCAAACTCCAGACGCCAATTCGGCTGCCGGTGATGAACTGGCGACTCGTGTGCAAGTGCTCGAAGAGCAATTGGCCGCTGCGCAGGATCAATCGTTGCGTGTTGCCGCCGATCTGCAGAACGTCCGCCGCCGTGCCGAGCAGGATGTAGAGAAGGCTCACAAGTTCGCGCTGGAAAAATTCGCCGGTGACCTGCTGCCGATCATCGACAGCCTGGAGCGTGGTCTTGAGTTGTCCAACCCGGACGACGAAAACATCCGCCCAATGCGCGAAGGCATTGAGCTGACCCTGAAAATGTTCCAGGACACCCTGAAGCGTTATCAGTTGGAAGCGATCGATCCGCAAGCCGGCGAGCCGTTCAATGCTGAGCATCACCAAGCCATGGCCATGCAGGAAAGCCATGACCTGGAACCCAATAGCGTGATCAAGGTGTTCCAGAAGGGTTACCAGCTCAACGGTCGCCTGATGCGCCCGGCAATGGTGGTGGTGAGCAAGGCTCCTGCACCCGTTGCACCTTCTATTGATGAGCAGGCTTGAAATACGCCGCAAGGCCCCCATTTATAAGTCAAGCGTTTAAGTGCTACCGCAGTTAGCCAAAACTGCTGCGGCAACCAAATTCAAGTTTCGGGAGAGTAAATCATGGGCAAAATTATCGGTATCGACCTGGGGACTACCAACTCCTGCGTCTCCGTGCTGGAAAACGGCGTTGCAAAAGTTATTGAAAACGCCGAAGGCGCACGTACCACCCCGTCGATCATCGCTTACGCCAACGACGGTGAAATCCTCGTCGGCCAATCGGCCAAGCGTCAGGCAGTGACCAACCCGCACAACACCCTGTACGCGGTAAAGCGTCTGATCGGTCGTAAGTTCGACGAAGAAGTCGTACAGAAAGACATCAAGATGGTGCCTTACAAAATCGCCAAGGCCGACAACGGTGACGCCTGGGTTGAAGTGAACGGCCAGAAGATGTCGCCGCCACAAATCTCGGCTGAAATCTTGAAAAAGATGAAGAAGACCGCCGAAGACTACCTCGGTGAAGCAGTGACTGAAGCGGTGATCACCGTTCCGGCCTACTTCAACGACAGCCAGCGTCAGGCCACCAAAGACGCCGGCCGCATCGCGGGCCTGGATGTAAAACGTATCATCAACGAACCAACCGCAGCTGCTCTGGCTTACGGTATGGACAAGGCCAAGGGCGATCACACCGTGATCGTTTACGACCTGGGTGGCGGTACATTCGACGTCTCCGTGATCGAGATCGCAGAAGTTGACGGCGAGCACCAGTTCGAAGTGTTGGCCACCAACGGCGACACCTTCTTGGGTGGTGAAGACTTTGACATTCGTCTGATCGACTACCTCGTTGACGAATTCAAGAAAGAAAGCGGCATGAACCTCAAAGGTGACCCGCTGGCCATGCAGCGCCTGAAAGAAGCCGCTGAAAAAGCCAAGATCGAGCTGTCTTCCGCTCAGTCGACCGACGTGAACCTGCCGTACATCACAGCAGACGCCACTGGTCCTAAGCACTTGAACGTGAAAATCTCGCGTTCCAAGCTCGAAGCACTGGTTGAAGACCTGGTTCAGCGCACCATCGAACCTTGCCGTATCGCGCTGAAAGACTCCGGTATCGACGTTGGCTCTATCAACGACGTGATCCTGGTGGGCGGTCAGACCCGTATGCCACTGGTTCAGAAGCTGGTCACCGAGTTCTTCGGCAAAGAAGCTCGTAAAGACGTGAACCCGGACGAAGCCGTTGCCATGGGTGCTGCCATCCAGGGTGCCGTACTGGCCGGTGACGTGAAAGACGTGTTGCTGCTGGACGTAAGCCCGCTGACCCTGGGTATCGAAACCATGGGTGGCGTGATGACTGCGCTGATCGAGAAAAACACCACGATTCCTACCAAGAAATCCCAGGTGTTCTCGACTGCCGATGACAACCAGGGCGCCGTGACTATCCACGTGCTGCAGGGCGAGCGTAAGCAAGCTGCGCAGAACAAGTCCCTGGGCAAGTTCGACTTGGCTGAGATTCCACCAGCACCACGTGGCGTGCCACAAATCGAAGTGACCTTCGACATCGACGCCAACGGCATCCTGCACGTCGGCGCGAAAGACAAGGCCACCGGCAAAGAGCAGAAGATCACCATCAAGGCCAACTCCGGCCTGTCTGATGAAGAAATTCAACAGATGATCCGTGATGCTGAAACCAATGCTGAAGCGGACAAGAAGTTCGAAGAGTTGGCGGGCGCCCGTAACCAGGGTGACGCGCTGGTTCACTCGACGCGCAAAATGATCGCTGATGCTGGCGACAAAGTGACCGACGAAGAGAAAACCGCAATCGAAGCGGCAGTGGTTGCCCTGGAAGCCGCCATCAAAGGCGACGACAAGGCTGCCATCGAAGCCAAGGTTGAGGAGCTGTCGAAAGTCTCCGCGCCAGTTGCTCAGAAAATGTACGCCGAACAAGGCCAGCCGGCTGACGGCGCTGCGCAACAAGCAGAACCTGAAGCCAAGCACGACGACGTTGTCGATGCCGAGTTCGAAGAAGTTAAAGACGACCAGAAGAAGTAACTTGGTCGCCCGGTTGACCGCACACAAGCGGTGACTGGTAGGATGTCGCCGCGCGGGAGCTTGCTCCCGCGTTGGCGTGTCTGGGGTATGCGAATTTTTACAGCATGCGACAACGCTCGGATGCTGGCGGTGTGAACGGGAATGCTCCTGCTTTCCGAATGACAGTCACCGCGTTTTTGGCCGGGTCCCTGGCTGAAAGCAGTAATGACCAGGATCGTTGAATTGACGTGAGTTGGGTCCGGGCCTGTATTGGGGCTCAACGAGTTTGGCAGGGTTCAGGAGGGCCAGGTCGAACGTCCTTAAGAGTGCAAAGACTTATGGCAAAGCGTGACTATTACGAAGTATTGGGTGTGGAGCGTGGCGCCAGCGAGGCGGAGCTGAAAAAAGCCTACCGTCGCCTGGCGATGAAGCATCACCCGGACCGTAATCCGGATAACAAAGAATCCGAAGAGATGTTCAAAGAGGCCAACGAGGCCTACGAATGCCTGTGTGATCCCAATAAGCGTGCGGCCTACGACCAATATGGCCATGCTGGCGTCGACCCGAGCATGGGCGGCGGCGGTGCCGGTTTTGGTGGCCAGAACTTCTCCGATATTTTCGGCGACGTATTCAGCGACTTCTTCGGCGGTGGCCGTGGCGGTCAGCGTGGCGGCCCTCAGCGCGGCAGCGACCTGCGTTACACCCTGGAGCTGAACCTGGAAGAAGCCGTGCGCGGCACCAGTGTCAATATCCGTGTGCCGACGCTGGTCAACTGCAAGCCGTGCGACGGCTCGGGTGCGAAGAAAGGCTCCTCGCCGATCACGTGCCCGACCTGCGGCGGTATCGGGCAGGTACGCATGCAGCAGGGCTTCTTCTCGGTGCAGCAAACCTGCCCGCGTTGCCATGGCCAGGGCAAGATCATTTCCGATCCGTGCGACTCCTGCCACGGCGAAGGCCGCGTCGAAGAGTACAAGACGCTGTCGGTGAAAGTGCCGGCGGGTGTGGATACCGGTGATCGTATTCGACTGTCGGGCGAAGGCGAGGCGGGTGCCCAGGGTGGCCCTACAGGCGACCTGTACGTGGTGATCAATGTGCGCGAGCACTCGATCTTCCAGCGTGACGGCAAGCACTTGTTCTGCGAAGTGCCGATCAGCTTTGTTGATGCGGCCCTGGGTGGCGAGCTGGAGATTCCGACGCTGGATGGTCGGGTCAAGCTCAAGATTCCCGAGGGGACTCAAACCGGCAAGCAGTTCCGCATTCGTGGCAAAGGCGTTGCGCCCGTGCGCGGTGGCGGTGCTGGCGACCTGATGTGCCGTGTGGCGGTGGAAACCCCGGTGAACCTGAATCGTCGTCAGCGTGAACTGCTGGAAGAGTTCCGCAGCTCGCTGGAAGGCGATGACTCGCACTCGCCGAAGACTACGGGCTTCTTCGACGGTGTAAAACGCTTCTTCGGCGACCTGTAAGGATCTGAATATGCGACGTATAGCCGTAATGGGCGCTGCCGGGCGCATGGGCAAGACGCTGGTCGAGGCGGTGCAGCAACGCTCGCCGGCCTCCGGGCTGACGGCGGCGATTGTTCGCCCAGGCAGTACGTTGATCGGCGCGGACGCAGGTGAGTTGGCCTCGTTGGGTCGCATCGGTGTCTCGCTGTCTGGCAACCTTGAGCAGGTGGCGGACGAATTCGACGTGCTGATCGACTTCACCCTGCCGGAAGTGATGCTGAAAAATCTGGCCTTCTGCCGCAAGGCAGGCAAGGCCATGGTGATCGGCACGACCGGTTTGAGTGCCGAGCAGAAACAGTTGCTGGTGGAGGCGGGCAAGGATATTCCGATCGTCTTCGCGGCCAATTTCAGCGTGGGTGTGAACCTGTCGCTGAAGTTGCTGGACCTGGCGGCGCGTGTGCTGGGGGATGAAGCGGATATCGAGATTATCGAGACCCATCATCGCCACAAGATCGACGCGCCTTCGGGCACGGCCTTGCGCATGGGTGAAGCCATTGCCGATGCGCTGGGTCGCGATCTGTCGAAAGTGGCGGTGTACGGGCGTGAGGGCCATACCGGTGCGCGTGCGCGTGACACCATTGGTTTCGCGACCGTGCGCGGTGGTGATGTGGTCGGTGATCACACGGTGCTGTTTGCCACCGAAGGTGAGCGCCTGGAAATCACCCACAAAGCCTCCAGCCGCATGACCTTCGCCAAGGGCGCAGTGCGTGCTGCACTCTGGTTGGAAGGGCGTGAGCCGGGCCTGTACGACATGCGTGACGTGCTGGACCTGCACTAAGCAGTAGCTAAAACGGGGCCTCAGGATTATCCTGTGGCCCTGTTTTTACCCGCTAGGCGACGTCCTGTCGCATTCCCCTGCCTTTAAGGCTCATTAGCGGTGGACCAAAAAAGCCTTTTTCTGTAAGCTACAGCTTTAGTGTGTCCACTAAAAGCGCGCAGAATAATTCAGTGAAGAAGCGGGGTGACGTGTCCATACGTCACTCCGCTTTTTTACAACCTGCGATCGCCCTTTCAGGCTTTATTTACGGGAGGTCTTCTTGACTAAGCCAGCCATACTCGCCCTTGCTGATGGCAGCATTTTTCGCGGCGAAGCCATTGGAGCCGACGGTCAAACCGTTGGAGAGGTGGTGTTTAACACCGCCATGACCGGCTATCAGGAAATCCTTACCGATCCTTCCTACGCCCAACAGATCGTTACCCTGACCTATCCGCACATCGGCAACACCGGCACCACGCCGGAAGATGTCGAGTCTGATCGTGTCTGGTCGGCGGGCCTGGTGATTCGTGACCTGCCACTGGTTGCGAGCAACTGGCGTAACACGATGTCGCTGTCCGATTACCTGAAAGCCAACAACGTTGTGGCGATCGCCGGTATCGATACGCGCCGCCTCACGCGCATCCTGCGTGAAAAAGGCTCGCAGAACGGCTGCATCATGGTCGGTGACAATATCTCCGAAGAGGCGGCGATTGCCGCGGCGCAAGGTTTCCCTGGCCTGAAGGGCATGGACCTGGCGAAAGTCGTCAGCGTCAAAGAGAAGTACGAGTGGCGTTCCACTGTGTGGGATCTGAAGACCGACAGCCACGCGACTATCGAGGCTGCCGATCTGCCTTACCACGTGGTGGCTTATGACTACGGCGTCAAGTACAACATCCTGCGCATGTTGGTCGAGCGTGGCTGCCGCGTGACCGTGGTACCCGCGCAAACCCCTGCCAGCGATGTGCTCGCGATGCAGCCGGACGGCGTGTTCCTGTCCAACGGCCCGGGTGACCCTGAGCCATGCGACTACGCTATCCAGGCCATCAAGGATGTGCTGGAGACCGAGATTCCGGTGTTCGGCATCTGCCTTGGCCACCAGTTGCTGGCTTTGGCCTCCGGCGCCAAGACCCTGAAAATGGGCCACGGCCACCACGGTGCCAACCACCCGGTACAAGACCTGGACACCGGCGTTGTGATGATCACCAGCCAGAACCACGGTTTTGCGGTGGATGAAGCCTCCCTGCCGAGCAACGTGCGCGCCATTCACAAGTCGCTGTTCGACGGTTCCCTGCAAGGCATCGAGCGCACCGACAAGAGCGCGTTCAGCTTCCAGGGCCACCCTGAAGCCAGCCCGGGCCCGAACGACGTAGCGCCACTGTTCGACCGTTTCATCAATGAGATGGCCAAGCGACGCTGACTGAGTGGCCTGCGGGCGGCCCCGGATTGCGGTGGCCCCTGCAGGCTCTTCAAAGATTGTTCAAGACGGCTTGCCGACTGACCTGCGGATTTGAGTGACAAACCCATGCCAAAACGTACAGACATAAAAAGCATCCTGATTCTCGGCGCTGGCCCGATCGTGATCGGCCAGGCCTGCGAATTCGACTACTCCGGCGCCCAGGCCTGTAAAGCCCTGCGCGAGGAGGGCTATCGCGTCATCCTGGTGAACTCCAACCCGGCCACCATCATGACCGACCCGGCCATGGCCGACGCCACCTACATCGAGCCGATCAAGTGGCAGACCGTTGCCAAGATCATCGAGAAAGAGCGTCCGGACGCGCTGCTGCCAACCATGGGTGGCCAGACCGCTCTGAACTGCGCCCTGGACCTGGAGCGCGAAGGCGTCCTGGAAAAGTTCGGCGTAGAGATGATCGGTGCCAATGCCGACACCATCGACAAGGCTGAAGACCGTTCGCGTTTCGACAAGGCCATGAAGTCTATCGGCCTGGCGTGCCCACGTTCCGGTATCGCCCACAGCATGGAAGAGGCCAACGCGGTCCTCGAGACCCTGGGCTTCCCGTGCATCATCCGTCCGTCCTTCACCATGGGCGGCACCGGTGGCGGTATTGCCTACAACCGTGAAGAGTTCGAAGAAATCTGCGCTCGCGGCCTGGACCTGTCGCCGACCAAAGAGCTGCTGATCGACGAATCCCTGATCGGCTGGAAAGAATATGAGATGGAGGTTGTCCGCGATAAGAAGGACAACTGCATCATCGTCTGCTCCATCGAAAACTTCGACCCGATGGGCGTGCACACCGGTGACTCGATCACCGTGGCGCCAGCACAGACCCTGACCGACAAGGAATACCAGATCCTGCGTAACGCCTCCCTGGCGGTACTGCGCGAGATCGGCGTTGAAACCGGCGGCTCCAACGTCCAGTTCGGCATCTGCCCGGACACCGGCCGCATGGTCGTGATCGAGATGAACCCACGTGTATCGCGTTCTTCGGCGCTGGCCTCGAAAGCGACTGGCTTCCCGATTGCGCGTATCGCTGCCAAGCTGGCTATCGGCTACACCCTGGACGAGCTGCAAAACGAAATCACCGGCGGCGCTATGCCGGCGTCTTTCGAGCCGTCTATCGACTACGTCGTGACCAAGCTGCCGCGCTTTGCCTTCGAGAAATTCGCCAAGGCTGATGCGCGCCTGACCACCCAGATGAAGTCGGTCGGTGAAGTCATGGCAATCGGCCGTACTTTCCAGGAATCCCTGCAGAAAGCTCTGCGCGGCCTGGAAGTGGGTGTTTGCGGCCTGGACGAGAAGCTCGACCTGAGCAACCCGGAAAGCATGAGCATCCTCAAGCGCGAGCTGACCGTGCCGGGCGCCGAGCGTATCTGGTACGTGGCTGACGCCTTCCGTGCCGGCCTGAGCGTCGAAGATATCTTCGGCATGAACATGATCGACCCGTGGTTCCTGGTGCAGATCGAAGATCTGATCAAAGAAGAAGAGAAGGTCAAGACGCTGGGTCTGTCGTCTATCGATCGCGACTTGATGTTCCGCCTCAAGCGCAAAGGTTTCTCCGACCAGCGTCTGGCCAAGCTGCTGGGTGTGACCGAGAAGAACCTGCGCACTCATCGCCACAAGCTGGATATCTTCCCGGTCTACAAGCGCGTTGACACCTGCGCCGCAGAATTCGCCACCGACACGGCCTACATGTACTCAACTTATGAAGAAGAGTGCGAAGCCGCGCCGACGGGCCGCGACAAGATCATCATCCTGGGTGGCGGTCCGAACCGTATCGGCCAGGGCATCGAGTTCGACTATTGCTGCGTACACGCCGCCCTCGCCCTGCGCGAAGACGGGTACGAGACCATCATGGTCAACTGCAACCCGGAAACGGTTTCCACTGACTACGACACTTCCGACCGCCTGTACTTCGAGCCGGTAACCCTGGAAGACGTCTTGGAAATCTGCCGCGTCGAGAAGCCTAAAGGCGTGATCGTCCAGTACGGCGGCCAGACCCCGCTGAAATTGGCGCGCGCCCTCGAAGCCGCTGGCGTGCCGATCATCGGCACCAGCCCGGATGCTATCGACCGTGCCGAAGACCGTGAGCGTTTCCAGCAAATGGTTGAGCGCCTGAACCTGCGTCAGCCGCCGAACGCCACCGTGCGCAGCGAAGACGAAGCCATTCGTGCGGCCAGCAAGATCGGCTACCCGCTGGTGGTGCGTCCGTCCTACGTACTGGGCGGCCGGGCGATGGAAATCGTCTACGAAGAAGAAGAACTCAAGCGCTACCTGCGTGATGCGGTGAAAGTCTCCAACGACAGCCCGGTGCTGCTGGACCACTTCCTCAACTGCGCCATCGAAATGGACGTGGACGCGGTCTGCGACGGTACTGACGTCGTGATCGGCGCGATCATGCAGCACATCGAGCAGGCCGGCGTTCACTCCGGTGACTCCGCGTGCTCCCTGCCGCCGTACTCGCTGCCGGCGCACATCCAGGATGAGATGCGCGAACAGGTCAAGAAAATGGCCCTCGAGCTGGGCGTTGTCGGCCTGATGAACGTACAGTTGGCGCTGCAAGGCGAAGATATCTACGTCATTGAAGTCAACCCGCGTGCTTCGCGTACCGTACCGTTTGTGTCCAAGTGCATCGGTGTGTCCCTGGCCATGATCGCCGCTCGCGTGATGGCCGGTAAGACCCTGAAGGAAATCGGCTTTACCAAGGAAATCATTCCGAACTTCTACAGCGTGAAAGAGGCAGTGTTCCCGTTCGCCAAATTCCCTGGCGTGGACCCGATCCTGGGCCCAGAAATGAAGTCCACCGGTGAAGTGATGGGTGTGGGCGATACCTTCGGTGAAGCCTTCGCCAAGGCCCAGATGGGTGCCAGTGAAGTGCTGCCGACCGGCGGTACTGCGTTTATCAGCGTACGTGATGATGACAAACCACTGGTTGCAGGGGTCGCCCGCGATCTGATCAACTTGGGCTTTGAAGTCGTGGCTACCGCCGGGACCGCCAAGCTGATCGAAGCTGCCGGCCTGAAAGTACGTCGCGTGAACAAGGTGACGGAAGGGCGTCCGCATGTGGTCGACATGATCAAGAATGACGAAGTCACTCTGATCATCAACACCACCGAAGGTCGCCAGTCGATCGCGGACTCCTATTCCATTCGTCGTAATGCCTTGCAGCACAAGATTTACTGCACCACTACCATTGCTGCTGGCGAAGCTATCTGTGAAGCGCTGAAGTTCGGTCCGGAAAAGACCGTGCGTCGCTTGCAGGATCTACACGCAGGATTGAAGGCATGAGCATAACCAAATACCCGATGACCGTTCAGGGCGCGCGCGCCCTGGAAGAGGAGCACGCCCATCTGACCAAGGTCGTACGTCCAAAGCTGAGCCAGGACATCGGTACGGCCCGCGAGCTGGGTGACTTGAAGGAAAACGCCGAATACCACGCTGCTCGCGAGCAGCAGGGTATGGTCGAGGCGCGGATTCGTGACATCGAAGGCCGTATGCAGAATGCGGTGATCATCGATGTCACCACCATCCCGCATACCGGCAAGGTAATTTTCGGCACGACCGTGGAAATCGCCAACGTCGAGACCGACGAAAGCGTGACTTACCAGATCGTGGGTGAGGATGAGGCTGACTTCAAGCAAGGCAAGATCTCTGTCGGCTCGCCGATTGCTCGCGCCTTGATTGCCAAGGAAGAAGGCGACGTGGTTGCCGTGAAAACGCCGAGCGGCGTCATTGAGTACGAGATTGTCGAAGTTCGTCACATCTGAAAGACGGCGCCCGCTGCGTGCGGGCGCCATGCTTTGGCAGCTCTCTCAGATGCTTTGGGTGGGCGGCCTATGGCTGTTACATATTGGTGTGTTGCCGGCGTTGGGCCTGATTGGCCTGGCGCCGCTGCTGATCGATGAGATCGACGGATTGCTGAGTGCGCTGCTGGTGGGTTTTGCGGCGACGTGCGTGATACTTCAGGTGTTGGTGCTGGTCAAGGCTGAAGGCCTGAAGAGTTTGTGGCGGGATATTCGCGGGCAACTGCTGTTGATGGCGCTGTATGCATGCGCGATGTTTTGCGTGGTGCATGTGTGGCTGCCGCAAGCGTTGCGCTGGCAGTTATTCAGCTATCTTGTGCTAGGGTTCTCTGGCCTGGTGCTGGTTATACAGCCTGCGCCGGGATGGAGTGGCGGGGCGCGCGAAGCACGCCCTTGACCCTTTTCATCATTTGAAGCGATGAACGTTCGACAGTTGCTTGTTGACGCTGAAGTTCTTGCGATACAGCAGCGCCATCTTGCCGATGACCTGAACCAGGTCCGCTTTGCCGACCTTGCACAGTTCTGCAACGGCGGCCAGGCGCGCTTCGCGATCAAGGATGTTGACCTTGATCTTGATCAGTTCGTGATCGTTCAGTGCGCGCTCGAATTCGGCTAGCACACCCTCAGTCAAACCGTTGTCTGCCACAATCAGAACTGGTTTCAGATGGTGGCCAATGGATTTGTACTGTTTCTTCTGCTCTTGAGTGAGCGGCATAATCTGACCCCTGCGTCTGATCTTGTAAAAAGCGGCGGCCAGTTTACCCGAGCGAGTCCGGGACCGCCCAGTTAATCACGACCCGTTTTATTTTTTCGAGGTGGCCCGTGGCCCGTTCCAAAACCAGCCTTAAGTGGCTACAAGAACATTTCAATGATCCTTACGTCAAAAAGGCGCAAAAGGACGGCTATCGTTCCCGTGCCAGCTACAAGCTGCTGGAGATCCAGGACAAGGACAAACTGATCCGTCCAGGCATGAGCGTTATCGATCTCGGCGCGGCCCCCGGTGGCTGGTCCCAGGTGACCAGTCGTCTGATTGGTGGGCAAGGTCGACTGATCGCTTCGGACATCCTCGAGATGGACAGCATCCCGGACGTGACCTTTGTTCACGGCGATTTTACCGAGGACAAAGTATTGGCCGAGATCCTGGAGGCTGTGGGAAATTCGCAGGTAGACCTTGTGATTTCCGACATGGCCCCCAATATGAGTGGATTACCGGCTGTTGATATGCCGCGTGCCATGTTCCTGTGTGAACTGGCGCTGGATCTGGCAGGTCGGGTGTTGCGTCCGGGTGGCGATTTCCTGGTGAAGGTCTTCCAGGGCGAAGGTTTCGACGAGTACCACAAGAACATTCGCAAGTTGTTCGACAAGGTACAGACACGCAAGCCGGACTCATCCCGTGACCGGTCCAGGGAGCAGTATCTGCTGTGCCGTGGCTTCCGCGGTGTCGAAGGCGCTGCGAGCGAAGAGCGTTTTTGAGAAATTCGAGGAGGGCGATAGGTTTTTTTATATCGCTTTCGTCACGAAGCTTTACGAATATTGCGTAGTCAAAGTTTCACAAAGGGTTACAGACGGCGCCTGCCAGAGTTGTAGGTAATGTAGTAAGTTAGGCCGGTGAATATCATGCGAAGCGCGCGCCAGTAGCGGAGCTTGCTTCAGAGGGTAGTTAATTGAACGATATGGCAAAGAATCTGATCCTGTGGTTGATCATCGCGGCTGTCCTGGTGACGGTGATGAACAACTTCTCCAGCCCTAACGAGCCGCAGACCCTCAACTATTCCGACTTCATCCAGCAAGTTAAGGATGGCAAGGTCGAGCGCGTAGCGGTTGATGGCTACGTGATTACCGGTAAGCGCAACGATGGCGACAGCTTCAAGACCATTCGTCCTGCCATTCAGGACAACGGTCTCATCGGTGACCTGGTGGATAACAAGGTCGTTGTGGAAGGCAAGCAGCCTGAACAGCAAAGCATCTGGACCCAGCTCCTGGTGGCCAGCTTCCCGATCCTGGTGATTATCGCCGTGTTCATGTTCTTCATGCGCCAGATGCAAGGCGGTGCGGGAGGCAAGGGCGGGCCGATGAGCTTCGGCAAAAGCAAGGCGCGCCTGCTCTCCGAAGACCAGGTGAAGACCACCCTGGCTGACGTCGCAGGTTGCGACGAAGCCAAGGAAGAAGTCGGTGAGTTGGTCGAGTTCCTGCGTGATCCGGGCAAGTTCCAGCGCCTGGGTGGCCGTATTCCTCGCGGTGTGCTGATGGTGGGGCCTCCGGGTACCGGTAAAACCTTGCTGGCCAAGGCGATTGCCGGCGAAGCCAAGGTGCCTTTCTTCACGATTTCCGGTTCTGACTTCGTCGAGATGTTTGTCGGCGTCGGCGCCAGCCGTGTTCGCGATATGTTCGAGCAGGCCAAGAAGCACGCGCCATGCATCATCTTCATCGACGAAATCGATGCCGTTGGTCGCCATCGTGGCGCGGGCATGGGGGGTGGTCACGATGAGCGTGAGCAGACCCTCAACCAGTTGCTGGTAGAGATGGATGGTTTCGAGATGAATGACGGCATTATCGTCATCGCCGCAACCAACCGTCCCGACGTTCTCGACCCTGCGTTGCTGCGTCCGGGCCGTTTCGACCGTCAGGTTGTGGTCGGCCTGCCGGACATTCGTGGTCGTGAGCAGATCCTGAAAGTACACATGCGCAAGGTGCCAATGGGTGACGACGTGGCTCCGGCTGTGATCGCCCGTGGTACTCCCGGTTTCTCCGGTGCTGATCTGGCGAACCTGGTGAACGAGGCTTCGCTGTTCGCTGCCCGTACTGGCAAGCGCATCGTTGAGATGAAAGAGTTCGAATTGGCGAAAGACAAGATCATGATGGGCGCCGAGCGCAAATCCATGGTCATGTCCGAGAAAGAGAAGCAGAACACCGCTTATCACGAGGCAGGTCACGCCATTGTAGGTCGCGTTGTGCCTGAGCATGACCCCGTCTACAAAGTGTCGATCATTCCTCGTGGTCGGGCACTGGGTGTGACCATGTTCCTGCCGGAAGAAGATCGCTACAGCCTCTCCAAGCGTGCGCTGATCAGCCAGATCTGCTCGCTGTATGGCGGTCGTATTGCTGAGGAAATGACCCTTGGCTTCGACGGTGTGACCACTGGTGCCTCCAATGACATCATGCGTGCCAGCCAGATCGCACGAAACATGGTGACCAAGTGGGGCTTGTCGGAAAAACTCGGCCCATTGATGTACGCCGAAGAAGAAGGCGAAGTGTTCCTGGGGCGTGGCGGCGGTGGGCAAAGCGCCAGCTTCTCGGGTGAGACAGCCAAGCTGATCGACTCCGAAGTTCGCAGCATCATTGACCAGTGCTACGGCACGGCCAAGCAGATCCTGACTGACAACCGTGACAAGCTGGACGCCATGGCTGATGCGTTGATGAAGTACGAAACCATTGATGCCGACCAGATCGACGACATCATGGCGGGCCGTGCGCCGCGTGAACCGCGCGACTGGGAAGGTGGTTCGGGTACTTCAGGCACACCGCCTGTGGTGCAGAATGAGCGCCCTGAAACGCCTATCGGCGGCCCGGCAGCTGATCACTAAGGTTTGAAATGACTTCTGCTTTGTCCTCTACCCGGTTGCCTTGCGGCAACCGGGTTCTTGATTTGGCCCGGACGCATGTCATGGGCATCCTCAATGTAACCCCTGACTCCTTTTCCGATGGTGGCCGCTTCAGCCAGCTGGACGCCGCGTTGCGCCATGCCGAGGCGATGGTGGCTGCCGGTGCGACGTTGATTGATGTGGGGGGGGAATCGACCCGCCCCGGCGCCCGCGTTGTTTCTCCGTTGGAGGAACTGGAGCGGGTGGCGCCGGTGGTCGAGCGTATTGCCCGTGAGCTGGATGTCATCATCTCGGTAGACACCTCCACCCCGGCAGTGATGCGCGAAACCGCGCGGCTCGGAGCGGGGTTGATCAACGATGTGCGTTCGCTTCAGCGCGACGGCGCCCTTGATGCGGCCGCTGCAACCGGCTTGCCTGTCTGCCTGATGCATATGCTGGGTGAGCCCGGCAACATGCAAGACAATCCGCATTACGACGATCTGGTCGGTGAGGTCAGTGGGTTTCTTGCTGATAGGGTCGCCCAATGTGTCGCTGTGGGTATCGCGCCTGAGCAGATCATCCTCGATCCGGGGTTTGGCTTTGCCAAGACCCTGCAGCACAATCTAAGTCTGTTCAAACACATGGAAGCCTTGCACGCCCTTGGTCGCCCGCTGTTGGTCGGCGTTTCGCGCAAGAGCATGATAGGGCTCGCCTTGAATCGCCCGGTCGGCGAACGCCTGTATGGCGGCCTGGCGCTTGCGGCACTTGCTGTAACCAAGGGCGCACGTATTTTGCGTGTGCATGATGTCGCCGAAACGGTCGATGTGGTGCGCATGCTCGCTGCTGTAGAATCAGCCGAATAAGAATGATGGAGCACTTATGACTAAAAAATATTTTGGCACCGACGGCATTCGTGGTCGGGTCGGCGAATTCCCGATCACCCCTGATTTCATGCTCAAGCTGGGTTGGGCGGCAGGCATGGCGTTCCGCAGCATGGGCGCGTGTCGCATCCTGGTGGGCAAGGACACCCGTATTTCGGGTTACATGTTTGAGTCTGCGCTGGAGGCCGGATTGTCCGCCGCTGGGGCCGATGTGATGCTGTTGGGCCCTATGCCCACGCCGGCAATCGCTTACCTGACGCGTACCTTCCACGCCGAAGCCGGTATTGTGATCAGCGCCTCCCACAATCCTCATGATGACAATGGCATCAAGTTTTTCTCGGGGCAGGGCACCAAGCTGCCTGACGAGATCGAGTTGATGATCGAAGAGCTGCTGGATGCGCCGATGACGGTGGTCGAGTCCAGCAAGCTGGGCAAGGTGTCGCGCATTAACGACGCGTCAGGCCGCTATATCGAATTCTGTAAAAGCAGCGTTCCGAGCAGCACCAATTTTGCAGGCTTGAAGATTGTTGTCGATTGCGCCCATGGGGCGACCTACAAGGTGGCGCCGAGCGTCTTCAAGGAACTGGGCGCACAGGTTACCGTGCTGTCGGCTCAGCCCAACGGCTTGAACATCAACGACAACTGCGGTTCCACCCACATGGAGCAGCTGCAGGCTGCAGTGCTGGCTGAGCATGCGGACCTGGGCATCGCTTTTGATGGCGATGGCGACCGCGTGCTGATGGTGGATCACACTGGCACGATCGTGGATGGTGATGACCTGTTGTTCATCATTGCCCGTGACCTGCATGAGCGTAACAAGCTGCAAGGCGGCGTGGTCGGCACCCTGATGAGTAATCTCGGGCTGGAATTGGCGTTGGCAGAACTGGGGATTCCCTTTATTCGCGCCAATGTCGGTGACCGCTACGTGATCGCCGAGCTGCTGGAGCGTAACTGGTTGGTCGGCGGCGAGAACTCCGGGCACGTGGTTTGCTTCCAGCACACCACCACGGGTGACGCGATCATCGCCGCGCTACAGGTGCTGTTGGCCCTGCGTCGCCGCGAAGAGAGCCTGGCCCAGGCGCGCCAAGCCCTGCGCAAGTGCCCGCAAGTGCTGCTCAATGTGCGTTTTGCCGGTGGCGAAAACCCCATCGAACACCCTGCTGTCAAAGAGGCTTGCGAGCGCGTAACTCAGGCAATGGCGGGGCGCGGGCGTGTGTTGCTGCGCAAGTCCGGCACAGAGCCGCTGGTGCGTGTGATGGTCGAAGGCGAGGACGAAACACAGGTTCGCGGCCATGCCGAAGACCTGGCAAAACTGGTAACTGAAGTTTGCGCCTGAATTCGGCTTGCCAGTGATGATGTGGTTGGGTAACATCTGCGCCCACTTTGACCGACGGGGTACAGCATGCGTCGCACTATGGTAGCTGGTAACTGGAAGATGCACGGTACCCGCGCCAGTGTCGCTGAGCTGATCAACGGCCTTCGTCACTTGGCCTTGCCTAGCGGTGTTGACGTCGCGGTGTTCCCGCCTTGCTTGCATATCAACCAAGTGGTTGATGGCTTGAAGGGCAAGTCGATTCAGGTCGGCGCGCAGAACTCTGCGGTAGAGCCGATGCAAGGTGCGTTGACCGGCGAGATTTCGCCGAGTCAGCTGGTTGATGCGGGTTGTTCCTATGTGCTTGTCGGGCACTCCGAGCGTCGCCAGATGATGGGCGAGCGGGATGGGACACTCAACCGCAAATTCGCCGCAGCACAGGCTTGTGGCTTGATTCCGGTGTTGTGCATAGGGGAGACCCTTGAGCAGCGCGAATCGGGCAAGACTCTTGAAGTTGTCTCGCGTCAGCTGGGCAGCATCATCGAGGAGCTGGGTGTTGGTGCATTTGCAAAGGCAGTTATTGCTTACGAGCCGGTCTGGGCCATTGGCACCGGGCTGACTGCTACACCGCAACAGGCGCAGGATGTGCACGCAGCCATCCGCGCGCAGTTGGCGGCAGAGAATTCTGAAGTCGCACAAGGTGTGCGGCTTCTATACGGCGGCAGCGTGAAGGCGGCCAATGCGGTCGAACTGTTCGGCATGCCGGATATCGATGGGGGGCTCATTGGTGGAGCTTCCCTGAATGCAGATGAGTTCGGTGCGATCTGTCGCGCCGCGGGAAACTGAAAAAATGCTGGAAACAGTCGTAGTCGTTTTTCATCTGTTGGCTGCCCTGAGCGTAGTTGCTCTGGTTTTGTTGCAACAGGGTAAAGGTGCGGATGCTGGTGCGTCTTTCGGTGCAGGTGCTTCAAATACTGTGTTCGGAAGCCAAGGTTCCTCTACCTTTCTTAGTAAGTTTACTGCTATACTTGCCGCAGGTTTCTTCATAACCAGCTTAGGGTTAGGTTACTTTGCTAAAGAGAAAGCTCATGTGCTGACTCAAGTAGGTTTGCCAAACCCAGCAGTGTTGGAAGTTCCAAAAGCAAAACCGGCTTCTGATGATGTCCCGGTGCTTCAAGAGCAAAAGTCGGCTACTCCAGCGACTGACGTACCTCCAGCTCAAGAGCAGAAGTAAGAAGGGTTGTAAGCGCTGTATTGCCGAGGTGGTGGAATTGGTAGACACGCAACCTTGAGGTGGTTGTGCCCATAGGGTGTAGGGGTTCGAGTCCCCTTCTCGGTACCAATTATCAGGAGA
Source organism: Pseudomonas sp. AL10 (assembly GCF_029960685.1). Lineage (NCBI taxonomy): Bacteria > Pseudomonadati > Pseudomonadota > Gammaproteobacteria > Pseudomonadales > Pseudomonadaceae > Pseudomonas > Pseudomonas sp. AL10. Next base: position 209,545 of record NZ_JASBQZ010000005.1, read on the forward strand.
GCCCGCTGTTGCGGGCTTTCTTGTAGGTGGAAGGTTACATTGACCCTGCAAGGGATCGGTCGTATACTTCCGCCCCAGCTTTGTCGCGGGGTGGAGCAGTCTGGTAGCTCGTCGGGCTCATAACCCGAAGGTCGTCGGTTCAAATCCGGCCCCCGCAACCAGTTTTAGCGGAGCCCCTTTTAAGGGGCTTTTTGTTAGCTGGACACTTTCAACGCCGCTGTTCGACGGCGTTTCAAGGATGGGCGTTTCGCCCATTTTTTTATTTTGCACAGCATGCACATACATGCACGAGGGGGTTCAGGTGTCGAGCAAGCTAGAAGAGTTGCAGGCCTTGTTGGCCCCGGTGGTCGTGGCCCTAGGCTATGAATGCTGGGGTATTGAGTTTTCGGCTCAAGGTCGCCACTCAATGTTGCGCGTTTATATCGATAAAGAGGGCGGCGTGCTGGTGGACGATTGTGCCATTGTCAGCCGTCAGATCAGCGGTGTGCTGGATGTTGAAGATCCAATCTCCGTTGAATACACCCTTGAGGTTTCCTCGCCAGGCATGGAACGCCCACTGTTCACTCTCGAGCAGTTTGCTAAATATGCCGGTGAACAAGTGAAGATCAAGCTGCGCTCCCCCTTTGAAGGGCGACGCAACTTTCAGGGCCTTCTGCGCAGTGTAGAAGATCAGGATGTCGTGGTGCAGGTAGAAGACCATGAGTTCCTGTTGCCGATCGATATGATCGACAAGGCCAACATTATTCCCAGTTTTGACTGAGACGCGGATCCCGCGGATCCAATGGCTTGCGAAAGGCGAGGCGTACGATGAGCAAAGAAGTACTGCTGGTTGTTGAGTCGGTATCCAATGAAAAGGGTGTACCGGCAAGCGTGATTTTTGAAGCGTTGGAGCTGGCCCTGGCCACTGCTACCAAGAAACGTTTTGAAGACGAAGTAGATCTGCGTGTGGAAATCAACCGCCACACCGGTGCCTATGAGACTTTCCGTCGTTGGACGGTGGTCGAAGAGGACGATCTTGATGATCCGGCAATCGAAACCTGGCCAAGCAAGGTTGCGCAAACGCATCCGGGCGCTCAGGTTGGCGATGTTGTTGAAGAAAAGATCGAGTCGATCGAATTCGGCCGTATTGCTGCACAGACCGCCAAGCAGGTCATCGTGCAGAAGGTTCGCGAAGCCGAGCGCGCTCAAGTCGTTGACGCCTATCGCGAACGCCTGGGTGAAATCATCTCCGGCACCGTGAAAAAAGTTACCCGCGACAACGTGATCGTCGACCTGGGCAACAACGCCGAAGCGTTGCTGGCCCGCGAAGACATCATCTCTCGCGAAACCTTCCGTGTCGGCGTGCGCTTGCGTGCGCTGCTCAAGGAAATCCGCACCGAGAACCGCGGCCCGCAGTTGATCCTGTCGCGTACCGCGCCGGAAATGCTGATTGAGCTGTTCCGTATCGAAGTGCCGGAAATCGCCGAAGGCCTGATCGAAGTGATGGCTGCGTCCCGTGACCCGGGTTCGCGTGCCAAGATCGCGGTCCGCTCCAAAGACAAACGCATCGACCCGCAAGGCGCTTGCATCGGTATGCGCGGTTCGCGCGTCCAGGCAGTGTCGGGCGAATTGGGCGGTGAGCGTGTGGACATCGTCCTGTGGGACGATAACCCGGCGCAGTTCGTGATCAACGCCATGTCGCCAGCTGAAGTGGCGGCAATTATCGTTGACGAAGATGCCCATGCAATGGACATCGCCGTTGGCGCAGACAATCTGGCTCAGGCCATTGGTCGTGGTGGTCAGAACGTGCGTCTGGCCAGCCAACTGACCGGTTGGACCCTGAACGTGATGACCGAATCGGACATCCAGGCTAAGCAGCAAGCTGAAACCGGTGACATCCTGCGCAACTTCATCGAAGAGTTGGAAGTCGATGAAGAACTGGCACAGGTGCTGGTAGATGAAGGCTTCACCAGCCTGGAAGAGATTGCCTACGTACCGTTGGAAGAAATGCTCAACATCGACGGCTTTGACGAGGATATCGTCAACGAGCTCCGCGCTCGGGCCAAGGATCGTTTGTTGACTAAAGCCATCGCTACTGAGGAAAAGCTGGCAGACGCCCATCCGGCCGAAGACCTGCTCTCGCTTGAGGGTATGGACAAGGATTTGGCGATGGAACTGGCGGTGCGCGGCGTAATTACCCGCGAAGACCTGGCCGAGCAGTCTATTGACGATCTGCTCGACATCGACGGCATTGACGAAGATCGTGCCGGCAAGTTGATCATGGCCGCCCGAGCCCATTGGTTCGAGTAATTAGGCGCGGCCTGAGGAGAGAAGTGCATGACGCAAGTCACGGTGAAACAACTGGCCGATGAGGTCAAAACACCGGTAGAGCGCCTGTTGCAGCAGATGCGTGAGGCAGGTCTGCCGCACACCGCCGCCGATGAAGGTGTGAGCGATAGTGAGAAGCAGTCTTTGCTGACTCACTTGAAGAGCAGCCACAAGGCGAAAGTGGAAGAACCGCGCAAGATTACATTGCAGCGCAAAACCACCAGCACCCTGCGGGTTGCAGGTAGCAAGAGCATCAGCGTTGAAGTACGCAAGAAGAAAGTCTTCGTACAGCGCAGCCCGGAAGAAATCGAAGCCGAGCGCAAACGCGAGCTGGAAGAACGTCGCGCAGTAGAAAACGCTGCACGTCAGAAGGCTGAAGAAGAAGCCAAGCGTCGCGCCGAAGAAGAAGCGCGTCGCCAGCCTGCTGCTGCGCAACCTGCTGCCACTGACGCGGTCGCCGCCCCTGTTGAAGCTGTGCGTGAGGCTGCCCCGGCTGCCGCTGCACCTGCTCCTGCAGCAGATGCCCGCAAGCGCGACGAGCCTCGTCGTCCGGACAAACCACGTGCTGACGACAACAATCGTCGCGGTGGTGGTGGCGATGGCGAGCGTAAAAACGCTCCGCACCGCGCCTCGGTCAAAGAGAAAGCGCCTGCGCCACGCGTTGCCCCACGTACCACCGACGAAGAAAGCGATGGCTTCCGTCGTGGTGGTCGCGGCAAGGCCAAGCTGAAGAAGCGCAACGCCCACGGTTTCCAGAGCCCAACCGGCCCTGTCGTGCGTGAAGTGAAGATCGGCGAGACCATCACTGTGGGCGATCTGGCCCAGCAGATGTCGGTCAAGGCTGCTGAAATCATCAAGTTCATGTTCAAGCTGGGCACTCCAGCCACCATCAACCAGGTTCTGGACCAGGAAACTGCCCAGTTGGTTGCTGAAGAGCTGGGCCACAAAGTGACCCTGGTCAGCGACACCGCCCTGGAAGATTCCCTGGCCGAGTCCCTGAAGTTTGAAGGTGAAGCGGTTTCCCGTGCGCCGGTTGTGACCGTAATGGGCCACGTTGACCACGGTAAGACTTCCCTGCTCGACTACATCCGTCGTGCCAAGGTTGCCGCAGGCGAAGCCGGTGGTATTACCCAGCACATCGGTGCATACCACGTTGAAACCGAACGCGGCATGGTCACTTTCCTCGACACCCCAGGTCACGCCGCGTTTACCGCAATGCGTGCCCGTGGTGCCAAGGCGACTGACATCGTGATCCTGGTGGTTGCAGCGGACGACGGCGTAATGCCGCAGACCATTGAAGCTGTCCAGCACGCCAAGGCTGCCGGTGTTCCTCTGGTCGTTGCCGTGAACAAAATCGACAAGCCGGGCGCCGATCTCGATCGCATCCGTAGCGAACTGTCGGTTCACGGCGTGACGTCCGAGGAATGGGGTGGCGAGACGCCATTCGTATCAGTCTCGGCGAAAATGGGTACCGGCGTTGACGAACTGCTCGAAGCGGTGCTGTTGCAAGCCGAAGTCCTGGAACTGACCGCTACTCCATCGGCTCCTGGCCGTGGCGTCGTGGTTGAGTCCCGTCTCGACAAGGGCCGTGGCCCGGTTGCCACCGTGCTGGTCCAAGACGGTACCCTGCGCCAAGGCGACATGGTGCTGGTCGGTTCGAACTACGGCCGTGTACGTGCCATGCTCGACGAGAACGGCAAGCCAATCAAGGAAGCAGGTCCTGCTATCCCAGTCGAGATTCTCGGCCTGGACGGTACGCCGGACGCTGGCGACGAGATGAGCGTAGTGGCCGACGAGAAGAAAGCCCGTGAAGTGGCTCTGTTCCGTCAAGGCAAGTTCCGCGAGGTCAAGCTGGCCCGTGCTCACGCCGGCAAGCTGGAAAACATCTTCGAGAACATGGGCCAGGAAGAGAAGAAGACGCTTAACATCGTCCTCAAGTCTGACGTTCGTGGTTCCCTCGAAGCGTTGAACGGCGCCTTGAACGGCCTGGGTAACGACGAAGTGCAAGTGCGTGTTGTCGGTGGCGGTGTCGGTGGTATCACCGAATCCGACGCCAACCTGGCACTGGCCTCCAACGCTGTACTGTTCGGCTTCAACGTGCGTGCCGATGCTGGCGCTCGCAAGATCGTCGAGCAGGAAGGCCTGGACATGCGTTACTACAACGTCATCTACGACATCATCGAAGACGTCAAGAAAGCCCTTACCGGCATGCTTGGCAGCGACGTCCGGGAGAACATCCTGGGTATCGCCGAGGTGCGTGACGTGTTCCGCTCGCCGAAATTCGGTGCGATCGCCGGCTGTATGGTGGTTGAAGGCACTGTGTACCGTAACCGTCCAATCCGTGTACTGCGTGAAGACATCGTTATCTTCGAAGGCGAGCTGGAATCCCTGCGCCGCTTCAAGGATGACGCTGCCGAAGTACGTGCCGGCATGGAATGCGGTATCGGCGTCAAGAGCTACAACGACGTCAAGGTTGGCGACAAGATCGAAGTCTTCGAGAAGGTTCAGGTTGCTCGCAGCCTCTAACTCGCGCACTTCAGGAGCCGCGCAGCGTGTGGGCATGCAGATGCCCCGCGCAGCGTCAGGACTCTAAACGCAACGCCCGGTCTGGCTTTTGTCAGGCCGGGCGTTTGCCGCTTTCAGACCCCACGGGTTTCACCGTGTGGCAGTAACAGGTAACAAGACATGGCAAAAGAATACAGCCGTACCCAGCGTATCGGCGATCAGATGCAGCGTGAGCTGGCCCAACTGATCCGCCGCGAAGTCAAAGACCCACGCGTTGGCCTGGTCACCATTACCGCTGTTGAAGTGAGCCGTGACGTGGGTCACGCCAAGATCTTCATCACCGTGATGGGGCAGGACAACAGCGAAGAAATCGCGCAAAGCATCAAGGTGCTCAACTCTGCTGCAGGTTTCCTGCGTATGCAGTTGGCCCGTGAAATGAAGCTGCGCAGCGTTCCACAGTTGCACTTCCACTACGACGAAAGCGTCGTGCGTGGCGCGCACCTGTCGGCTCTGATCGAACGCGCCGTGGCTGAAGACAGCCAGCATCCGTCCACACCTGAAGACGCCAAGGAGTAAGCGGTGGCTCAGGTCAAACGTATTCGTCGCAACGTCAGTGGCATCATTCTGCTCGACAAACCCATTGGCTTTACCTCCAATGCCGCGTTGCAGAAGGTTCGCTGGCTGCTCAACGCCGAGAAGGCCGGGCACACCGGCAGCCTTGATCCATTGGCCACCGGTGTATTGCCGTTGTGCTTTGGCGAGGCCACCAAGTTTTCGCAATACCTGCTTGATTCCGACAAGGGTTACGAAACCCTGATGCAACTGGGCAAGACCACCACCACCGCGGATGCCGAAGGTGATGTTTTGCAGGTTCGCGACGTGACCGTTGGTCGTGCGGATATCGAAGCTGCCTTACCCGCTTTTCGTGGGCAAATCAGTCAGATACCGCCGATGTACTCGGCACTCAAGCGCGATGGTCAGCCACTTTACAAGCTGGCACGTGCGGGCGAAGTAGTGGAGCGCGAACCGCGTTCTGTTACTATTGCGCGCTTGGAATTGCTCGCTTGTGAAGGCGACACTGCCCGTTTGGCCGTGGACTGCAGCAAAGGCACCTATATCCGTACCCTGGTGGAGGATATTGGTGAGCAACTTGGCTGTGGCGCATACGTTGCCGAACTGCGACGTACACAAGCCGGACCTTTCACCTTGGCCCAGACGGTCACGCTGGAAGAGCTTGAGGCAGTGCACGCCGAAGGCGGCAACGAAGCGGTTGATCGCTTCATGATGCCATCGGACAGCGGTTTGCTCGATTGGCCATTGCTGCACTTTTCGGAGCACAGCGCGTTCTACTGGCTCAACGGCCAGCCGGTACGCGCCCCGGATGCCCCGAAGTTCGGCATGGTGCGAGTACAAGATCATAACGGTCGCTTTATCGGTATCGGTGAAGTGAGCGAAGACGGGCGCATCGCGCCGCGTCGGCTGATTCGGTCAGAATGACCGGAACCAGTTTGTGGTAAAGCGCAGTAGCTTTTACGCAAACTGGAACGAGTGTGGCTGTTAACAGGCATGGTCAACACTCATTTTTAGATACAGGGATTTGTCCCTGGCCTGTTGAAACTGCCCTTTGGGTGGTTTCCTTAAAAAAAGGATTGCCTCATGGCTCTCGACGTTCAAGAAAAAGCACAAATCGTAGCTGACTATCAGCAAGCTGTTGGTGACACTGGTTCGCCAGAAGTGCAAGTTGCACTGCTGACCCACAACATCAACAAACTGCAAGGTCACTTCAAGGCCAACGGTAAAGACCACCACTCCCGTCGTGGTCTGATCCGCATGGTAAACCAGCGCCGTAAGCTGCTGGACTACCTGAAAGGCAAGGATCTGGGTCGTTATCAGACTCTGATCGGTCGCCTGGGTCTGCGTCGCTAATAAGCGATTGCGCTAGAGGTTGGTTGTCTGCCGCGTGTCATCGGGATTCCCGTTGGCCCGTGGTAGGCTCCCAGCCTCAAGTTTTATCTGGATACACGTTTTTTCCCTGGACGAGCGTCGGGCCGATTCCCGGCATTGCCCAAGAATTTCGCAAGAAGACAAGTTCCCCCAAGAGCCACAAAGAAGGTAGGACACCGTGAACCCGGTTATCAAAAAATTCCAGTTCGGTCAGTCGACCGTTACCCTCGAGACAGGCCGTATCGCCCGTCAAGCCTCCGGCGCAGTGCTGGTTACCGTTGACGACGACGTGACCGTACTGGTGACCGTTGTTGGCGCCAAGACCGCTGACCCGAGCAAGGGCTTCTTCCCTCTGTCCGTTCACTACCAGGAAAAGACTTACGCTGCCGGTAAGATCCCTGGCGGTTTCTTCAAGCGCGAAGGCCGTCCTTCCGAGAAAGAAACCCTGACTTCCCGACTGATCGACCGTCCGATCCGTCCGCTGTTCCCAGAAGGCTTCATGAACGAAGTGCAGGTTGTCTGCACCGTCGTTTCCACCAGCAAGAAGACCGATCCGGACATCGCTGCGATGATCGGTACCTCGGCTGCCCTGGCCATCTCCGGTATTCCTTTCGATGGCCCGATCGGCGCTGCCCGCGTTGCGTTCCACGAAAGCACCGGCTACCTGCTGAACCCGACTTACGAGCAACAGAAAGCCTCGAGCCTGGACATGGTCGTTGCCGGTACGTCCGAAGCCGTATTGATGGTTGAGTCGGAAGCCAAAGAGCTGACCGAAGACCAGATGCTGGGTGCCGTACTGTTTGCTCACGACGAGTTCCAGGTTGTGATCAACGCGGTTAAGGAATTGGCTGCCGAAGCTGCCAAGCCAACCTGGACCTGGGCTGCTGCCCCGGAAGCCACCGAACTGCTGGGCGCTATCCGCTCCGAGTTCGGCGCTGCCATCTCCGACGCCTACACCATCACCGTCAAGGCCGACCGTTATGCTCGCCTGGGTGAGCTGAAGGACCAGGTCGTGGCCAAGCTGTCCGGCGAAGAAGGCCAGCCTTCTTCCAGCGAAGTCAAAGCTGCTTTCGGTGAGATCGAATACCGCACCGTTCGCGAAAACATCGTTAACGGCAAGCCACGTATCGACGGTCGCGATACCCGCACCGTGCGTCCGCTGAACATCGAAGTCGGCGTTCTGCCGAAAACTCACGGTTCGGCGCTGTTCACCCGTGGCGAAACCCAGGCCTTGGTCGTTGCGACCCTGGGTACTGCCCGTGACGCACAACTGCTGGACACCCTGGAAGGCGAGAAAAAAGACCCCTTCATGCTGCACTACAACTTCCCTCCGTTCTCGGTGGGCGAGTGTGGTCGTATGGGCGGTGCAGGTCGTCGCGAAATCGGTCACGGCCGTCTGGCTCGCCGTTCGGTGCAGGCCATGCTGCCTGCCGCCGACGTGTTCCCGTACACCATCCGTGTTGTATCGGAAATCACTGAGTCCAACGGTTCCAGCTCCATGGCTTCCGTTTGCGGCGCTTCCCTCGCTCTGATGGACGCCGGTGTGCCGATGAAGGCGCCGGTTGCCGGTATCGCCATGGGCCTGGTTAAAGAAGGCGAGAAGTTCGCCATCCTGACCGACATCCTGGGTGACGAAGACCACCTGGGCGACATGGACTTCAAAGTAGCCGGTACCGCTAAAGGTGTGACCGCGCTGCAGATGGACATCAAGATCAAGGGCATCACCGAAGAGATCATGGAAATCGCCCTGGGCCAAGCCCTGGAAGCGCGCCTGAACATCCTCGGCCAGATGAACCAGATCATTGGTCAGTCTCGCACCGAACTGTCGGAAAATGCTCCGACCATGATCGCGATGAAAATCGACACCGACAAAATCCGTGATGTCATCGGTAAAGGCGGCGCGACCATCCGTGCGATCTGTGAAGAAACCAAGGCTTCGATCGACATCGAAGACGACGGTTCGATCAAGATCTTCGGCGAAACCAAGGAAGCGGCTGAAGCAGCACGCCAGCGCGTCCTGGGCATCACCGCTGAAGCCGAGATCGGCAAGATCTACGTCGGCAAGGTTGAGCGCATCGTCGACTTCGGCGCGTTCGTCAACATCCTGCCAGGCAAAGACGGTCTGGTTCACATCTCCATGCTGAGCGATGCTCGGGTTGAGAAAGTGACCGACATTCTGAAAGAAGGCCAGGAAGTGGAAGTGCTGGTACTGGACGTGGACAACCGCGGCCGTATCAAGCTGTCCATCAAGGACGTAGCAGCCGCGAAGGCTTCGGGCGTTTAAACACCCGCAGGCTTTACGCTGAAAAAAAGGACTCTTCGGAGTCCTTTTTTTATGGGTGCGAGAAAATGAAGCAGAATCAGCTGTTTAGCGCTGCCCAAAAGCCGCAACTTGCATGCAGGCCCGATGCGCTTCATGCAAGTTGCACGATTTCGAAAATACGCTATTTCTATAACTCATTGTTTATAAAGGTATTTAATCTGTTCGGCGACTTGGCACACTGCCTGCAATATCCCTGGTAGCGCTGCAGCATGAAGGTTTACGTCTGCAGACTTTTAATAAAACAGGAGTTACTCGTATGAAGAAGTTCGCTCTCGCTACTGCTACCGCTCTGACCCTGGCCATGGGTGCTAACGTAGCCTTTGCTCAGACTTCCCAAGCCCCTATGACTTTGGCGGCCGGTGAAGCGACCAAGGCTAAGGAAAGCGTTTCGGATACTTGGATCACCACTAAAGTCAAAGCTGACCTGCTGACCGAAAAAGGCATTCCGGGTTCGGACATCAAGGTTGAGACCAACAAAGGTGTGGTTTCCCTGTCCTCCGACGTAGCTATCTCGGATTCGCAAAAAGCGACTGCTGTAGCCATCACCAAGAAAATCAAAGGTGTGACTGCGGTTTCTGCTGACGGCCTGCTGGCTGGCGGTGCTACCAAGGCTGACGGCATCGACAAAACCAAAGGCGCTGCCCACGACGCTAAAGAGACCACCAGCGATACCTGGATCACTACCAAAGTGAAGGCTGACCTGGTAACTGAAAAAGGTATTCCTGGCACCGACATCAAGGTTGAAACCAACAAAGGTGTTGTATCCCTGTCGTCGCCTACCGCCGTGACTGCTGCACAGAAAGAAACGGCTGTAGCGATCACCAAGAAAATCAAAGGCGTTAAAGCTGTCTCGGCCGATGGCCTGAAAGCAGAGTAACGCTGAACGTTTCGTTTGAACTGAATAGCGGCGGCTTAGGGTGAGCTAGATATCCACCTGACGCACCTCTGGAGTTCATGCGACCGACCACACGGATGTGGTCATTACAGGCCCCGGCATTTGTGTCGGGGCCTGTTCTATTTCGGGTTGAAACAGAAATCAGGCCAAAAAAATGTGGGAGCTGCCTGCGATACGCATAGGTGTCTACACACCTTCGCTGCGACACTGAACCTGTGGCGAGGGAGCTTGCTCCCGTGACGACCTACCAACCGACGCAGATGTGCCTGACACACCACGATCCAAATGTGGGAGCTGGCTTGCCTGCGAAGACGGCCTGACAGTCAATACAGTCGGACCGTGTACATATTCATTGCTGCGGTAACGGCCACTTAGGGTTCCGCCTGACGGCGGCTCACTTTTGAAAGGAGCCCAAAAGTAAGCAAAAGGCTCTTGCCCCACCACTCGGCGCCTCGCTTGGGCTCGGTGTGCCCGAACGCAGGCTTGAATCCGTGGGCCACGAATTCAAGCCTGCGTTCGGCCAGCGTGGTTTAACGGGGCGCTTGAGATCAAGAGCAAGATCAAGAGCAAGAGCGACTCGCTTCGCATCGTGGTTACCGTCGGCTGCTACAACCTACAAAATCGTGTAGATACCTATGCTGCGATGCTGGCACCTCGGTCATTCAGTTGCACCGAGGTGATGCTATCGCAGGCAAGCCAGCTCCCACATTAGGATGGGCGGTGCTTAGAAGTTACTCAGCATCCAAGTGCATTGGCGTGATCACGCGGCCATCTTTCTCGGCCTGGCCCAGCTGCGCATCGATGAAATACACGCGGTCATCTTCCAACTGGCCCTTGTCTACCAGGTAGTCCTTGATAGTGCTGGCTCGGTCCTGCCCCATCTCGCGCAGTAGCACGTCACTGCCACTCCAGAACTTGATCACACCGTCCTTGAGCTTCGCCGAGCGCTCATCGCTGCCCAGGTCCTTCCATTCGGCCGGTGGTTGCTGTTTGAGGCGGGTGCGGTAGATGCCTTCCAGCAATGGCGCTTTTTCCTTCTCTGGTACTTCAAGCAACGAGGCCTGGGCCGGGACTTTGTCGCCGCGGCGCTGGAGGATCTTGTAATAGTTGTATTGGTATTCACGTTCCAGTCGCTGTGCGGCCAGGAACGGCCCGTCGCTGCTGGCAGCGGCTGTGCCTTCAATTTCCAGGCGCAGGGCAGGGCGTTCTTTCAGCGCCTTGGCCAGGGTGTTCAGAGCGCCTTCGGCGTCTTTGTTCAGCTCACTGGAGCCTGCGGCGAACGACACATTACCCAAGTCTTCAGAGCCGCCACCGGTGACCAGCCCGCCAATGAACTTGAAGGGCGCTGTTGCCGCGCGCACCACGAGGTTACGCAGGGTCTGCCACACAATCGGCATCACGCTGAATTGCGGGTTGTTCAGGTCGCCGCTTACCGGCAGTTCGATGGAGATCTTGCCGTCGGAGTCCTTGAGCAGGGCGACAGCCAGGCGAATCGGTAAGTCGACGGCATCGGAGCTGTCGACTTTTTCACCCAATTGCAGTTGCTCGACCACCACTTTGTTTTCAGCCTTCAACTGGCCTTTGGTGATCACGTAGTGCAGATCGAGATTCAGGCGGCCCTTGCGGATGCGGAAGCCTGCGAACTTGCCTGAGTAAGGTGTCAGGTTGGTCAACTCGACACGCTTGAAGCTGGTGGCGATATCCAACGCGGCCATCGGGTCAAACGGGTTCACGCTGCCTTTGATCGTCACTGGCGCGTAACGGTCCACCTTGCCCTTGATGTCGACGCTGGCCGGTTTGGCCTGGCGGCTGTCGATGGTGCCAATCTGGCCGTTGAGCTGTTGAATCGCGGTGGCAAAGTTGGGCGTGAGGCTAAAGTCGGCAAAGTTGGCCGAACCGTCGTTGATCGCGATCTGGCCGATATGAATGCCCAAGGGCTTGTCGTTACTGGCGGCAGGTTTGGCGGCCGACTTGCTGCCGCTGTCGGCGGGCTGCGGGATCAGCAGGTCGTCGATGTTGGTGGTGCGATCTTCGTTGATCATGAAGCGCGCATACGGCTGCAACAAGTTGACCTTGTCGATCGACAGGCTTTGGCCGTGCTGGTAATTCACGCCTTCGAGCACCAGGCGTTGCCATTTTAGGAAGTCGCGGCTCTTGAGGGTGTCCAGGGTATGCAACTGGTCAACCTGAGCGCGGCCGGTGACCTGAAGGGCCAGTGGCTCGGTGCTTTTGAGGTTCACGTCCAGGTTGCTGCCCAGCATGCCGCTGCGCAATTCCAGGCGAATAAACGGGCTGATATAAGCCTGGGCGACCCGCAGGTCGATGTCCTGGGTGTTCACTTTCAGCTTGGCGCTGACGGGGTTGAGGTTAACCTCGCCGGTTGCCTGGATCTTGCCTTGTTTGCCCAGGCCGGTGTCGATCTTCAAGGCAAAGGGGCTCTGGTTGAGGCTGTCGAAGTTCTGTACGTCGACATTCAACGGGCCCAGTTCCAGCGCGACCGCAGGTTTTACCTGGCGGTCTGCCAGGTGCACCTGATAGTTACGCAGTTGCACATCCTTGAGCAGCACTTGCCACGGCTTGCTCGGTGCCGCCGGTTGCGCCGAAGGCGCGTCGGCAGCGGCTGGCTCCGGTGCCTTGGCCGGTTTGCTCGGTTGGCTGGCGAACAGTTTCTGCCAATCCAGTTGACCATCGGCCTCACGGGCGGCCCAGGTTTCCAGCTTGTTGCTGCGGATCTTGCCGACAATGACCTGCTGCTTGGCCAGGTCTACCGTGGTTTCGCTGACGTCCAGGCGCTCCAGGCGTGCCAGTGGCCGGCCATCGGGGGCCTTGATCGCAAAGGGGGCGATGCTGGCGGCGGTGTTGGTCAGGCTCAGCTCGGTTTCTTTGGCCAGGCTGAATTTGTAGTCAGTGCTGAAGTTGAGCACCCCGTCTTCCAGTACCAGTGGCAGTGCGTCACGTACATACGGCCACCAGGCTTTCATCTTGCCGTCGGTGACCTTCAAGGTGCCTTCGGAGGTGATCGGTACCAGGCTGAAATTGCCTTTCCAGTCGATCTGACCCCCTTCGGGGCCCGCAGCGACCAGGGTCATGTCGGCATTGTCGTCAGGCAATGTGCTGAGGTTTTTCAGCTCGAAGTCGAGTTCGTCGTAGAGGAATTCGATGGGTTCGCTGGGGCGCAGGTCCTGGAAATGCAGGTTACCACCGGCCAGCTTGATGCTGTCGATACGCAGTGGGAACGGCTTGGCATCAGGATCGGCCGGGGTTGGCTCGCTCGGTGGCAGTTTGAACAGCTGCGCCAGGTTCAGTTGGCCGGACTTGTCGAACAGCAGTTCGGTCTTGGGCTTGTCCAGTTGCACATCGGCCAGGTGCAGGGCGCGGGTCCAGAGGCTGTCGATCTGCAGGTTGGCGTAGAGGCGTTCGAAACCTACTTGCTCTTTGCCTGGCTCACCGATCTTCAGGCCCCACAACGTCAGTTCCAGGCTGAAGGGGTTGAGCTCGATGCGCTCGATTCGCGCCGGCACTGTGGCGTAGTTGGCCAACTGTTGGTTGGCAATGCGAAGGGCGATGCCGGGTAATATCAGAAAGCCCAGCAAGCTGTACAAAGCAAGGGCGGTCAACAAGGCGCCTACGGCGCGGATCAATCCTTTGGGCATGGGTGAACGCCATCTATGTCGAACGAGAGTGCCTTGGAGTATGGCACGGGAATTCGGTTCCGAAGAACCGTGGACGCTGGGAAACTTCCTACAAATGCAGGATCAGCGTCTTCAGCGGAGGCTGTTGGTCTCTGGAGGGAAAGTCGGCTCCAGGTGGCATAACCTGCCATTCGCGCACCGGGCGCCCGGCTTTTTCCGCGCAGCGCAGCACCTGCTCACGCCAGTCCTCCATGCTGACCTTTGCCAAGTTGTTGCAGCAAATCAGCACGCCATTGTTGGCGGTGGCCAGCAGTGCGGGTTTGAGCAGGCTTTGATAGTCGCGCAACAAATCGACGGTGCCGAAAGCGCTCTTGGCCCAGGCGGGAGGATCGAGCAGTACCAGGTCGTACTGGCGCTGTTCCAGGCGCGGATAGCTCGGCAGCTTCTGCCCGCGACGCTGGGTGATCGGCAGGCCCGCCAATTGGCGAATCGCCGGGAAGTAATCGGACTGCACAAACTCCATGCTCGGCAACTGCGGGTTGAGTTGGCCGTTTTCACGCCCCACCGCCAGGTTGCCCTCGGCAAAATCCAGGTTGCACACCTCGCGTGCGCCGCCTGCTGCCGCGCTCAAACCGACGCCGCAGGTATAGGCGAACAGGTTTAGCACGCTTTTGCCGGCGCTGTTGTCCTTGACCCAGCCCCGGGTGTTACGCAGGTCGAGGAACAGCAATGGGTCTTGCCCGGCGTGGCGCCCACGCACACGGTAATTGAGGCCCCACTCGTGGCCGACCAGATCTTCCAATGCGCCAGGCTCTGCGCGGTACACCGTGTCTTCGCGGTCGATGCGTGAGTTGCCGCGGGCACGGTCGTTGTACACCAGCAACAATTCCAGGCCCATGTACTGGTTGATCAGTTGGTGCAGGTCCAGCAGGTCTGCCGTTTCCAGGGACTGGTGGAAGCTTTGTACCAGCAATTGCGGACCGTAGCGGTCGATGGTCAAGCCGCCGGCGCCTTCCTGGCTGCCGTGGAACAGCCGATAGCAGTCCGTACCCTGGCTGTGCAGCGTGTTGATCAGGTCTTGGCGGTGATCGAGGGCGGCGCGCAGCGCCTGATTCAAGGGAGTCATGGAGCGCGCCTTGCTTGCAGATGAATAAGAAAAAGGGGGCGCGAAGTTTAACAGCTAACCCCGGCCTGCACAGGCCGGGGATTATCCTGGCGCTACCGGTTGAGGCGTTTGTCGATCAAACCGTCCACCACGCTGGGGTCGGCCAGGGTTGAGGTGTCGCCCAGGCTGTCCAGTTCGTTGCAGGCGATCTTGCGCAAGATGCGCCGCATGATCTTGCCAGAGCGGGTTTTCGGCAGGGCAGGCGCCCATTGGATCAGTTCCGGTTTGGCGAAGCTGCCAATCTCCTTGCTGACCAACTCCAGCAGGTGCTTTTTCAATTCGTCGCTGGGTTCGACGCCATTCATGGGGGTGACAAACGCGTAAATGCCCTGGCCTTTGACGTCGTGGGGATAGCCCACCACAGCGGCTTCGGCGACCTGGTCATGCAGCACCAGGGCACTTTCCACCTCGGCGGTGCCGATGCGATGGCCCGAGACGTTGATCACATCGTCGATGCGCCCGGTGATCCAGTAGTCGCCGTCTTCATCGCGCCGTGCGCCATCCCCGGTGAAGTAGTAGCCGGGGTAGGGCTTGAAGTAGGTGTCGATCATGCGTTGCGGGTCGCCGTAGACGCTGCGAATCTGCCCCGGCCAGCTGGCCTTGATCGCCAGGACGCCACTGCCGGCGCCACTGATTTCCTTGCCCTGTTCATCGAGCAACACCGGTTGTACGCCGAACATGGGCTGGGTAGCACAGCCCGGTTTGATGCGCTGGGCGCTGACCAGCGGGCTGAGCATGATGCCGCCGGTTTCGGTCTGCCACCAGGTATCGACAATCGGGCAGCGCTGTTCGCCGACGGCGTTGAAATACCAGTCCCAGGCTTCCGGGTTGATCGGCTCACCGACGCTGCCCAGCAGGCGCAGGCTGGCGCGGGATGTGTTCTGCAACGGGCCGTGGCCTTCACGCATCAGGGCACGCAGGGCGGTGGGCGCGGTGTAGAAGATATTCACCTGGTGTTTATCGATGACCTGCCAGAAACGCGAACTGTCCGGATAGCTCGGCACGCCCTCGAACATCAGCGAGGTGGCGCCATTGGCCAGCGGGCCATAGACGATATAGCTGTGGCCGGTGACCCAGCCCACGTCGGCGGTGCACCAGAACACTTCGCCCTCTTGGTAGTCGAGCACGTACTTGAAGGTCATCGCCGCTTGCAGCAGGTAGCCAGCGGTGGTGTGCAACACGCCTTTGGGTTTGCCGGTGCTGCCGGAGGTGTAGAGGATGAACAGTGGGTCTTCGGCGTCCATCGGCTCGGGTGGGCAGTTGTCGCTGGCGGCGTCCAGGGCGGCTTGGTACTTGAGGTCGCGGCCCTCGTGCCAATTCACGCTCGCCCCGGTGCGCTCTACCACCAGTACCGTGCTGACATTCGGGCAACTGGCCAGGGCTTTGTCGACGTTCTGCTTCAGCGCCACGGGCTTGCCACCGCGTACGCCTTCGTCGGCGGTGATCACGGTGCGGCAATCGGCGTCGAGAATGCGGTCGCGCAGGGCGTCAGGAGAGAAACCACCAAACACCACCGAGTGCACCGCGCCGATTCGCGTGCAGGCCAGCATGGCGTAGGCCGCTTCGGGGATCATCGGCATGTAGATACACACGCGATCACCTTTTTTCACGCCACGGCTTTTCAAGACGTTGGCCAGGCGGCTGACGTTTTGGTGCAGTTGACGGTAAGTAATCGTGCAGGATTTTGACGGATCATCGCCTTCCCAGATGAAGGCCGGCTGATCGGCGCGCTGCGCCAGGTGGCGGTCGATGCAGTTGTAGCTGACATTCAACTGACCACCGGCAAACCATTGGGCGGCACCGGTGTGGATGTCTGACTGCTGGACGCTGTGCCAGGGTTTTATCCAGTCGAGAAAGCCCTTGGCCTGTTCGGCCCAGAAGGTGTCTGGCTGGTCGATGGATTGGCGATAGAGGCGCTGGTAGTCCTCTTGACGCAGTTGCGCAGCCCGGCGGACGGCATCGGCGGTGGGAAAGGTGCTGATATCGAACATGAGCGCTCCTTATTCTTGTTTTTGCGACAAGTCATAAAGATGCACCCTGAGGCGGGAGGGTTCAAGGCCAACGTCCAAACGGACGGTGGCCTTGAATGAACGGCCTCAGCCGCGGTGACGACCGCGGAAGTAGTTGATCAGGCCCTGGGTCGAAGCATCTTCGGCCAAGGTTTCTTCGGCGCCGGTCAGGCGGTTGTACACGCCTTTGCCCAGCTCCTTGCCCAGTTCAACGCCCCATTGGTCGAAGGCATTGATGCCCCACACCACGCTCTGCACGAACACCTTGTGCTCATACATCGCCACCAGCGCACCCAGGCGGCGCGGGCTGATGCGCTCGACCACCAGGGTATTGCTCGGACGGTTGCCCGGGATCACCTTGTGCGGTGCCAGCTTCTGTACTTCGGCTTCCGGCAGGCCCTTCTCACGCAACTCGGCTTCGGCCTCGCTGCGGGTCTTGCCGAGCATCAGTGCCTGGCTTTGGGACAGGCAGTTGGCGTACAGCCACTGATGGTGGTCGGACACCGGGTTGAAACTGACGATCGGCACGATGAAGTCGGCCGGGATCAATTGAGTCCCTTGGTGCAGCAACTGGTGGTAAGCGTGCTGGCCGTTGCAGCCCACGCCGCCCCAGATCACCGGGCCGGTATCGGTGGACACGGGCGTGCCGTCCTGGCGCACGCTCTTGCCGTTGGATTCCATGTCCAGCTGCTGCAAATGTTTGGTGATGTTACGCAGGTAATGGTCGTACGGCAGGATCGCATGGCTCTGCGCACCCCAGAAGTTGCCGTACCACACGCCCAGCAAGCCCAGCAGCACGGGCATGTTGGCTTCGAACGGCGCGTTCAGGAAGTGCTGGTCCATGGTGTAGGCACCCGACAGCAGTTCCTTGAAGTTGGACATGCCGATGGCCAAAGCAATTGGCAAACCGATGGCAGACCACAGCGAGTAGCGCCCACCGACCCAGTCCCACATCGGGAAAATGTTCTCTTCGCGGATACCGAACGCCACGGCCGCGGCATTGTTGCTCGAGACGGCGATGAAGTGGCGATACAGCTCGGCTTCCGAGCCCCCCTGGGCCAGGTACCAGGCGCGGGCGGCCTGGGCGTTTTTCAGGGTTTCCAGGGTGTTGAAGGATTTGGACGAGACGATAAACAGCGTGGTCTCGGCGCGCAACTTCATGGTCAGTTCGTGGAACTCACTGCCGTCGATGTTCGCCAGGTAGTGGCAACGCACGCCTTTGTGGGCATAGGACAGCAAGGCCTCGGAGACCAGCTCCGGGCCGAGGAACGAGCCACCGATGCCAATGTTTACCACGTCGGTGATCGGCTTCTCGGTGTAGCCACGCCACAGGCCGTCGTGGATACGGCCGACCAGGTCAGTGATCTGGTTCAGCACTTTGTGCACGTCCGGCATGATGTTCACGCCGTTGACCGACAGCTTGTCGCCCACCGGGCGGCGCAGGGCGGTGTGCAGGGCAGGGCGGCCTTCGGAGGAGTTGACCGGTTCGCCAGCGTACTGCGCGTCGATTGCCGCCTTGAGATTGACTTCCTTGGCCAGGCCCACCAGCAGGTCGCGGGTTTCGCTGGTGATCAGGTTTTTCGAGTAATCGAGGAAAAGTCCGCAGCTGCTCAAGGTGAACTGGGAAAAACGCTGAGGATCGGCATTGAACGCCTCGCGCATGCTGAAATCCTGCATGGCTTGGCGATGTTGAACAAGCGCTTGCCAGGCGGGCAGCGCGGTAACGTCATGAGGGGTGCGGTAGTACGCCATCGCTGCGGGTTTCCTTTTTATTACGGGGACTGCCTTTAGGACACTTCAAAGCCCGGAACATCCAGTCTTATAACAAGGATTGGGTTCCAGACAGCGCTAACCATAGCGCAGGGCAGTTACATTAAACCTAGCGTGTGGATATGTCTTGGCTTTGTCTGCGCTGTGGCCGGTACTTTTTTATACCGGCACAGCCGTCGGGGCAACAGGTTGAGGGTAAAGCGGGGTCAGGCGAGGTTCAGGTGCAGGTTATCGATGAGGCGCGTCGCCCCCAGGTAAGCGGCGACCAGGATCACCACATCACGATCTTCAGCCGTGGCCGGGCGCAGATGCACGCCTTGGCGCACTTCCAGGTAGTCCATGCGCAGCCCTGCGGCTTCAATCTGCTGGATGTGCTCGGCGCGCAGTCTGGCGAAATCATGATCACCGCCTTTGATGGCCGTGGCGATCTGGCTGAGCGCGCGGTACAGCACTGGCGCGACCGCCCGTTGCTCCTCGGTGAGGTAGCCGTTGCGTGATGACAGCGCAAGGCCGTCCTCGGCGCGCACGGTGGGCTCGCCGATGATCTGGATCGGCATGTTCAGGTCGCGGACCATGGCGCGGATCACCGCCAACTGCTGGTAGTCCTTCTGGCCAAATACGGCCATGTCCGGCTGGACCATGTTGAACAGCTTGCTGACCACCGTGGCTACACCTTCGAAGTGCCCTGGGCGGCTGGCGCCGCACAAGCCTTCGGACAGCTGTGGCACGCTGACACGGGTCTGACCGTTCATGCCATCAGGGTACATTTCCTCGACCGTGGGCGCGAACAGCAGGTTGCAACCGGCCTGCAGGAGCTTTTCCTGGTCGGCGGCCAATGTGCGTGGGTATTTGTCCAGATCTTCGCCAGCGCCGAATTGCAGCGGGTTGACGAAAATGCTCGCCACCACAAAATCCGCTTGCTGTGCGGCCTTGGTCACCAGGGTGGCGTGGCCGCTGTGCAGGTTGCCCATGGTGGGCACAAAGCCGATGCGCTTGCCGGCGCTGCGGGCGTGGGTTACGGCAGCCCGCAGTTCGCGGACGGTTTTAACGGTGTTCATGCCGAGAATCCGTGTTCAACGCTTGGGAACGTCACGTTTTTCACTTCGCTGACGTAGGCGCTCAGGGCGGCGTGGATGCTGTCCTGGCCGGCCATGAAGTTCTTCACGAACTTCGGCACGTGGCCGGTGATCGACAGGCCGAGCATGTCGTGCAATACCAGCACCTGGCCATCGGTGGCTGCACCGGCACCAATTCCGATCACGGGCACTTTGACAGCCTGGGTGATTTCGGCAGCCAGTTCGCTCGGCACGCACTCCAGCAGAATCATCGCAGCACCGGCTTGTTCCAGGGCGATGGCATCGGCGCGCATCTGGCGGGCCTGGGCTTCATTGCGGCCCTGGACCTTGTAGCCACCGAGGATATTCACCGACTGCGGCGTCAGGCCCATGTGCGCACATACCGGCACACCGCGCTCGGCCAGCAGCCGGATCGACTCGGCCAGCCACACGGCACCTTCGACTTTGATCATGTGCGCGCCGGCCTGCATCAGCTTGCCGGCGTTCAGAAAGGTTTGCTCAAGAGTGGCGTAACCCATGAACGGCAGGTCCGCGATGATAAAGGCGCCATCGTTGCCACGCTTGACGCTGGCGGTGTGGTAGGCCAGTTCATCGGTGGTCACGGGCAGCGTGCTGTCATTCCCTTGAAGAACCATGCCCAGGGAGTCGCCCACCAGCAGCACTTCGACGCCAGCCTGGCAGCTGGCGTGGGCGAAAGTGGCGTCATAGCAGGTCAGCATGGTGATTTTTTCACCTTTGAGCTTGAGGCTCTGCAAGGTGGTCAGGGTAATGTCTGGCATGAAAAGGGTCCTCGTTCAGGCGCTTGGAAACAGCGAGTAACGCGCGTGAGTCTTCGTTTATACAGGCGCACTGTCTTGAAAGCAGTGCTTATAAGGCCTGGATTGCGCCCTGTCGCGCCGGGTTGGCGGCAGCGGGACGCCTATAGTCGTGAGGAGGACACGGGAAGTCAATTGGATGTGTTACCGCATTGTTACGATGGCGGTGTTACCGCTGTTACTGACGCGATTCAGCAAGTTGAGCACGGGTTTGGGCCGCACTGAATATCCAATGTGGGAGCTGGCTTGCCTGCGATGGCATCAACTCGGTGTGGCTGATACACCGAGTCGCTTGCATCGCAGGCAAGCCAGCTCCCACATTGACCGAGTCAATCTTGCGGGAGGCGTTCCAGGCCGACGAACGGGCAGGCGCTGAGCAGGTCGCTTAAACGCTGGCCGTCAGGCAGATGCAGGTCGGCTGGCGCCAGCTCAGCCAACGGATACAGCACAAACGCGCGCACATGCATCTGGTAGTGCGGCACTTTCAGGCGCGGCTCGTCGATCAGGCGATCACCGAACAGCAGGATATCCAGGTCCAAGGTGCGTGGGCCCCAGCGTTCCAGGCGCTCGCGCCCCTGATCGTTCTCGATGGCTTGCAGCGCATCGAGCAGGTCCAATGGCGCCAGGTGGCTGTCCAGCGCCGCAACGGCGTTGGTGTAGCGCGGCTGGCCCGGCAGCAATGAATCGCTTTGGTAGAAAGCGGACACCCCAGCGAGGTGGGAGCCAGGCAGTTGCGCCAGCGCCTCGATCGCGCTGCGCAATTGTTGGTGCGGGGCAGCCAGGTTGCTGCCCATGCCGATGTAGATACGTTCCATGTTTATTCGCCCGCAGCGCCCGAGGCATCGGCACTGCTGCGTTTACGCTTGGTGCCGCTGCGGCGACGCTTTTTCGGGCCTTCGCCGGCGCTATCGCCTTTGCTGCCCAGTTCACGAATCATCTCGCGGCGCTGGCTGTCATTGGCGTCCTGATAATCGGTCCACCATTCGCCCAGGCCATCGGTCTGCTCGCCGGCGCTTTCACGTAGCAGCAGGAAGTCGTAGCCGGCACGGAAGCGCGGGTTGTCCAGCAACAGATCGGCGCGCTTGCCGCTGCGGCGTGGCAGGCGCTCCTGCATGTCCCAGATTTCGCGGATCGGCATGGTGAAACGTTTGGGGATGGCGATGCGTTGGCACTGTTCGGCGATCAGCTCGTGAGCCGCTTCCTGCATGGCCGGGATCGGCGGCATGCCACGGTCCTGCAAGCGCAGTACGCGTTTGGGCAGGGCCGGCCACAACAAGGCAGCAAACAGGAACGCCGGGGTCACCGGCTTGTTCTGCTTGATGCGCAGGTCGGTGTTGATCAAGGCCTCGCTGATCAAGGTGTGGGTGTACGTCGGGTTGTACTCCAGGGCCTCGGCGCTGGCCGGGAACAGCGGGTCGAACAACTGCAGATCGACGAGCATTTCAAAGGTGTCGGCGGCGTAGCCCGAAAGGAACAGCTTGAGCACTTCCTCAAACAGGCGCGCCGAGGGGATTTCCCGCAGCATCGGCGCCAGTTCGCGAATTGGCGCGGCGGTGTGCTTTTCGATGCCGAAGTTGAGCTTTGCCGCGAATCGCACGGCGCGCAGCATGCGCACCGGGTCTTCCTGATAGCGCTGCGTCGGGTCGCCGATCAGGCGGATCAGATTGTTGCGAATGTCGTGTACGCCGTTGGCGTAATCGAGGATGCGCTCGCTGACCGGGTCGTAATACAAGGCATTGATGGTGAAGTCGCGGCGTTGCGCGTCCTCTTCCAAAGTGCCATAGACGTTATCGCGCAGGATGCGCCCGCTCTCGTTGCGGGAAGACTGGTTGGTGTCTTCCTCTTCATCGTTTTGCGGGTGACCGGCGCGGAAGGTCGCGACCTCGATGATTTCGCGACCAAAGTGGATATGCACCAGCTTGAAGCGCCGGCCGATGATTCGTGCATTACGAAACTCGGCGCGCACTTGTTCAGGCGTGGCGCTGGTGGCAACGTCGAAATCCTTGGGCGTGATGTTGAGCAACATGTCGCGTACGCAGCCACCCACCAGGTAGGCCTGGTAGCCGGCGTTCTGCAAACGTTCGACGATGTTCACTGCATAACGGCTGAATTGAGCGCGCTGCAGCGAATGCTGGCTGCTATTGAGCACTTCAGGCGTGCTGCGTTTGTGTTGCGTTCGACGCAAGGGAGAACGGAATGACTGGAACAACTTCTTCAGCATGGGATGCACTGTTTGAAGGAATGTTCGGCCATAACGAAGAATGACCGCATGATGGGCGGGGATTCTAGCATTTAGTCGGGGGATGGTGTAGGAACAAGCTAAAGGCATTGCGCCATAAGCGTTTGAAGGTCAAATCCCGGAAACTACAAGGGGAGCCGAAGCTCCCCCAGAAGTAGTTGCGTGCTCTATTTTTATTATTGATGTCGGGCTTCTTGTTTTTGTTGATCGCCCTCGCCATAAAGCTTCACCTTCATGACACTCCCAATCGGGAGTCAAGAGCAAACGGATTGCTTTGGTCGCTGTGTTGCTGATCTACGATCCAACCAGTTCAGGCTCTGCCTTAGGGCAGTTTTTGTTGTTCTCGGCCTGGTTGCGGGGCAAGCCCCAAATGCAACGCCTCTCCAAAAGAATCAGTTAGCTGCGCCTCCGCCGTGTTGTTTTTGTTATGCGTGAGTCGATTCGTCTTATTTTTATTGTCTTGTACAAAGCTTGTTATTGTTTTTGTACTAAGCATATAGCAGGGTGCGTGCCAACTTTTGTGCCGCCCAGCAAAACCGGGGGGTTGGGCTGGTTTCGCCGGTTTGAGGGCCAAAAAAAAGCCGGGGCTTCGTTACCGTAAGCCCCGGCTTTTGTTACGTGAAAAGTCAGCGGTAACAGTTTTTTCACATCAACAGGTGTTACCTGTGGGGCTGCGCCCTCAGCTTTCGCTGGCCACCCCGGTCTTGCGCCGTGGAATGCCCAGGCGCTGACGGCGTTCCCACAGGCATTTGCGACTCACGCCCAGCTTGCGTGCGAGCTCGGTCTCGGTCATATGGTCCTGATGCTCGAGCACGAAGTGCTGGAAGTAATCTTCCAGTGACAAATCTTCCGTCGGTTCATGGCTGGTATTGCTGGCTCCGCCCTGCTGCGGGGCCAAGCCGATGAAATCGTCGTCGTCCAGGTCACTGAGCTCAATGTCGATGCCCAGCAACTCGGCGGAAATCTCCGGACTCTCCGACAGAATCACCGCGCGCTCGACGGCGTTCTCCAGCTCACGCACGTTCCCTGGCCACGAGTAGTGACGGATCGCCTGCTCGGCGTCTGCGGCAAACTTCAGGTCGGTGCGATCAATGCGCGCGCCTTGACGCAACAGGAACGCGTTGGCGATCTCGTTGACGTCGGCGCCGCGCTCGCGCAGGGCTGGCAGTTTGAGCGCGATGACATGCAGGCGGTAATACAAGTCCTCACGGAACTGGCCGATCTTGGCCAGGCTCTTGAGGTCTCGGTGTGTCGCTGCGATCAATCGAACATCGACCTTCTGCGATTGTACCGAACCGACCCGGCGAATTTCGCCTTCTTGCAGTACGCGCAGCAACCGCGCCTGGGCTTCCAGGGGCAGTTCGCCAATTTCATCGAGGAACAAGGTGCCACCGTCCGCGGCTTCCACCAGGCCCGCACGCCCGGCGCTGGCGCCGGTGAACGCCCCTTTCTCGTGGCCGAATAACTCGGACTCGATCAGGGATTCGGGGATCGCCGCGCAGTTCACCGAGATCATCGGCGCCTTGGCACGCTTGGACAGGTTGTGCAGGGCGCGGGCCACCAGTTCTTTACCGGTGCCCGATTCGCCCTGGATCAATACATTGGAGTCGGTCGGCGCCACTTTGCGGATCTTGCTGTACAAGTCCTGCATCGGTGGGCAGGAGCCGATGATGCCGATCTCGCCGTTGCTGTTGTCGACACCCGGTTTTTCGCCGGCGCTGGCCTTGCCGGTGGGGCGCTGCTCGGCAGGCGCGCTGCTGGCCGACACACGGTCACGCAGGATGCGGGCCACGGCCTGGAGCATTTCGTCGTGATCGAAAGGCTTGGCGATGTAGTCCACCGCGCCCATCTTCATCGAGTCCACCGCCGAGCGCAGGCTGGCGTAGCTGGTCATGATCAGCACCGGGGTGCCCTGGCCCAGCTTGATCAGCTCGGTGCCCGGGGCGCCGGGCAGGCGCAGGTCACTGACAATCAGGTCGAACGTGGGAATGCTGAATCGCTCTTGGGCTTCCTGCACCGAGCCGGCTTCGCTGACCTGGTACTGATTACGTTCAAGCAGGCGTCGCAAGGCAGAGCGGATAATGGTTTCGTCTTCGACGATCAAAATGTGCGGCATTGATTCAATTCTCTCGACGGTCTCAGTTCACAGCGGACGTCGCTTCGACATGACGCGGCAAGGTCACCCGGATACGGGTGCCGCGTTGGCTTTGTGTGTCAGCCGGGCTGTCGATGGTGATTTGTCCATAATGCTCTTCAACGATGGAATAGACCAGTGCAAGGCCCAGACCGGTACCTTCACCGGGGTCCTTGGTGGTGAAGAAGGGTTCGAACAATCGGTCCATGATGTTCTGTGGAATGCCGCTGCCTTCGTCTTCCACGATCAGGTCGACCGTATGCTCGAAAGCCTCGCTCTTGACACGTACAGCACTGCCGGCCGGCGACGCGTCGCGGGCGTTGGACAGCAGGTTGATCAGCACCTGGGCCAGGCGTTGTGAGTCGCCATCGACCCAATGGTCCGGATCGCACAGGTTAAAGAACTGTACTTCGAAATTGCGCCGGTTCAAGGCCAACAGCCCAATGGCATCCTGCGCCACTTCGGCCAGGCACACCGCTTCGTCCTGATTCTGATGGGCGCCGGAGTGGGCAAAGCTCATCAATGACTGGACGATGCGTGAAACCCGCTTGGTCTGTTCGAGGATCTGCCCGCTGATTTCGGTGATTTCACCGTCTTCTTCGCGCTCTTCGCGCAGGTTTTGCGCCAGGCAGGCGATACCGGTGATTGGGTTGCCGATTTCATGGGCCACGCCGGCTGCCAGGCGCCCAATACTGGCCAGGCGTTCGGAGTGCACCAGCTTGTCTTCGAGCATTTGTGTATCGGTCAGGTCTTCCACCAGCAGCACCAGGCCGCTGTTACCCGGTGCCAAGGGTTCATCGATGGCGGCTTTGTGCAAGTTGAGCCAGCGGGTCTGGCCGTCGAGGGCCAAGTGTTGCTTGTGCAGGTGCTCGTCCGGCAGGTTGATGAAGCCTTGCAGCAGCTCTTTCCATGGATCGCCCAGGGTATTGAGGCGCGAACCCACCACTCGCTGGGCGGCGATGCCGGTGAGTTCCTCCATGGCCTTGTTCCACATCAGGATTTCCTGGTCCTTGGCCAGGGAACACACGCCCATCGGCAGTTCCTGCAGGGTCTGGCGGTGGTAACGGCGCAGGGCGTCCAGCTCGGCGGCCAGGCCGGTGAGGCGTGAGTGGTAATCCTCCAGCCGGCTTTCGATGAAGTGGATGTCTTCGGTAACGTAGTTTTCGCCACCGGCCTTGTAGGGCAGGAAGGTTTCCACCATGTCCTGGGACACGCTCGGCCCCATCAACCCGGACAGGTTGGCCTCGATACGGTCACGCAGGCGGCGCAGGGCATAGGGGCGGCGCTCGTCAAATGGCAGGTAAAGGTCGCGTAGCGCCTGTTCGACTTCCTTTTGTGCGGCCTTGGCGCCCAGGGGCTTGGCCAGTTGCGTGGCGAACTCCTGGGGCGAGGCCGCATGCAGTTCGCGGCGTTGCGGGCGGCGCACGTTGTCCACCGCGCAGGCTTCGGCGGCGCTGGTTTCTTCGGCGCTGGCGTTGGTGAACAGCGAGATCAGGGTAAACATCAGTACGTTGGCGGCCAGCGAGGCGATGGCCGCCATGTGCCAACTGGTGTCGTCCAGCACGTAGATCATGTTCAGCAACGGGATATAGAAGCCCTGCAAGTTGCCGACCAGCGGTAACAGCATGGTGACGGTCCACACCAGGATCCCGGCCAGCAGCCCAGCAATAAAGCCACGTCGATTGGCGGTCGGCCAGTACAGCACCGACAACACGCCCGGCAGGAACTGCAAGGTGGCAACAAACGCGACAATGCCGAGGTTGGCCAGGTCTTGCCCGGCGCCCAGCAGCAGATAAAACGCGTAGCCGGCCATGATGATCGCGACGATCAGCGCGCGTCGGGTCCATTTCAACCAACGGTAGATATTGCCCTCAGCCGGCGGCTGGTACAGCGGCAGTACCAAGTGGTTGAGCGCCATGCCCGAGAGTGCCAGGGTGGTGACGATGATCAACCCGCTGGCGGCCGACAACCCGCCTACATACGCCAGCAGGGCCAGGGCCGGGCTGTTGGCAGCAATACCGATGCCCAGGGTGAAATACTCGGGGTTGGTGGTGGCCCCCAGTTTCAGGCCGGCCCACAGGATCAGCGGCACCGCCAGGCTCATCAGCAGCAGGAACAGGGGCAAGCCCCAGCTGGCGCTGACCAGCGAGCGCGGGTTGAGGTTCTCGGTGAAGGTCATGTGGTACATGTGCGGCATCACGATCGCCGAGGCGAAGAACACCAGCAGCAGCGTACGCCATGGGCCTTCCTGCAAGGGCGTATGCAAGGCGGCGAGGGCGGTCTGGTTTTGCAGCAGCCACAGCTCCAGCTGTTGCGGCCCGTCGAACACGCCGTAGAGCGCATAAAGGCCGACGCCGCCGATGGCGATCAGCTTGATGACCGACTCAAAGGCAATCGCAAACACCAGGCCCTGGTGTTTCTCGCGGGTGGCGATATGGCGAGAACCAAAGAAGATGGTGAACAAGGTGATCAGCGCGCAGAACGCCAGGGCAACCCGATGTTGCACGGGCTCGCGGGTCAGGATGCTGATGGAGTCGGCCACCGCCTGGATCTGCAGGGCCAGTAACGGCAGCACACCGATCAACATGAAGATGGTGGTCAGCGCGCCGGCCCAGGTGCTGCGAAAGCGAAAGGCAAACAGGTCGGCCAGGGAAGACAGCTGGTACGTCCGGGTGATTTTCAGGATCGGGTACAGCAGCACCGGCGCCAGCAGGAACGCGCCCGACACCCCAAGATAACTGGAGAGAAAGCCGTAGCCGTACTGATAGGCCAACCCCACCGTGCCGTAGAACGCCCAGGCACTGGCGTACACGCCCAGGGACAAGGTGTAGGTCAACGGATGGCGAATGATCGCCCGCGGAATCATTCCGCGCTCACTGATCCAGGCCACGCCGAATAACGCAGCCAGGTAGGCGGCGCTGATCAGCAGCATCTGGGTGAGACTAAAGCTCATCGGCATCTTTTTGGCTCTGCAGGATGAAGGTCACGACGATCAGGATCAGCCACAGCAGATAAGGGCGATACCAGGCGCCCGTGGCGTCGATCCACCAATCCATGATGGCGGGGGAGAACAGGTAGATCCCGACGACCAGCAGCAGGACCAAACGATAGATGTACATGTTGGCCTCTGATTAAAAATCTGCCGCGATGTTAACGGATGGCTGGCAACCTGCAAGCGCCTTCAACTCAATTGCGCTTCGGCCAGGGTCAGCGTGCGCGGGATGCGGGTGGCGTCCCAGTGTGCAATGCCCCAATCCAGCAGTTCTCGTGGGCTTGCGTGAAGCAATTGCGTGTCAGTCTGTTGGCCAAGGGCGCGCAGTGCTCTGAGTAGCAAAGGCGTGGCCTGGTCGGCTGTCAACGGTGCAGAGCGGTAGGACTTGCCCAGCTTGTTGCCGTCTGGCTGCACGATCAGCGGTACATGCAAGTAACGTGGCTGGCGCAGGCCAAGCAGCTCTTGCAGGTACAGCTGGCGCGGTGTGGAGTCGAGCAGGTCGGCGCCGCGCACGATATCGGTTATCCCTTGCCAGGCGTCGTCGAGCACCACCGCCAGTTGGTAGGCGTAGAGGCCGTCGCGGCGACGGATGATGAAGTCGCCGGCATCGCGGCCCAGATGCTGCCGGAACTCGCCCTGGACGCGGTCGATAAAGTGATACTCCAACTCGGGCACGCGCAGGCGGATGGCGGCGTCTTGCTGGGCGTGGCCGGCATTGCGGCACAAGCCTGGGTAAACCCCGTTGTAGGGCGCCAACTGCTTGCGCGAGCAGGTGCAGGCGTAGGCCAGGCCGTGGTTGAACATATCGTTCAGTACTTTGGCGTAGGCATCATGCCGCTCGCTCTGACGAACCAGTTCGCCATCCCATTCAAAGCCGTAGCTTTCCAGCGCATGCAGGATCGCCGCCTGAGCGCCGGGCTCTTCACGGGGAGGGTCAAGGTCTTCCATGCGCATCAACCAACGGCCATGGTGGGCGCGTGCATCGAGGTAGGAGGCGAGGGCGGCAACCAGGGAGCCGAAGTGCAAATGGCCGCTGGGTGTGGGGGCGAAGCGCCCGATATAAGTAGAGGCTGTCATGGCCCGGATACTACTGCATAACCGGTAAACGCCAGAAACAAAAATGGAGCGTTCGCACGCTCCATTTGTTCAACTCGGCAACGTTACTTGCCGACCTGTTTTTCCTTGATTTCAGCCAAGGTCTTGCAGTCTACGCACAGGTCCGCGGTTGGGCGGGCTTCCAGTCGGCGAATACCGATTTCGACGCCGCAGGATTCGCACCAGCCGTATTCTTCGTCTTTGATCAGTTGCAGGGTCTTGTCGATCTTCTTGATCAACTTGCGCTCGCGATCGCGGGCGCGCAGTTCGAGGGCGAACTCTTCTTCCTGGCTGGCACGATCGGCCGGGTCAGGGAAGTTGGCCGCTTCATCCTTCATATGGTCAACCGTACGGTCAACTTCCTGCATCAAGTCCTGTTTCCACTTGTTGAGGATCTTGGTGAAGTGCTCGCGCATGGGCTCGCCCATGTACTCCTCGCCCTTTTTTTCGACATAGGGTTCGAAGCCGCCGAGGCCTTGAGTCTGCTGTTGCTTTGCTTGGGTGGACATGAATAGACCGCCTCTCACTCTTCTAATCCATTGCGCAGGATTGCAACGTCACCGACACCTGCCGGCCCTGCGGCTGCAAGCGGGCGAACTTACCAGATAGATTCAGGGTGCGCTACTCCCGGTTGTCGAGGTCCAGGGCAAAGGGGATGCAAACCGCAGCAGCCCGCCATGACTGGGTATGTATTGCCTCGAATGTTGATTTTAGCTGTTTTACGAGCGCGCGCAGGGTGCACTTGCAGCCCCAATCAGGCAATAGAGCATGTTTTACCGCGAGGGTTCGGTAGAATCCAGATTTTGTCCTCACCGTCTAAGGAAGGCTAATGGCTCAGCCCTACAGTGCGCGCAGTCGCGCCATCGAACCTTTTCATGTCATGGCGTTACTGGCGCGTGCCAATGAGCTGCAGGCCGCCGGTCACGACGTGATCCACCTGGAAATCGGCGAGCCGGACTTCACCACCGCCGAACCGATCATCCAGGCCGGCCAAGCTGCGTTGGCAAACGGTAAGACGCGCTACACCGCCGCCCGTGGCTTGCCGGAGTTGCGCGAAGCCATCAGTGGTTTCTACCAGCAACGCTACGGTTTGAGCATCGACCCGCAGCGCATTCTGATCACTCCCGGTGGCTCCGGCGCGTTATTGCTGGCCAGCAGTTTGCTGGTGGATCCGGGTAAGCATTGGCTACTGGCGGACCCAGGCTACCCCTGCAACCGACACTTCCTGCGCCTTGTGGAAGGCGCGGCGCAGTTGGTACCGGTCGGCCCAGACGTACGCTACCAGTTGACCGCCGATCTGGTGGCCAGGCATTGGGACCAGGACAGTGTCGGCGCACTGGTGGCGTCGCCCGCCAACCCCACCGGCACGATCCTCACCCGGGACGAGTTGGCTGGGCTGTCGGGCGCCATCAAGGCGCGCAACGGTCATTTGGTGGTCGACGAGATTTATCACGGCCTCACCTACGGCACGGACGCCGCCAGTGTGCTGGAAGTCGATGATGACGCCTTTGTCCTGAATAGTTTTTCGAAGTATTTCGGCATGACCGGCTGGCGCCTCGGTTGGCTGGTGGCGCCGCCTGAAGCGGTGGGTGAGTTGGAGAAATTGGCGCAAAACCTCTACATCAGTGCGCCAAGCATGGCCCAGCATGCCGCGTTGGCCTGTTTCACCCCGCAAACCCTGGAGATTCTGGAGCAGCGCCGTGCCGAATTTGGTCGCCGCCGTGACTTCCTGCTGCCGGCCCTGCGTGAGCTGGGGTTTGGTATCGCCGTGGAGCCCGAAGGTGCCTTTTATCTGTATGCCGATATCAGCGCGTTCGGCGGCGATGCCTTCGCGTTTTGCCGGCATTTCCTCGAAACCGAGCATGTGGCCTTTACGCCCGGGTTGGATTTCGGTCGCTACCAGGCGGGCCATCACGTGCGTTTTGCCTACACGCAAAATCTCGATCGGCTGCAAGAAGCGGTGGAGCGGATCGCCCGTGGTTTGCGGAGCTGGCAAGGCTGATGCGTTTTAATCCTCCTCTTGAAGAAGGGCGGCTGATCCGCCGCTACAAGCGCTTTCTCACCGATATCGAAACCCTTACCGGCGAGTTGCTCACCATTCACTGCCCTAACACCGGCTCGATGCTCAACTGCATGGTCGAAGGTGGCCAGGTCTGGTTCAGCCGTTCCACGGACCCCAAGCGTAAGCTGCCGGGCACCTGGGAGATTGCCGAAACGCCCCAGGGCCGGCTGGCGTGCGTCAACACCGCGCGTGCCAATCAGTTGGTGGAAGAAGCCTTGCTGGCCGGTGTGATCACTGAGCTCAATGGCTTTACTGCGTTGAAGCGTGAGGTGCCTTATGGCCAGGAGAAAAGCCGCATCGACTTTCGCCTGGATTACCCCCAGGGTGCTGCGTTTGTTGAGGTCAAAAGCGTCACCCTGGGCTTTGATGGCAGCTCAGTGGCGGCTTTCCCCGATGCGGTGACCCAGCGCGGTGCCAAGCACTTGCGTGAGCTGGCGCATCTGGCGCGCGACGGTATACGGGCCGTGCAGCTGTATTGCGTGAACCTGTCGGGGATCGACGCGGTGCGCCCGGCGGTGGAAATCGACGCCGGTTATGCGGCAGCGCTACGTGAGGCCAAGGCTGCAGGTGTAGAGGTGTTGGCCTATGGCGTACGGGTTACGCCGCAGGAGATTTACGTCGAGCGTCGGCTGAAGGTGCTGCTGGGCGACTAGAGATCGACCCACAATCCCTGTTCGTCTTCGCGGCCGGGCAGGGCGGTGAGGCTTTGGCCTGCGCAAGGCCCGGCGATGCACTCGCCGCTTTCAATCAGGAACAACGCGCCATGGGTGGCGCATTGGATCAGGCTGGCGCTTTCATCGAGGAAGCGATCTGGCTGCCATTCCAGCGGGATGCCGCGATGGGGGCAGCGGTTGAGATAGAAGTACGCAATGCCGTCCCGGCGCACCGCCAACAGCCTGTGGCCATCGATATCAAAACCGCGGCTGCTGTTGGGGGCGAGGTCGCCGGAGGCGCAGAGAAACTTCATTTCAATCCTTAAGTGCCTTGACGTGCAAATGCAAACAATTATCAAATGCCTGCTTCGCCCGTCAGCTGATTGGGTGCTCAATACGATGCATGGCAGGGGTAATCTGTCACATCAATGAGTGCTTGAGTGGCCCTGCCCTAGGAAGGAAACCCTGTTATGCGCCTGAGTACCAGCGCTATTGCGCTTGTTGCCTCACTGCTGGTCAACCCTGGGGTGCACGCCTCTGAACTGCCGCAACGCTGGGTCAGTGCCGGCGGTGCGCTGTCGGAATGGGTGACGGCCCTGGGCGGTGAGTCGAAGCTGGTGGGGGTGGACACCACCAGTCAGCATCCGGCGTCGCTCAAGGCCTTGCCGAGCATTGGTTACCAGCGGCAGTTGTCGGCCGAAGGCATTCTCAGCCTGCGCCCGCAAATCCTCGTGGGCACGGAGGAAATGGGGCCACCGCCGGTGCTGGCACAGATTCGCAGCGCCGGGGTGCAGGTGGATATGTTCTCGGCCCAGCCGGATTTGCCCACGCTCAAAGGCAACCTTGAACATTTGGGGAAACTGCTCGGTAGTGAGGCCCAGGCTGATGCCTTGTTTGCCGGGTATGAGCAGGCGCTGGCGCAGCAAAAAAACTGGGTGGCCAAGGCCCAGGCTACACAGAAGGCTCCAGGTGTGCTGTTGCTGCTCGGCCATGCCGGTGGCAAACCGCTGATCGCCGGTAAGGACACGGCCGCTGACTGGATGTTGCAGCAGGCTGGTGGGCGTAATCTGGCCACGCATGTGGGCTATAAACCGTTTTCCGTGGAATCGCTGGCCGGTTTGAATCCTGAGGTGCTGGTGTTTGCCGATCGCGCCCTGACCGGGGACGCGGCGCGTGCCGCCTTGTTCAAGGAAAATCCGATCCTTGCTTCTACGCCGGCAGCCAAGAGCGACCGAGTCTTTGAGCTGGATCCGACCTTGCTGGTAGGTGGCCTGGGGCCGCGATTGCCGCAAAGCCTGGAGAAACTGTCTGCCGGCTTTTATCCGTCCCAGGCCAAGCCTGCTCCATGACCACTCTGGTTAAGCCAAAAACGCTGTTTATCGGGCTGTCGCTGCTGTGTGTATTGGCGATCTGGCTCTCATTGGCACTGGGGCCGGTCAGCCTGCCGTTAGTGGACACGCTCAGGGCTGCGTTAAGACTGATGGGCGTACCTATTGAGCCGCAAGGATTGGAGCAGGCCGAGTTGATCCTGGGGCAGATTCGCTTGCCGCGCACCCTGTTGGGGCTGGCGGTCGGCGGTGTGCTGGCGTTGTCGGGTGTGGCGATGCAGGGGTTGTTTCGCAATCCGCTGGCCGATCCTGGCTTGGTCGGTGTGTCAAGCGGCGCAGCGCTGGGGGCGGCGGTGGCGATTGTTGGTGGCTCGTTCTTTGGCGGGCTGCCGGAGGCATTCGGGCCGTATCTATTGTCGCTGTGCGCATTTCTCGGCGGCCTGGGCGTTACGGCGCTGGTCTATCGTCTGGGACGTCGCAATGGCCAGACCAATGTCGCGACGATGTTGCTCGCCGGTATCGCCCTGACGGCCCTGGCCGGTTCTGCGGTGGGGCTCTTTACCTATTTGGCTGACGACGCCACGTTACGCACCCTGACGTTCTGGAACCTGGGCAGCCTCAATGGCGCAAGTTACTCGCGGTTGTGGCCCTTGCTGCTGGTGAGCGCGGGCGTGGCGCTGTGGTTGCCGCGCCGGGCCAAGGCGCTGAATGCGCTGCTGTTGGGTGAGTCTGAGGCCAATCATCTGGGTATTGATGTTGAAAGGCTCAAGCGTGAGCTGGTGTTCTGTACGGCTTTAGGCGTTGGCGCTGCAGTGGCGGCGGCGGGCATGATTGGTTTTGTCGGGTTGGTGGTACCCCATCTGGTGCGGTTGCTGGCGGGGCCGGATCATCGGGTGTTGTTACCGGCCTCAGTATTGGCGGGGGCGAGCCTGCTGTTGTTTGCGGACCTGGTGGCGCGCCTGGCGTTGGCGCCGGCGGAGCTGCCGATCGGTATTGTCACCGCGTTTATCGGTGCGCCGTTTTTCCTCTATTTATTGTTACGAGGGCGCGCCTGATGTTGCGGGTAGAAGCGTTGCAGATCCGGCGTGGTGGGAAAACCGTGCTGGCCGATATCACCTTGGACCTTTTGCCGGGCGAAGTGCTGGGCGTTCTGGGCCCCAATGGCGCCGGCAAAAGCACCTTGCTTGGGGCGCTGTGCGGGGAGTTGCAGCCGGATCAGGGCAAGGTCTGGCTGGATCACCAGGCGCTCAAGCACATGACCGGCGCGCAGCGTGCCCAGCGCCTGGCGGTACTGCCACAATCTTCCACCCTGGATTTTGCTTTTCGTGTCGAAGAGGTGGTGGGCATGGGCCGCTTGCCCCATCAGACCGGGCGAGTGCGCGACGACGAAATCATCAGCGCGGCCCTGCAAGCGGCGGATGTCGGCCACCTGAGTGGCCGCAGTTACCTGGCGTTGTCCGGCGGCGAGCGGCAACGTGTGCACCTGGCGCGGGTATTGGCGCAGTTATGGCCAGGTGAAGCGGGGCAGACATTGTTGCTGGATGAACCCACGTCGATGCTCGACCCCCTGCACCAACACACCACCTTACAAGCTATCCGACATTTCGCCGACAGAGGCGCTGCGGTGCTGGTCATTCTGCATGACTTGAACCTGGCAGCGCGTTACTGCGACCGGATCCTGTTGCTGGAAAACGGCCGCCCTCACGCGTTGGATACGCCCTCCAAAGTCTTGCAACCTGAGCCGCTCAAGGCTGTATTCGGCCTGGATGTGCTGGTACAGCTGCATCCGGAGCGTGGGCATCCGCTGATCATTGCGCGCTGAGGCGGGTTAATTCACGGGCAAAAAAAGACCCGGCAAGAGCCGGGTCAAATAACCGTGATTAGCCTGATGAGGAGATAATCTGAGAGTCCGAACCAATGGTCTTTCAGTTATCGGCTGATCTCGCGACCAGTTGTGATAATCATAACGATTCTCATTTGAGAGTCAACATTTGTTTTTCTGGCTCATGTAGTTTTCTCAAACGCTCGTTTGTAATGCCCGTAAACACTGGGTTTGAGTGCCACTCTAGTTCTTCTGATGCACTGAAATCGCTTCCAGCTGACGGTTCAAGGCCTCCTTGCGCTCCGTGGGTATGTCGTTCCAGTGCACATCCATCAATGCCCCTTCAATCGCATACAGCAGAACCTTCGAGGCTCGAAACCCGCGCGTGCG
Source organism: Pseudomonas sp. AL10 (assembly GCF_029960685.1). Classification (NCBI taxonomy): domain Bacteria; kingdom Pseudomonadati; phylum Pseudomonadota; class Gammaproteobacteria; order Pseudomonadales; family Pseudomonadaceae; genus Pseudomonas; species Pseudomonas sp. AL10. The sequence goes on from NZ_JASBQZ010000005.1 coordinate 244,701, forward strand.
CACGGCTCGGTAGGCATCGACCGCCCCCAGCCGACGCAAGTCGGACGCGCTGTGGATGCCCACCGCATGCAGCCACTGCGCTGACGTCTTGCCAAGGTTTTTCAGGTGTTGCAGCTCATCGTTCATCAAGCCTCCTTGCGTTGGCCGAATGGTGCGGTGGGTGTCGTGACCAGGCAGCCTGAAAATGAGTGTAGCGCTCAGTAGGAAAAGCGTGGTTCTTTGGTCAGGAAGGGCTGAAAAGCTTATAAGAATGGCGCGACGGCGCTTGCTCGCAGATAGGCGCAACGCGCCCGCCAGGCAGGGGATGTGGCCGTCACTCAGTGTGTGGGGTTACTTGGTGCGGTAGCGCAGGCGAGTACCGAAATTGACTGACATAAGTATTTCGTCAGCCGTGAGTTCGGGCGGGAAATAAGCACCCGAAATCTGTGCATGGGCCAGGCTGGCGCCTTCCAGTGAGCAGCCACGCAAGTCCAGGCCGCGCAGGTCGGCAGAGCGAAAATAGGCGTCGGTAAAATCAACACCCGTGGCGTTCAGGTCGCGCAGGTCCAACCCGCGAAAGTCGCCACCGCGCATGTCGATGGTGCCGTTCTCAGGGCGCTCCTGGTTGAAGCCGCGGATATCGTCCTTATGCAGGAGGGCGTAGAGCGGGGTATCAAGAAGCTTGGGCTGACTCATGATCGCGACTCTGGCTGGTGTTATGGAGCCAGTATAGTGCCACTATCGCGAGGTCGCGCGCCGAAGACGGCGACACGACCAAGAAATATTTCTTACAGGCCCGGCAGACGCTGGCGGATATGCCCGACCAAGGCGTCGAGCGTCCCGCTTTCATTGGTCTCGACACGCTTGCTGAGCAGCAGCTCCTCGGCAGTCAGCGGATCACGACTGGCTTGTTGTTCTTCGATAACGGCCAGTGTGGCGTCGGACGGATCGTTTTTATCCGCCTGGCGTTGGGCCAGCCAACTGGTGATAACGGCGTGCGGGGCGTTGCAGTCGAGGATCAGGAACGGCGCGCCAGTGGCTTCGGCAACCTGGGCGGCGGCGTCACGCTGTGCGCGTTTCAAGAACGTGGCATCCAGCACTACCGGGTAGCCGGCGCGCAGCACGGTGTCGGCAATCTCGTTCAGGCGTGCGTAGGTGGCAGCGCTGGCGTCCTGATTGTAAATGCCGGCCTGCAGGGTGTTCTCCACCTGCTGCTCGCCAAACAGGCGCTTGCGCTCTACATCCGAGCGCAGGCGGATGGCGCCCAGGGCTTCGACCAGGCGCATGGCCACGTGGCTCTTGCCCACGGCTGAAACACCGTGGGTGATTGCCAGGAAACGCGAAGGAATGGTGCTGTAGCTCTCCGCCAGGTTGGCGTAGTTGCGGTACTGGCGCAGGGTGGTAGCGCGTTGCACCGGGTTGGCTTCGCTCGGCATGCTGAACAGTGCAACCTTGGCGCGCACCAGCGCACGGTAGGCTTTATAGAAGTTCAGCAGCTCCAGGCCCTGGTAGTCACCGGTCAGTTCCAGGTACTGGCTGATAAAGCGCCGTGCCAGGCATTTGAGGCCGCGATCTTCCAGGTCCATGGCCAAAAAGGCGGTGTCGGCGTACACGTCGGTAAAGCGGAAAGGCTCGTTGAACTCGATGCAGTCGAAGATCACCACGCGGCCATCGATCAGGGTGGCGTTGCCCAGGTGGATATCGCCGTGGCATTCACGGGTATAGCCGTCGAGCTTGCGCTGCGCAAGCAGAGGCTTGAGGCGTTCGAAGCTGCTTTCAGCCCAGGCTTGCAGAGCCTCCAGTTGCGTCAGGTCGGCCTTGTCGCTGAGGAACGGGCGGATCTGGTCAAAGTTCTGGCGTACCGGCGCCATTACTTCCTGCGGCGTGCCGGCCGGGTGGTCTTGTGGGACTTGAGGGGCATGGAGGTGGAACTGGGCAATCTGTTTGGCCATCTCATCGATGTGCGCGCTGGTCAGTTCGCCGTTGGCTTGCAGGGTGCTGAGCATCTGGCTTTGCGGGAACTGACGCATTTTCAGCGCGTATTCGATGGCCGGGCCGTCGCCACCCAGTTGCGGTGCCTCGGCAGTGCCGGTAATCGGCAACACTTCAAGATACAAATCTTCGGTCAGGCGCTGGTTGAGGCGCAGTTCCTCGCGGCAGAAATGCCCGCGGTCGTCCAGATTGGTGAAGTCCAGGAAGCCGAAGTTCATCGGTTTCTTCAGCTTATATGCATAGGGGCCCGTCAGTATCACCCAGGAAATATGGGTCTCGATGACTTGAAACGCGTCAACCGGATGAGGGTACAAGGCCGGGTTTTGCAGGGCAGCGATCAGGGTCTGGCTCACGGGCGATCCTTCAAAGTCTGGGGAAAATCATGGGGGGCATTATGGCTGCTGATGCCAGTCGTGCAAACCGCTGTCCGGCTCATGTTGATCATCAATAAAGTGCGTATAATCCGCCGCCATGACTCGAACCCGATCTCCCCGTTCCCGTAAAAAACCTCCTTCCCGCGGCCCGCGCCCTTGGCTGGGCTGGGTGATCAAGCTTGGCCTGGTGGGCCTTGTGGCGGTCGCTGGCCTTGCGGTGTACCTCGATGCCGTGGTGCAGGAAAAATTCTCCGGCAAGCGCTGGACGATTCCGGCCAAGGTGTATGCACGCCCGCTGGAACTGTTCTCTGGCCAGAAGCTCAGCAAGGAAGATTTCCTCACCGAGCTCGATGCACTGGGCTACCGCCGCGAACCTGTGAGCAATGGCCCCGGCGCTGCTGCGGTCAGCGGTAATACCGTCGACCTGAACACCCGTGGCTTCCAGTTCTACGAAGGCCTGGAAAAAGCCCAGCCGGTGCGCGTGCGTTTCTCTGGCGACTATGTGGCTGAGCTGTCGTCGCTCAATGGCTCCAAGCTGCCGGTGGTGCGTCTTGAACCGTTGCTGATCGGCGGTATTTACCCGAAAAACCTTGAAGATCGCATCCTGATCAAGCTCGATCAGGTGCCGCCGTACCTGCTGGAAACCCTGGTCGCTGTCGAAGACCGCGATTTCTATAGCCACTGGGGTGTCTCGCCGAAGTCGATCGCCCGTGCTATCTGGGTCAACACCTCCGGCGGCAAGATGACCCAGGGCGGCAGTACGTTGACGCAACAATTGGTCAAGAACTTCTACCTGACCAACGAACGCAGCCTCACCCGTAAACTCACCGAAGCCATGATGGCGATGTTGCTGGAGCTGCATTACAGCAAGCAGGAAATCCTCGAGGCCTACCTCAACGAGGTATTCGTCGGGCAGGATGGCCAGCGCGCCGTGCACGGTTTCGGCCTGGCCAGCCAGTTCTTCTTCGGGCAGCCGTTGTCCGAGTTGAAGTTGCATCAGGTCGCGTTGCTGGTGGGGATGGTGAAGGGGCCGTCCTATTACAACCCGCGCCGCAACCCGGAGCGTGCGCTTGAACGTCGCAACCTGGTGCTCGATGTGCTGGAGCAGCAGGGTGTCGCTACCGCTGAACAAGTAGCCGCTGCGAAAAAAATGCCACTGGGTGTGACCACTCGCGGCAAGCTGGCGGATAGCTCATTCCCTGGCTTTATCGACTTGGTCAAGCGCCAACTGCGCGAAGACTACCGCGACGAAGACTTGACCGAAGAGGGCCTGCGGATCTTCACCAGCTTCGACCCCATCCTGCAGATGAAGGCCGAAGCGTCGGTCAACGACACCTTCAAGCGCCTGACCGGCCGTAAAGGCTCGGATGAAGTCGAAGCCGCCATGGTCGTGACCAACCCGGAAACCGGCGAAGTCCAGGCCATGATCGGCAGCCGGCAGGCCAGTTTCGCCGGTTTCAACCGCGCACTGGATGCCGTGCGGCCAATTGGCTCGCTGGTCAAGCCCGCGGTCTACCTCACAGCACTGGAAAAACCCAGCAAGTACACGCTGACCAGTTGGCTGTCCGATGACCCGCTGTCGGTCAAAGGTGCGGATGGCCAGGTATGGACCCCCAAGAACTTCGACCGCCGCTCCCATGGCACGGTGTTCCTGTATCAAGGGCTGGCGCATTCCTACAATATTTCGACCTCGCGCCTGGGGCTTGAGGTAGGCGTGCCAAATGTCCTGAAAACCATAGCGCGACTGGGGGTGGAGCGTGAGTTCCCTGCATTCCCATCCATGCTTTTGGGCGCTGCGGCCATGACGCCGATGGAAGTGACCACCATGTACCAGACCCTGGCCAATGGTGGCTTCAACACGCCGATGCGCGGTATTCGCAGTGTGCTGACCGCCGATGGCGAACCGCTCAAGCGCTACCCGTTCCAGATTCAGCAGCGCTTCGACGCGGGTTCCATTTACCTGATCCAGAACGCCATGCAGCGCGTGATGCGGGAGGGTACAGGGCGTTCGGTCTACAGCGTGCTGCCGTCGAACCTGACCCTGGCCGGCAAGACCGGTACCAGTAACGACTCCCGCGACAGCTGGTTCGCAGGGTTCGGCCAGGATGTACTGGCCGTGGTGTGGCTGGGGCGCGACGATAACGGCAAGACGCCGTTCACCGGTGCGACCGGCGCGTTGCAGGTATGGACCAGTTTCATGCGCAAGGCTGATCCGTTGCCGCTCAACATGCCGCAGCCGGACAATATCGTGCAGGCCTGGATTGATCCGCACACCGGCCAAGGCTCCGACGCCAACTGTCCGGGCGCGGTGCAGATGCCGTATATTCGCGGCAGCGAACCACCACCCGGCGCCGCGTGCAGTGGCAGTACACCTGCTGACGCGGAATCGGTGATGGATTGGGTCAAGGGCTGGATGAATTAAGCAAAGAGGGTTTCAAGTGAACAAGTTGTGGATTCCAGCCATTACGGCTCTGGCTTTGCTCGGCGGTTGCTCCAGCGTGCAGCGCGGCTCTATCCCTGTGGTGGACTCAAGCACGTCCGTCTCCAATAGCGACCGCATTTCGGCCAATGGCGGCTTCCGTCAGACCGTGGTCAAACGGCCTGCCCAAGCTGCACCCCAGGCCATTCCCCAGGATTCCGGCGTCGTGGTGATGGTGCCAGGCAGTGGGGCTGCAACCTCGGCGCCTATCAGTGCCGAGCCATGGACCCCAGGCCCGAGCACTTCCGGGCCGGTGAACTCCACGCCGATTCAAACCGCGCCGGTCAACCAGGGCACCTACAACATGCCTTCGACGCCGAGCGGTATTCCGTCATCGTCCAATGCGGGTGGGTTGTCGGCTGACGAACAACTGGATGGCCCGGTGCTGGCGTTGCTCACCACCGCTCAGCAGCAGCAGGCCGGTGGCGACTTGAACGGCGCCTCGTCGAGCCTTGAACGTGCCCAGCGCGTGGCGCCGCGTGAGCCACAAGTGCTCTATCGCCTGGCCCAGGTGCGCATGGCCCAGGGCGATGCGCCCCAAGCGGAGCAGTTCGCTCGTCGCGGCCTGAGCCTGGCCAATGGCCGTCCAGACCTGCAAGCCAGCCTGTGGGCGTTGATCGGTGATGCACGTGCCGCCCAAGGGGATGCCGCCGGTGCAGCCCAGGCGCGGCAAAAAGCCAAGGTCAGTCTCTGATGGATGCGCGTTTCCCCGCGATCGCCGAGCAGTTATTGCTGATCGAGCGCGAACTGCGCGTACAGGGCTGGTGGGATGAAGTTTCCCCTGGCGCTGAAGCCCTCAGCAGTGTCGAGCCCTTTTCCGTCGATACCCTGGACTTCCATCAGTGGCTGCAATGGATCTTCCTCGCGCGTATGAAGCAGATCCTGGAGCAGGACCTGCCCTTGCCGAATGCGTCGGGGATCCTGGAAATGGCCGAGATGGTCTACGCCGACCGACCGCGGGAGAGCCTCGGCTTGCGTAACGCGCTGAAAAAGTTCGATCAATTGATCGTCGACGCTCGTTAATTGCCTGACTGCCGGTTTTTCCGGCAGTCTTGCGCACATTTCTACCGCTTGACGACATTCAGGCGAGTTTTATCCCTCCTCAAAGCCCTTTCTTCTACGTTCTCATGCGCTTAGTTGGAAAAAAGCGCAATTATTGCTTGACTTGAAGGGCGTGAAACAGAAGAATCCAAAGTCCGCTGTATCGGGACTGCCAGAAGCAGGCCCGCTCAGCAGATCATGAGGCGCACATCCGCGCCGACCTGTAACACCCGCAACGCGTTACCTCGCGCTGGGTGGGAAAAGCCCGCAACACTTGGGACGATCCCAATACTTGCTCAGTCAGTGCTGACGTAGTCGGCGACCACCGTCGCTCATGCTCTGTTGAGAAGTAAACCTATTAAGACCCGTCGGTTTTTAACGGACGGTATTCTGGCGTTTTAGAGGTGAACAACGTGGAGCTTTTATCTGGCGGTGAGATGCTCGTCCGCTTTTTGCGTGACGAAGGCGTCGACTATATCTACGGGTACCCAGGTGGTGCTCTGCTGCATGTCTACGACGCACTGTTCAAGGAACCGGCTGTTACCCACATCCTGGTTCGCCACGAACAGGCCGCGACCCATATGGCTGACGGTTACGCCCGTGCCACCGGTAAAGCCGGCGTGGTACTGGTAACGTCCGGCCCAGGCGCAACCAATGCCATTACCGGCATCGCGACTGCCTATATGGACTCCATTCCGATGGTGATCATCTCTGGTCAGGTGCCTAGCACTATGGTCGGCACCGATGCATTCCAGGAAACCGACATGATCGGTATTTCCCGGCCGATCGTGAAACACAGCTTCATGATCAAGCATCCCTCGGAAATCCCGGATGTCATGAAAAAGGCGTTCTACCTTGCCCAGTCCGGTCGCCCGGGCCCGGTAGTGGTCGATATCCCGAAAGACATGACCAACCCGGCCGAGAAGTTCGAATACGTCTTCCCGAAAAAAGCCAAGCTGCGTTCCTACAGCCCGGCCGTGCGTGGGCACTCGGGGCAAATCCGCAAGGCGGCAGAAATGCTCCTGGCGGCCAAGCGTCCTGTGCTGTACTCCGGTGGTGGCGTGATTCTGGGTGGCGGTTCTGCTCCGTTGACCGAACTGGCCAAGCTGCTCAACCTGCCGGTGACCAACACCCTGATGGGCCTCGGCGCATTCCCGGGTTCGGACCGTCAGTTCGTCGGCATGCTCGGTATGCACGGCAGCTACACCGCCAACCTCACCATGCACCACGCCGATGTGATCCTGGCCGTGGGCGCGCGGTTCGATGACCGGGTGATCAACGGCGCGAGCAAATTCTGCCCGAATGCCAAGATCATCCATATCGACATCGACCCGGCGTCCATCTCCAAGACCATCAAGGCCGATGTGCCGATCGTGGGTCCTGTAGAAAGCGTACTGACCGAAATGGTCGCTGCGCTCAAGGACATCGGCGAAACGCCGAACAAGGAATCCGTTGCCAGCTGGTGGAAGCAGATCGACGAATGGCGCGGTGATCGCGGCCTGTTCCCTTACGACAAGGGCGACGGCAGCATCATCAAGCCGCAAACCGTGATCGAAACCCTGTGCGAAGTGACCAAGGGCGACGCCTTTGTGACCTCCGACGTAGGCCAGCACCAGATGTTCGCGGCGCAGTACTACAAGTTCGACAAGCCTAACCGCTGGATCAACTCTGGTGGCCTGGGCACGATGGGCTTTGGTTTCCCTGCGGCCATGGGTGTGAAGCTGAGCTTCCCGGATGCCGACGTTGCCTGTGTGACGGGCGAAGGCAGCATCCAGATGAACATCCAGGAACTGTCGACGTGCCTGCAGTACGGCCTTCCGGTGAAGATCGTCTGCTTGAACAACGGCGTACTGGGCATGGTTCGTCAGTGGCAGGACATGAGCTACGGTAGCCGTCACTCCCATTCCTACATGGAATCGTTGCCAGACTTCGTCAAATTGGTTGAAGCCTATGGCCACGTCGGCATTCGCATCAACGATCTGAAAGATCTGAAGCCGAAAATGGAAGAGGCGTTCGCCATGAAGGACCGCCTGGTGTTCATCGATATTCAGGTGGATACCAGCGAGCACGTCTACCCGATGCAGATCAAAGACGGCTCTATGCGCGACATGTGGCTGAACAAGACGGAGCGTACTTAATCATGCGGCATATTATCTCCCTGCTTCTGGAGAACGAACCCGGCGCTCTGTCTCGTGTTGTCGGCCTGTTTTCGCAACGCAACTACAACATCGAAAGCCTGACCGTGGCCCCAACCGAAGACCCGACCCTGTCGCGCCTGACGTTGACCACCGTGGGTCACGATGAGGTGATCGAGCAGATCACCAAGAACCTCAACAAGCTGATCGAAGTGGTCAAGCTGGTCGACTTGTCGGAAAGCGCTCACATCGAGCGCGAGCTGATGCTGGTCAAGGTCAAGGCCACGGGTGCCCAACGTGCCGAGATCAAACGCACTACCGATATTTATCGCGGGCAGATCGTCGATGTGAGCGCCAGCGTTTATACCGTTCAACTGACCGGTACCAGCGACAAACTGGACAGCTTCATCCAGTCGATCGGGACGGCCTCGATTCTGGAAACCGTACGCAGTGGTGTCACCGGGATAGCCCGTGGCGACAAAGTACTCAGCATCTAACCCAATTAGCGAATGGCCTTACGGCCTGGATATATAGAGGAACCTCATGAAAGTTTATTACGATAAAGATTGTGACCTGTCGATCATCCAGGGCAAGAAAGTCGCCATCATCGGCTACGGTTCCCAGGGCCACGCCCAAGCGTGCAACCTGAAAGATTCCGGCGTTGACGTGACTGTTGGCCTGCGTAAAGGCTCGGCTACTGTTGCCAAGGCTGAAGCTCATGGCCTGAAAGTGACTGACGTTGCTTCGGCTGTTGCGGCTGCCGACCTGGTCATGATCCTGACCCCGGACGAGTTCCAGTCCTCGCTGTACAAGAACGAAATCGAGCCGAACATCAAGAAGGGCGCCACCCTGGCCTTCTCCCACGGCTTCGCGATTCACTACAACCAGGTTGTGCCACGCGCTGACCTCGACGTGATCATGATCGCGCCGAAAGCACCGGGCCACACCGTGCGTTCCGAGTTCGTCAAAGGCGGCGGTATCCCTGACCTGATCGCGATCTACCAGGACGCGTCGGGCAACGCCAAGAACGTTGCACTGTCCTACGCTGCTGGCGTGGGTGGCGGTCGTACCGGCATCATCGAAACCACCTTCAAGGACGAGACCGAAACCGACCTGTTCGGCGAACAAGCCGTTCTGTGCGGTGGTACTGTTGAGCTGGTAAAAGCTGGTTTCGAAACCCTGGTTGAAGCTGGCTACGCGCCGGAAATGGCCTACTTCGAATGCCTGCACGAACTGAAGCTGATCGTTGACCTCATGTACGAAGGCGGCATCGCCAACATGAACTACTCGATCTCCAACAACGCCGAATACGGCGAGTACGTGACCGGCCCTGAAGTAATCAACGCCGAGTCCCGTCAGGCCATGCGCAACGCCCTGAAACGTATTCAGGACGGCGAATACGCCAAAATGTTCATCAGCGAAGGCGCTACCGGCTACCCTTCGATGACCGCCAAGCGTCGTAACAACGCCGCTCACGGTATCGAAGTCATCGGCGAGCAACTGCGCTCCATGATGCCGTGGATCGGTGCCAACAAGATCGTCGACAAAGCCAAGAACTAAGTCGTACGCATCGAGGGAAAACGCGGCTTAGGCCGCGTTTTTTCGTTTGGAGGGCCGGTTCTGGTATAAAGCTGCATCGTTTGCAGGCGAACAGTCGCTGCAAGTATCTGTCGAATTTTTTTCACACCGTTGCAAGGTAAAGTCCATGAGCGAACGTCCCGAAGAGCCACATCAGGCTTCCGACGCCGAAAGCATGCTGCCGATCGATGAACATGTCGAAGAAGGGCATGACGCCGAAGGCCGCAAGGTCCGGCATCGTGGCATCTATCTGCTGCCCAACCTGTTCACCACGGCGAACCTGTTTGCCGGCTTCTATTCCATCATCAACTCCATGAGTGCCCAGAGTGCGCTGGCGGCGGGTGATGCGGCGAGTGCCAGCAAATACTTCGGTTTTGCCGCGATCGCAATCTTCGTGGCCATGGTGCTCGACGGCCTGGACGGGCGTGTGGCGCGTATGACCAATACCCAAAGTGCCTTCGGCGCCGAGTACGACTCGCTGTCGGACATGGTTGCCTTTGGTGTCGCTCCCGCACTGCTGGCGTTTGCCTGGGCATTGGGTGACATGGGCAAGGTCGGCTGGATGGTTGCCTTCATCTATGTCGCGGGCGCCGCTTTGCGCCTGGCGCGCTTCAACACCCAGGTGGGGACTGCCGACAAACGCTACTTCATCGGCCTTGCCAGCCCGGCAGCGGCGGGTGTTGTCGCGGGGATTGTCTGGGCGTTCAGTGACTACGGGATTCAAGGGTCGAAGATGTCGTTCCTGGTTGCCCTGATGGTGGCGGCGGCCGGCATGCTGATGGTCAGCAATATCAAGTACAACAGCTTCAAGGAGTTCGACCTCAAGGGGCGCGTGCCTTTCGTGGCCATCCTTGTCGTGGTGCTGGTGTTCGCGGTCGTGTTCAGTGATCCACCGCGTATCCTGCTGCTGGCGTTCCTGGCCTACGCCGCTTCGGGCCCTATTCAGTACTTGTTGCGTCTGCGTCGGGACAAAACATTGCCTTAATGTAATTTCCCCCATACTCCGCAGTCTATTGGTGCATCAGTTCTCCAACGCTGCGGAGTTACCATGTTAATCAAATTACCCAAAGCGTCCGATTGTCACGAATCGGATGTCACGCCTGAATCTTTCTACCTCTCTCGCCGCAGCCTGCTCGGCGGTGCGCTTGCCGGTATTGCCGCCAGCAGCTTGCCGCGTTGGGCCAGTGCGGGCGATGCTGCGCGGTATGCCGACGTCGAGCCGGGCAGCGCGCCCGGCTGGTTTACCGAAAAACTTCCGAATACGAAGTGGCAGGCGGTGACGGTCAAGGATGAGGCCATCACGCCGTTCAAGGACGCCACCCACTACAACAACTTCTATGAGTTCGGGACAGGCAAGGGCGACCCGGCGACGAATGCGGGCTCGCTCAAGACGCAGCCCTGGAGCGTGGTGATAGATGGTGAAGTCGCAAAGCCTGGGCGCTATGCTCTGGAGGACTTCATGAAGCCCTATGAATTGGAAGAGCGCATCTACCGCCTGCGTTGTGTCGAGGCATGGTCCATGGTGATTCCGTGGATAGGCTTTCCCATCTCGGCGTTGCTCAAGCAGGTCGAGCCAACCTCCAAAGCCAAGTACATCCGTTTTGAAACCCTTCAGGATCCCAAGAGCATGCCTGGGCAACGCTCAAGTTTCGGCTTGATCGACTGGCCTTATGTGGAAGGGCTGCGCCTGGATGAGGCGATGAATCCGCTGGCGATCCTGGCTGTGGGTATGTATGGGCGGGAGTTGCCCAACCAGAATGGTGCGCCTTTGCGTTTGGTGGTGCCGTGGAAGTATGGCTTCAAGAGTGTGAAGTCCATCGTGCGGATCAGCCTGGTCAGTGAGCAGCCGAAAACCACCTGGCAAAGTATTGCGGCTGATGAGTATGGGTTTTATGCGAATGTGAACCCTACGGTGGATCATCCACGCTGGACCCAGGCGCGGGAGCGCCGTCTGCCGAGCGGCCTGTTTAGTCCGAATGTGCGCGAGACGCAGATGTTCAATGGCTATTCGGATGAGGTCGCTTCTTTATATACAGGCCTCGATCTGCGGAAGAACTACTGATGCGCTATCCCATCTGGCGCATCGGCGTGTTTGTAGCCGCTGCAGTGTGGCCATTGCTCTGGTTGTATGAGGCGTGGAGTTCCGCGCTGGGGCCTGACCCTGGCAAGGTGCTCGTCGATCGATTGGGTTTGGGAACGTTGATTCTGTTGCTGATCACACTTGCCATGACGCCGCTGCAGAAGTTGAGCGGTTGGGCGGGGTGGATAGCGGTGCGTCGACAGTTGGGCCTGTGGTGCTTTGCTTATGTCGTGCTGCACCTGGCGGCCTATTGCGTATTTGTCCTGGGGCTGGATTGGTCGCAGCTCGGCGTAGAGTTGAGCAAGCGGCCCTACATCATTGTGGGTGCGCTGGGGTTTGTTGCTCTCCTGATGCTGGCCGTCACGTCGAACCGCTACAGCCAGCGCCGGTTGGGGAGCCGCTGGAAGAAGCTGCATCGCCTGGTCTATGTGATTCTTGGGCTCGGTTTGCTGCACATGTTATGGATAGTGCGGGCGGATCTGAAGGAGTGGGCTATCTACGCTTCTATAGGTGCGCTGCTTCTGTTGCTGCGGGTGCCGCCGGTGACGCGACGAATCCCTCGCCTTATTGCTAAAAAAGCGCCTTCTGCAACAAAAGCGTAATTAAGCCTTGACGGCAGATTCTAGAAGCCTATAATTCGCCCCACTTCCGGCGCAGTCGAAACGGAAAACTCCTTGGTAAACAATGAGTTACGCAGTTCTCGACAGCAAGTTGCTTCAGTTCATCGAAGCCAAAAGGAAGTTGAAAAAGAGGTGTTGACAGCAGCGTGTAACGCTGTAGAATTCGCCTCCCGCTTACGAGAGATCGCAAGCGCAAGTGGTTGAAGTTG